>JAGTQU010000007.1:16422-35514 GCA_018396695.1 Candidatus Bathyarchaeota archaeon | reverse complement strand
ATCTTTTTCCCTTTAATTTGCTTTTCGTCAAGAGGATTCGGTTAAGTTACAGTTATCATAATGGAAATTACATCATTTTTTCTGCTCCATGTGTTTTGTCTTCTTTTTCATATCATAATTCTTTGTTGTGGTTTTTCTGCTGTGATTAAGAGTATTATGGGTTGTGAGGAGTGGCTGTTTGGTGGTGAGCCCTGTAAACTTTTAAAACAGTGATGTTAGGGTGAGATTAAAACTTGGTTTTAATTCTCGGAGTTTGTTCTATTCAGAGTCTTCTCCGATAAGGTCTTTTAGCACTTCTTTTACAGGCATCTCAAAAAGCTCACGCAAACGATTCAACAATTTTGTTCCATTCTCGGTTATTGAATATTGTTTTATGCGTCGTCTACCTTTTTGTGTCCATTCACCAGCTATGAAACCTCTTTCTTCTAACTCGTATAGGAGAGGGTATACTATTCCTGAATGAGATTTTTGTCCTGTTAGTCTCTCTATCTCCTTGACGATCCTGTAGCCGGATACGGGCTTCTGATTAACAAGCCATAAGATAACAGCTCTGCTGAAGCCTCTAACAGTGGCTCTAACCATGTTCCTTTCCACTTCAGACATAAAGTCTATGCCTCAAGGGGGTCTTTTTTGATTATGTTTCATACTATTATTAACTTCTTTCCAAATTAATATTACACAAAGTTGATATATCAAAATTTAAAATATCATTTATATAGAGAACACTATGGTTGATGCCGTCGATGCCTTTTTTCATGGCCTCGAGAGACCGCTTATACTTTGGCTCATATCCCAAGGTCCGATACACGGGTATGAGCTCATCAAAGAAGTTAAAAGATTGACTGGTCAGAAGTTGAAGCCAAGCAATTTATATCCGCTCCTCTACCAGCTAGAAGATGAAGGCTTCGTGGTTGGCGAATGGATGAAAAAGGGTCGGCGGGAGCTGCGGTACTACTGTTTAACTGAAAAAGGGAAAAATCTTCTTTTGAGGGTGCGTGAGCTTTTCAGCAATCCAATTAGAAGGGTTATCGCAGATTTGTTGAGTGAGCAGAAAGAAAACTGAGTCTACAAGCCAAGGAGGCGTGTTTTTTACTAAGATGTGATCTCTCCAGCGTCCGTTTTCACCTGAACCCTAAAAGGGCTCATGGAAGCGAAGAAATGCATCCGCTTTAATTGACGTCCAAGAACCCCCTCCTCCATACATTGAACTAAAAAGATATGCTCCACTCTAAATCTCCTATCCCTCGCCCCCCTCTTTCGAGTCGATTATTTTTCTCCTATTCAATTGGAATGCGCATAATTCCAAACATTTGAAGCATAGAGCAAATTTAGGTTTCCTGAATTGTTCTCCAATTTTCTCTTTTTCCCTTGAGGAACATACTCGATTTTTCCAGCTACATCTATAGTGTCAATTTCCGTGCATCTGATTACTATTCTAAAATTCGTATTGACATTCAACTCTCTTCTTCGAAAGGAAAATCTCTACTATGTCTGCTAAGGTTTTTTGCGTTATATCTTTCACCAACAAAAGGTATATATATCGAATTTTAAATGATTTGCAAATTAGAACATAGTCTTCGCGTGGCTAGAGGTGGAAGGTCTTGGCAAATAAAAAGACTGGCGGGTATAAGATCGTTTTAACGGCTGATCGAACCCTCATGAGCGAGTATAATGGAGGTATTTTTCTAGGCTTCAGCGCTTGCGTGCCCCGCGGGATCATCCCAGATATTCTATACTTCTCCATTTTCTGCCCTTCCGTTGAGGTGAATAGGGGAGTTGTAAAATATGCTCCATGTGGAACCAGAAAAATTGAAGCCGCTCTATTATCCTACGGATTCAAGAGAGATGAAATAACCGTTGCGCACCCCGATTTTTTAGGGGAAGTAGTCGGTTCGAAAACTAAAGTCATCGGAATAACGGAGAATGATCCTCTCGGAATCGGTCCAGCAACTTCCACTTTTACTCAGCTCTTCGGCGGAGAAGCCTACATGGCGGCGAAGTTCCGCGAGTTACTGGAGAATCCAGCCATACAAGCTTATAAGCCCAAGATTATAGTCGGCGGACCTGGCGCTTGGCAGCTTGAAGACGATGAGACTAGGAGAGGGCTTGGTATAGACTGCGTAGTTATCGGTGAAGCTGAGAAGATCGTAGGACTCTTGTTCGATAAAGCGATAAATGGGGAACAATTGCCAGGGGTAGTTTACGGAGAAGTTGTAAACGAGGAGGAGATTCCTATAATTGCGGGGCCAACGATTAACGGTATAGTGGAGGTTGCTAGAGGATGCGGTAGAGGCTGCAGCTTCTGCGAGCCGACCCTACAGCGTTATCGCTGCCTGCCCATTGAGCATATTTTGAAGGAGGTGGAGGTCAACCTTAGGGCGGGGAAGATGCCTCTTCTACATGCGGAGGACGTGTTGAAGTATGGCGCCAAAGGGCTCGATGTAAACAAGGAAGCCGTCTATCATCTCTTTAAAGCTGTGAAGAATCATCCGGGAGTGAACAGCGTCGGTATAAGTCACTTTGCACTATCCTCGGTGGCGAGTGCGCCTGAAGTAGTTGAAGAGATATCAAATATTCTAAATGCGGGATCAGATAGACGTTACATCAGTGGTCAAACAGGGATAGAGACAGGGAGCCCAAGGCTGATACAGAGGCATCTGGCAGGGAAGTGCAAACCCTTCAGCCCCAGGGAGTGGCCTAAAGTTGTCGTGGACGCTTTCCAAACCCTCTCGGATAACGCTTGGATATCGGTCTCGACCATCATCATAGGTCTTCCAGGGGAGACGGATGAGGATGCCGTCAAGACTATCGAACTCATAGAAGAGCTTAGACCCTTCAGAAGCCTCATTATCCCCCTCTTCTTGGTCTCGATGGGGGGTCTCAAGGATCGTTCAGTCTCGTTCACCTTGGACGGGATGTCTCCAAGACAGGGTGAAGCGTTCATCAAATGTTGGGAGCACAACCTTAACTGGATCCCAAGAATTTTCGAAGACTATTACTGTAAAGTGATCAAAAACGGGATTGCGAGGCGAGGTATAAAACTCGTCTTATCCTATGGGATCAGTCAAGGAAAAGAGTTGATGAAAATATGTGAGAAAGATTATGGTTACGATATCCCCTCGATGCAAAGAGATTTCAGAAACGGAAAAATCAAGGTGGCGTCTATTCCAGCACGCCTTTTGCAAAGTTGCAAATTAATCAAGTAGATGGAGAAAAACTGGAAAATAGTTTCTCAAGTAAAATGCCGATAAATCGTCAAGTCTTAAGATTAATTTATATTCGCATACTAGCGGTTTGATGATATGGACTGGAAGGAGATAACCTATAGCATCATATTCTTCACTGGATTAACGATGATATCTATGTCTGTCATCCCAATCTCTTTGATTGGGAGAGACATGGCAGACCCCATGAACGCGGCTGTTTTTCATATATTTATCCTAATAGAATCGGTGGGGGTAGCCATCTTAACTTTTGCCTATCTCATACTTAGATTAGCTGAAAAAGGGGCTTCATGAAAATACTTTTTTAGAAATCTCAGAAAATTTCTCAAACCTATACGATACTACAGGAACGTTGAAGTTACTGATTGGAAAGATTATATATCTCAACTCCATTTTTCAAGGTACAATTTTATAAAATATAATCCTTTAATGAAAATGGAAGAGAATTTGAGCAAGTCTTTTTTTTCTGATGGTCTTTGTTCTGTCTCTGCTGTTGTTTACAGCCTTTATAGTCTTTAACGTAGGACCTGAGGCTAGGCGTCAACAAAGAGGGTCTTACAGGATCTTTCCAAGAGATCTTGCTCACTGGTTTGGGTGGGCTGGGCTCATGGTCTTTGCTGTTTCAACCTTCTACTCAGCCCTCAAGAGGGGCTTTCCGAGAAACATTAAAACTTGGCTGTTGGCCCACTGCGTAATGGGGACGCTTTCCCTAGGTTTAGTTGCCTTTCATATAATCAACAAAATACAAGTTTTAATGCCAGGATACTTCATCAGCTTCTTCACTTTTCTCCTAATGGCTGTAATAGTTATTACTGGAATATTAGGGCGATATTTGAAAACTAAAATCATAAAAGATTATTGGAGAATGTTGCATGTACCCTTAACAATGCTCTTCTACTTTACATTAGCAGTTCACATCCTCGAAAAAATGAACTTATTATGGTGAGTTTCAAAGATGGAAGCATAATCAAAATATAAGTGTCTCTTAACCGAATTGGAAAGTGGATTGCAGAATTTCTTCGGAAAATCATGCTTTCAAACACCCTTACAGATATTTCTGTTTACAGTAGGCTTGTAAAAACTGATTTAAATTAGAGTAGTTTTTCTCTTAAGGATAACTGGGAATAAGGAAGAATGTATGCTAGTCATTTTTTTACAATTTGATGATTATAATAAGTGAATACGGACACATATGCTGGCGGCAACGAATCAGGGTCTAGACTGTAAGGTACTATTTGATAGGTCAGTCTTGAATGAGTAATATATCTTAGTGTTGATCAACCTCACCATTCTTGAATTGGTAGGTCTCAACCAAGTCGGTGATAGCATATCAAGCACAGAATCAGATAGAGATTTGAGTAAGGATAATCCTCGAAACACGCTTTACTTTTCTAGCCCTCGTTCTTTCCTCCCGTAAGGGCAAGCCCTTTGACAAGTCGTACACATCAGCCTCGAATTATCCGTAAACCTAGGGCTGTGAATGTCAAAAACCTTATCGATGTCCTTTACGTCGCCCACCTTATCACTGTACTTTAACTCACCAGAGATCAATCTAACCCACTCCTCTGAGGTAGGGTTAACGAGGCACCTCGTATAGTCGACCCTGAAAGGAGTCAGCGCGCCGGTCGGGCAGGCCTTTAAACATTTCTCACATTCTCCGCAGAGATCCCTCTCGAACGGCTCGTCATAAACGAACTCGGCGTCTGTGACTATCGCGCCCAACCTCACCCATGGGCCATATTTCGGGTTAATCAGGAGAGCGTTTTTCCCATAGTTGCCGAATCCCGCCAGCCTAGCCATCTGCTTCTTCGGCAGCCTGTCATCGGCTATCATCGCCTCAAATCCTTTCGCCTTAAGGTAGTGGAGCACCTTTCTTACGTTATCGTTGGGAGGGTACCCGAAGATCTCTATTCCATTCCCTCTCCTAACTATAGCCTCGTAGATGTCATCCGAGGCATGATACCCAAGGACTATGACTGATTTGGCGTCCTCCATCTGCTCCGTCGTTTTTATGGTGGATGTATTCATCCAATCTTGCCTGATACTAGGTATCTCATCAAGTCGCTCCACGGGGATTATCCCCACGAGGTCTGCGCTAGTCTGCCATGGAGTGTATGATTTGACATATTCCTTAAGCTCTCGAGTTAATTTGACCTTCTCCTCCGAGGCTTTCCCTTTTCCAGAAGCCATGACTAAAAATCGTTGAAATTGTATTTAATATTATTTGAGCCCCGCCAACATGAGCATCTGGTGCAAAGTATATTCGCATCAAGTCGGTAAATTGACTGGTTCCTTTCACAGGGGTCTTAGCATGTGACTGCGAACTATGATGGAACACTCATTTTTCATTCTACACAGCTTTGAGACATCAGTTGTAAAACCTTCCTTTTTACTGATAGCATGCTTGAATTTGGGATCCAAGAATGGGTTTAAATAAGCCATACTAGGCTGTTGTAGTATGCTTAGTAACTAGCTTAAAAACAAGTTCCGAAGATGTCTTACCAAACCACTCAAGTTAATTCCTCGAGAATTGACGCTTCCATAACCTTCATACTCCCCTCCTTCTGTACATGTATACATGTCTGACCAGGTCCGTTTGACTCTCCAAGTTTGAATTGATTGAAAAGACTCTAAGCTAAGAGGATCTTTTTCTTAGGATTTAAAGAGAAAAGTTTTGCGTATGCTGAGGGTTAAATCTCCACTCTGGAAAAGAGGCGAAGGGGAGTTTTTAGTACATTGATAAACCATCTTGATCAAAGATTGGGCGCCATGATCTAGAATTACTGGCAATGAGGAGAAGCCCTCATGTTTATAGTGGGTTTCTTGAACGTAATTTCTCTACTCTCTATCCTTCGACCAGTAGTATTCCCAGGTGACCGGCCCCGTTCTGTAGAGCCTAGACCCTGTCTTACTGACGCGGAAGTCTAGTACGAAAGGCTTGCAGGACTGGAAGGCCCTATTTAGGGCGTCGTCAATCTTGTTCGGCTCATCGACGACGAGGCCTTCGGCTCCGAACGCATCAGCGATCTTCACATAATCCGGCGTGTATGGTTCACCGGTCTCCCCGAGGATAAAGTCTCCTCCAGTACTCCTCCCGCCGAAGTAGGCCCTCTGGAGGACGGCGATCGCGTTGTAGCTGTAGTTGTTTAGGATGATCCAGACGACTGGGATTCCATACTCGACGGCTGTGGCGACGGACTGGACGTTGAGGAGGAAGCCCCCGTCTCCGGTGACGGCTACCACCCTAGCTTCAGGTCTCCCCAGCGCGATGCCGAGGGCGGCTGCTGTGCTCCATCCGATGGGGAGGGCTCCGCCGACGATGTAACACCTATCTGGACCCGGCATCTCGAACTGCTGGAGCAGGCCGATCCTCGCCCAGCTCGGGTCTGCGATGAGGATTCCGTTCTCGGGGAAGTGCCTCTCAAGAGCCTTCAGCACCCTCTTAGGGTTGAGGGGGGCCTCGTCGGATTCCATCTCAGTTCTCAGCCTCTCCATCCAGGTCTTCTTCTCCTCCTCAACGAGACTAATCCACTCAGGCTTCAGAGTTTTCCTCCTCTCGATCTCTCCTCCGAAATCGCAGCTAAGAATCTCTATGAGGGCTTGGAGAGTCCTCTTAGCGTCGCCTACGACACCCACCTCTACAGGATAGTTTTTACCGATCTCGGGTGGATGCACGTCGATCTGGATGAGCCTGGATGGGGGTATGTTGAACGTCTCCCCAGACCACATAGCAGTCTCCTCCTCCTCGAACTTTGAGCCTATGGCCAGGATCACGTCTGCCCCTTTCACGAGCCTGTTGGCATAGCTCCTGCCGTAGGATCCTATGAAGCCGACGACGTTCGGGTAGCTCTCTGGAACCGAGCCTGCTCCTGCGATCGAGGTGACGATTGGCATCCTCAGCATCTCCGAGAGGCGCTCCACTTCCTCTGATGCGCCGGAAATCTTCACGCCGCCTCCTGCATAAATGATAGGCTTCTCAGCCTTGGTGAGGAGCTCAGCCGCCCTCCTGAGCTGTTCGGGATCGCCCTGGGTGCGGCTCATCGGCACCCGGCTCTTGATGTCTAGCTCCTCTTCAGGTATCTCCGCCTTCGCTTTATGCAGGTCGAAGGGGATATCGATGAGAACGGGGCCGGGTCTGCCGGAGAGGGCGGTGTTGAGGGCGTTCGCCACGTATTGGGGGAGGAGCTCCAACCTATAGACCTTCCAACTCCTCTTGAACATTGGGACCAGAGCCTGGAACTGCCCGTCAGGGAGGTTGGAGTCGAGCTCCTCGTAGCATGTTTTGCCCGCGAACTCTGTCGGGATGTCGCCGACTATGTAGAGGACGGCGGAGCAGTCATGGGCAGCTGTGGCTATGGCTATCTGAGCGTTGAGGGCTCCAGGAGTACAGGTGAGGCAGACGACTCCGGGCCTCCGGGTCGCCCTGTAGTAGCCGTCTGCTGCCATCCCGGCAATCGTCTCGTGGTGGAACATGATGTAGGGTATCTCCTCCTTGACGAAGCCGTCTATCAGCCCTATGTTCCCATGGCCGGGGAGTCCGAAGACGTATTCGACCCCATAAGTTTTTAGGCATTTGGCGAGTATTTCTCCTCCTCTTAGAAGCATGCAATACACCTGGAGGGTGATGGGGTGTTCACCGTTTAAATCGTTTTTGGGAAGCCGTAAATGTTTCATACGCCTTAGATGATGGTGGACAAACTATCTGCTATTTAATTCTGCGCTGACGGGCTTTAGAAGAAAACTTCATCCACACCATGAAATTAAGCATCACACTGGTTTACAGATTCGAACCCTTCGCTTATATTTTCTAACCCTTCTGGGGTTAGTTGATATTACCCTCTTTTACTGCGAAGAAAACCATTTAAACGCAAAAAGAGAATAGAGGCGAAAACGATGATTATGATAAAATAGTGTGGAAAGATGAAACTGGCGATGTTTGTTTCCACAAATAGTATGGTGTTTGCTGCGTTTGTGGATGCATGGTATAGTGATACTGTGAACAGGCTTCCTTTAGTTGAGTTATAAAGCCACGTGTAAGAGATCGAGTAAAAGAGTATAAAAATAGTAAACCAGAGAAAATTATGATAGTTGATCGCCATCACGCTCTCTTTGACTAAAAAGTGCGGCCAGTGCCACAACGCCCAAAATACTCCAACGATTAGACTTGAAATAAGCACATTGTGTTTCTTCTGTAGCGCGGGTAAAGCATAGCCTCTCCATCCTATTTCCTCCCACATGTTCATCAAGAAACTCGTAATTAGGATCGGCGGAAACTCGATTAAACTCAAGTCCATAGGATATATTCCTCCAGCTATGGACCACAGCAAGACTGCACAGGTTGCAAGAGCTAAAGGGACAAGAACAGCCACCAAAAACCACCATTTTGAAAAGCCCTTACGGCCGAATTGACCAAACAAATATTTCACTCCGCCTCCTCCAAACTCAAATTTGGAAACTATAAGCGCGGCAATAGTTGGAGAAACTCCGCCAACGACCACAAAAACAAAGATCAGGTCAGACGGAAATATGCCATACGAAGCCAGAACCCACGGAGCATAGGCTAGACCGCCAATTAGCAGAGCCAAGCTGAAATAATAAACAATGAACCTATTCAAAATGGTCACTTATTTTGTTTTCAGTGTTAACCCGACTCTTATCTCGAACCATTCTTTTTGCTCCAAAAATCGCTAAAATAATTATGGCGACAACGATTATTGAGAAAAAGTAGTAGGCTGGGCCAGTTTCAGTTTCAAAGACTGGAAAGACAACATAAGTTGACAGGTTAAGCATTGTATGGAAGATTAAAGTAGCTAAGATACTGCCTCCAGTGTTATTGTATATCCAAGTGAAAAGTATTGACACAAAGACAAACAGAATAACTGTACTAGATAGCCACGCAATTCCAACTTGGTACTGGGGACCTGTCAAATACATCAGGTTCAAAGGTAGATGCCAAATAGCCCATATCACTCCTAACACCACGCTGGAAACAAGAGCCGAATAACGCGCTTGGAGACGGATAAGCGCATAGCCTCTCCATCCAAATTCCTCTTGAAGGGGCCCTCCAAGAAAAAATATATAGACAAAATTCCAAAGAACAATCCAAGGCTGAGATAACACTGTCGATTCAAGAATTACCTTCTCGCTCAACCTTGCCAAAAGAAGGGAAAAACCGGCAATAGCCGGTATCAACAAGAAACTAGGAAGATACCAAATCTTTTCAATTCTAGGATCAAAACCATTTTTCAATAATTCTTTAGCACCGAATTTCCCCTCATTCTTGAACGTAAGCAGAAATGCCGCTACGAATGGGCCGAAAGGCGCTACATAAAAGTTTAAGCCCCACATTTGCAAAAACCAGAAAAACCAGGACCAAGCAAAGGCAATCAGAAAGAACAGCAGCAAATTCTTGCCTTCAGACCCGAATCCCCTCAATATAAGCTAACCCTCCTTTATTTTCAGGGTTAAACCCTTAAAAGCCTCAGCTTCACCGGACTTTCTCGTCAAATTTTGTATACGAGTAGTATTTTTGATTCTCGTATTTTTCAATGCGCTCCTCACTCTTAAACCGAACACTATATTTGGCAGAATGATGAGAAAGTAAGGAAAGCCGTGACTTTCTCAAACACTCACCAAATACAATGCAAAAATTATCATGCAAATCTATTTATTTTTTTTCGTAAACTAGTAAATCATAACGATTTTTGACTTTTACAGGTTAAGGCGATGTTCGTTTAATCCTAGTCGATAGAATTATGCTCACTGATGCTGCCAAAGAGGACGTCTCTCGTGGCTGTCCTTTAAGCCATCTAGCCTTGCCTAGAATATTCATGGCTCTACTTTACGGTTTTGATATTTCTTAAGGGCGCTTTTTCATTCGTCATATTAGGAATATTTTTAATTTGGATCTTCGAGAGAAGAACAAGGCTGCCGACTGAAGCCTTAACCGCTATCGTGTTTGCTACAGGCGTTGCAGTTGCCTTTTTCTTTTTATCGGTCGAAGAGGCGGAGGCCGCCTTGGCTGGAAACATTTTAAACATTCAACTCAACAATACGGTTTTCTCCGTCGCCTTGTGCACACTCATCATTCTCATTGTTAAAAAACTATTCTAAAACGACTTTGATAAACATCTCCGAAGACGACGAAATCTCAGAAGATCAATGTGGGAAAGTAAAATCTCATCTCTCTTCTGCTAGTCGCTTTAATCGTTGCTTTAGGGGTAAAGTTTGTCGCTGGACTCTTAACCGTCGCTATCGTGGCGATACCCACCGTTACGTCGAGGAATTTAACTAATCTTTCACAATACAAATTTTTAGCCCTGGTTTTCTGCATGTCAAGCTCGGCTTCCGGGATTCTTTTTTCTCAATTAATCTCATTATCAGAGGTTCATTAATCATTGTTTCAAGCGCTTTTCTGTTTATGGTCTCTACAGTTTTCAGAAGGTGAAAGGGAAGCTTATTCTCGTTACAATGGGACGAGAGAGAACGTGAAGAATATGGTTCGTTGCCTTGTGGCTTAATGCCTTATCGAAAATGGAGAAACCCAGTCTCTTGGGAAAATATATAATTTAGTTTGGACTCTTTTGGAGTCATCGCGGGAAGCGCCTCTATGGTCTCCGTAAAGCCTAAAGTTACATGGAAAATCGTAATTCCTCCAGTCGTAGGCATAGCCTCCTTCCTCATATACCTCTACCTGTTCCAAGTAGACCTGCCGGAAATAATTGTAACAATCCAGAGTACGAACATGCCTATCTACTTCCTGGCAGCCCTCCTAATCCTTGTTGACACCTTCCTATACGCGGTGGCTTGGCATGTCCTCCTAAATTTTCTCCATGTCAAAATTTCAGTTTGGAAAGCATATCTCTACGTTTGGTACGGAACCTTCATGGACATAATTATCCCCGCAGAGTCTGTTAGCGGCGAAGTTTCGAGAGCATATTTGATTGTAAGGGAGCAGGGAAACAGTTTAAGCGGCCAAGTCTTAGCCTCTCTTGTGGCTCATAGGCTGATAAGCATGGGCGTGGGCGTTGCAACTATTCTAATAGGCGTAGGCATGCTTCTGACGGAAAGACTCGTAACCCCTCTAATTTTCAACTTAAGCCTACTCTTCATCGCCTTAACCGTATTTTTCCTAGCCTTGGTTATCCTTCTATGCGTTAAAGAAAAGTGGACTTTGAAAATCATCGACTGGGTTATAAAAATCGTTGAACTCTTCAGCATGGGTAGATGGAAGCCAGTTAAGCTTAGGGAGGAAACTGTCAGGATTGCTGGAATGTTTCATGGATCTATGAAGCAGTTTGGAAGCGCCCCGAAAATTGTCGCCACTTCCACGTTCCTGTCCAGTCTTTCATGGCTATCCCATCTAATCCTATCGTACCTAGTCTTTTTAGCTCTCGGCTTCCCCGTCTCTTGGGGCATAGTCCTCGTGACGCAGTCGATAGTTTCATCAGTAAAATCCATCCCCCTAGGCGTGCCCTTTGAAGTTGGACTGCCAGAAATAACGATGACAACCCTCTACAACGTGTTAGGCATCCCCTTTGAAATAAGCGCAACAGCAACAATCCTCACTAGAATTTTAACCGTTTGGCTTAGATTTTTCATCGGGTTCACCGTTCAGCAATGGCTTGAAATAAAGGCGATAAAAGGATCCTTAAGCGAACCTCGCTGAAAAAGCCTAATCCTAAATCCATACCGTTAACATGGTGGAACCGCAAATTCATCACTCTATCCAACCCTGTTCAATAGTATGGTGCCATTGTTTCTGGAGCTTTGGTAGGTAAAGTTTTTACAAACGAGGGATGGATTTTTCTGTTCTGCTATGATAAATCTCGAGTTCAGGTATGCGCGCTAAACATGTCTTTCTTATTTTTTGGGGACGTTCTAACACAATATAATAAAATGCTGCTAAGCATGGGTTTTGTAGCTCTGCTGCGGGTTTGTGGAAAGAGAATATCTTCCTAGTGTTTACCGTAAAGTCTGTTAGGTATAGTGATATGGTGCCTGCTGGGGTTCTTGTTAAGAGTTTGATTGTGCTAGTTACCGTGATAATTGTTTTTACGAGCTTCTTCATATTCCTCCTAGGCGAGACATCTGCTGAGGATTTTCAAGGGTCCCTATTTGTTTGGGGTTTTTGGGTTTTCATCCCATAACCAGTCTATCATCTCAAATCCCATGTGGCGACTGGGACCTCCCTCTTTCTTTGTGTTATAGGTCTCATCATGACGATTATGTCATAGCTGTCTAACTCTGTCGAGGCGTATAGGTCATCCCAATGAACTGTATAGGTTTTAGAGAGTCCTATAATAATACTCTTTGAAGTTGCTAAACTATCACTTTACGGAATAACCTTGCGCTTGTTTTTTCTTTAGAATATGTATGAGAATTCGGAAACATATGGTCATATCCGACATAACGATCACCTCAATTCTAGGGCGTCATCTCTACATATACGCCAGGAGATCCTGACAGGGTTACGCCGTCGACTTTAACTTCTAGACCGTTTATGCTTTCCACCTAGAAATAGAGGGCAGGTGGCTCTACAGTCTTACAGAGAGGAATGTGTAGAGTCATTGAGAGATAAGAAGCAAAAGTACCCCTACCTCATATATACAATCTATAAAAATTTGGAATAATGATAATAATGTAGAGTTCGGATCTGAAAAACATTGTTCAGGAGAGTTAAAGACCTAAGAACCTGGCTAATAGGGTTAGTCTAGCAGGCCTAGATGGTTTGTTGCTTGCTCCGGCTGAGGGGGAGGAGCTCAGCAACTTTTCTCATCCTCAAGATCGCCTCCTTACCCTTCCTGGTAATCTCGTAGTCTGGTCCCCCCCTCCTACTGTTAAGCTTCCTGGATATCAAGCCGTGCCTGCTTAGGAGGCTGAGATAAACTTCCAGAGCATTGGGGTTAAGGTTTGTGAGGTGCATTATATGAGTGGGCTTCGAGCAGCCCTCCTTAACCGCCTTCAGGATTCCAAAGCATATATCATATTTGGTGCGGTTACCCATAGCCCCCCTCTCACATCCAGAAAAGGGGTTTAAATATTATATGGACTCGTAATAAGTAACCTTAACCTTCAAACCCTGGCTCCCTACCTCTCTTAGATTCTCAAACTTCGTTACTTCAAATCGTCTAATTATGCGAGGAATTCAAGAATAGAGGGCTCATACTCTTCTTGCGTTGTAACGGGTCAAAGCTCGAAAGGTTTAGCTTTGCTAGACGATTGCTCAGCCCCAATAGATTTGAAGAATGTTTAGATGTTGAAGGAGTTTTTACTCTAGGATACCTTTTCAAATTGTGGATATTTCTCTGGGTTCAAGATGACTTTTTAGAATTACGAGGCTTCCGTCTCTTCTCAGCTATAATATTTTTTTATATTGATTTTGAAGACCTAATAATCGGTGACTAGATGCTGAGGAAGGCGGACGAGGTGTATATGAGGGACGCCCCAGTAACCCGCATGGGTGAACTATATGGAAAGCTGTACTATCACCTAGCTAAGGTACTCGTCGACAAATTCGGGAAAGAGGGGGAAGAAGCCCTTCGCGAGGCGATAAGGAACTTTGCCATCGATAGAGGAGAAACTATGGCGAGGCAGGCTAAAGCCATGGGCTTGCCACTAACATGGAAAACTTTTCGGGAAATCGCCGATATGCCGGACACACAGGAAGGTTACAAAAAATATCATCCTGAGGTGAAGGGCACCCAGCCTTGGGACGGGCTTTGTACGTATGCTGAGGTTTGGAAGAGGTACCCGGACGGCTGGAAACTAGGCAGGATCTACTGCGACGAATTCCACCACGCGAAGTGGGCGGCGTTCAATCCAAAGTTCAGAATAGACATGGTAGAGGTGATCACGAAAGGAGACGATGTCTGCACTCTAATCTCATATGAGGAGGGTGACGAATACGACACGAGAAGGAAGCAGACGTTAAAAGAGGTTGGAGAGAAGGCGAAAAAATACGGCTTCTTAACAGACGAATCAGAACATGGAGATCTAAGGATAGCAACTAAAGATATGAAAATATCAGAGGATGATTTAAAAGAGCAGAGAAATGTATATAGGATAAAACGAGGAGAATGAATCATTTTTTTAAATACTTAAGCAAGCTTTAGAATAAACACTCAAGGATTATGCTTTGGCGCTTAATAGAAGCAGGTCAAAAGGTTTTAACGAAGTCTAAGCTGACAACTATTCTCTCAATAAGAGTTTTCATAGAATCGTAGCATAAAGACGGCAACTATTCACCTGCAACCTGTTTAGCTAAATCTCGAGAAATTATTATAGAATTGAAATTAGTTTTTCAGTAATCGGGTAATAAGCAATCAGAGTTGAATCTGTGGTGAAACAGTCTCTCATTTTCACAAAAAAGAGGGGGACTTGGCGAGACGTCTCCAATCCCACGCGGATTCGAATCCCGCCTTAGGAGGACACCTATAGGCGTAATATTTTCTCTCAAAGAATTTAACAACTTTATGTAACCCTGATCTATATCATCTCCAAACCTTGACGCTTCTGCTTCTCAGCAAAGCTGCGGTTCACTCAACCTCCTTTGAAAGTCTAATCCCTTTCTTTGGAGCTGCCCCGTATATTCTAAGCAGAATATTGCTTTTCAATGTTCGCTACTCTTCGCGTGTTCCCTTTAAACTGTAGTTCGTTGAATTTTATTTGAGTCAAATGTTTCCTTTGTCCTGACGGTTTTGTACGGAAAGGTCATCCCTTCGCGTTTTAAACATTTTCATTTATGGCCTCTAGGCCTTCTCTTCTCCCGGCGAAAAGATCGTCTGGCATGGGAAGCTTCGCAAGTTGTTTCAGATTGTATAGTAATAATAATGTTCTCATCCCGTATGTTTCTTATCTGGGCGTATCATAAAAAGCGGTGGATGTTTATCCCTTCTCTGTGCAGCATGTTAGCAACGATTCAAGTTCAGCTGGGGCTAAGTTTAGTTCTTTTCTTGTGATTAGGTAGTAGATCTCTACCCATATCCCTTCAGGCGTTGGGATGAGCATATTTCCGTTTTAAGTGAAGTCGATTTTCCATAACATGACCACAAGTTGAACCCTACTGGTCGAGAAAACCCTGAAAAATTCAGAGGAAGACTGACCTGTAGAGGATGTTACAGAAAGCCCCTCAGCCCTGATCCGATTCTGCGCAGGAGACATATATCATAGTTTGGAAAGATGATTTCAGAAAAGGGTTAGCGCTTAATATCCGATTCATTTTCAAAATAAATTGGTCTAAATCCATTCTTAAACTACTTTTTATTAGATGTCTTTGACTTTCTCCTCGGAATTATAAGAAAAGTTAACCCGCCTAGTATCGTAGTCATGATCAGGAAGACTTCAAAATTATAAAGTAAGCTTTTATTTGCGAGCTCGATTCCAAAATAAGGTCCATTTGAAACCAAAATCGCAACTGAAACAGCGACAAGAACGCGATCAAGAATCCACCGGATTACCTCTCTAATCGGCATAGTCTATCCTCAATTCTTTTCATTTTAGCCATATAAATTCAACTGGGGTTCCATACAATTGAATATCTCCAGCATAATTGAAATTTAAAAAAGGCTTTTAATTTAGAGCTCTTTAAGAACGGCCCTCCTACCCCATAGTAAACCACCTATAAAATATATCTCTTCAAAAAGAAACATCTATTAGGCATGATATCCACCATAAAACATTCACTCTTCGGATTAACGACTGTTAAGTCCTTCCTCCTCGATGATGGAGAACTTGTTCTCGTAGATACAGGATATTCAGGTAGATGCGCCCAAAATATTTTGAACGCTGTAAGAAAGATAGGCAGACGACCTGACGAGATTAAGCTATGTCTCCTAACACATAGACACTTTGACCATGTTAAGGGGCTTCGGAGACTCAGAGATCTTTGCGGGTTCAAAGTAGCCGCTCATCAGGCGGAAGCGGAGGCGATTACGGAGGCAACAGGAGTGGAGGTTGACGTTAGGGCGGAAGATGGAGATTTTTTGCCGTTCGCCGGAGGTTTGAGAATCATCCACATGCCTGGGCACACTGAAGGGAATATTAGCCTGCTTGCGGGGCGAGCATTGATAGTTGGAGATTCCATCAGAGGAAACCGGGGTTCTCTTAGGCCTCCTTCTCGTAGATTCTCAGAAGATTATGGTCTAGCTATCCAAAGTGTTCTGAGATTAACCGAGTTAGACTTTGATGAAGTATACGTCAGCCACGGGAGGAATATAGAACGTAATGGAAAAGAGCAAATTACGAATCTGATTAAACGCTTAAAAATGTAGAAAAAGGATTCTTAACCCCAACTGTTTTAAAAGTTATCAAAGTGTTTCACCTCATAAGCTGAATATAGTGAACGCTTGAAATCGCATTGCAGGTCATGAGATCTCGAAATACGACTCTTTTTGAAGCGATCTAAAGCTTAATCCTGTATTGCTTAGGGAAAAGGATGCTTCTAGACTCCGGGTGAAGTCCTCCTAGCTCTAACTCGTTTCGGCTCATGTTTAGATCTGGATAATACTCTATCTATTCTCCTGCATAATTCATCGAAGACCATGAGGATATCCCATCCATCTGCTTTCGTCATGAAACGCTCTTGAGGGCTAATTATATTGGCTGCAATCTCATATCTGTTACGGTTTCCACTGGTTTTCATCTTATTAATCTTAATAGACACCTCGTGAATGTGAGGATGCATCTTCATGCCCCGCTTCACAACTCGACGAACCTTCTCCTCCGCGATCCCCCTCTCGAAAAAGTCCTCGTCTGAGATCCCGATTATATAAACAGGCAGCTCCTCTCCCTCTCTTAGAGTTAGAATTATCTCAATGAGTTCTCGGGGTGTAAGTATGCCCAATACGCTTCCGTTTGGGGAAGAGACTATGCATGCGCTCTTCCTAGTCTCGGCAAGCCCGTTAACGATGTCTAAGGCTGAAGCACCTAAATCGGTAATGTACGGGTGCTCATCCATTATGTCTCCTACTGAGCCCGAGTAGCGTTTAACCTTCTCACCCATCCTGTCGCCTGTTGTTTGCCTACCTATTGGTTTTATGAAGGTGTGTAGAATCATTTTAGCCGTTACGATACCGTCTATCTTATTGTTCTTAATAACGGGAACATGGCTAATATTCTTCTCGAGCATAAGCTTTCGAGCCGTTGCTATCCTCTCGTCCGCGTCGAGAGTTATCACGGGCGACTTCATGATATCTTTGACGCTAATCTTTGAGAGTTCTCTAACGCCTGACATCGCGCTCATTAATTCGACTTGAGATATACACCCTGCGACTCTTCCAGCCTCGATCACAGGAAGAGCTCTAATGTTATCCCGAATAAGCACTTCTACAACATTGATGAACCTCTCGCTTCGAGAGATTCCCCCGGTGACTCTCCAGAACTTCTGAACCTTACTTAGCTCAGGCTGATCCACAGAGAGCATATCACGAACCGTTATCAAGCCGAATCTGTTTCTAGATTCTACAACAGCCTCATAGCGGCCAGTCTTCTCGAGTTCTCCTAATACTTTAGCCAGCGTATCCTCCTCGCTGAAGACGCTCACCTTTTCATCTACGAGTTCACTAATCTCAGAATAAGCCAGTTCCTTGAGAGCCATCATAAAATCTCGTTGAAACCGACAATTTCCGTGAATATATCTATTCCGATTCCTTGACAAATAGAATAACTCAAAATCAAGGGTTTTACGCTAGGGAATTGCTCGAAGATTATAGCTTCAGTTTATGCTTAAGAACCAAATGTAACCTTCGCAAAATATGTTATAAAAAGAGAGCGCCGTGCCTAGCCTTGATAGCTTCATCCTCTCTGGGGAAGCGGGACCAGTGTTCGTTCACTATCCTCCACCCTTCTTCCCTCTTCACCAGAAAAACGGTCACACGAGACCTAACTTTGAAGTCTAAATCCCTTATTCTCCCATAATAGTATATTATGAAGGAGGCGAGTGCAGCGTCATCGTAGAGATCTATCCTCCAATCGCTTACCTCGTATCCGTAATCCCTAAGCACCTTCAGAGCATCGGCTTCACGGTCGATAGCCTCAAGCCCTTGCCTTTCGAAGGGTGGCCAATCATCAAATTTAGTATACCTTTCACCATCAATGAGACGTCTAAGAACCTGATCATCCCTCAGCTTTATGGCGTTGACCCGCTGAATTATTACGGTCTTTATAGCCTCTTCAGAAGCGCTTAAACTCGACCTTTCTTTCGATAAATTATATCCGCAATGTCTGCAAAAATTGTCTGTTTCGGATGTTTCCTGACCGCATTTAGGGCAATACTTCATCAGAGTCACCTAGATTGACGTGAGTTAACGACTTTACTAAGTCTCCAGCGACCTCAAAGCCATCAGTCTTTTAGTGATGTTAGGGTGCGTTGAGAACAGTTCAATGAACCTGTCAAAGGCGGTCACCTTTCTCGAGAGCACCTCGTCGACGAGACTTTGATCCCCTCCAAATCCTGGGGAGCGGGATATCATCAAAGCATCAGAATCCGCATGGTCGGGATCAGAGATGAAAAGCGCCTTCAACGAGTTAAAGTTCTTAGCCTCAGGACGGAGGCGCCTCATCCTACCGGTAGAGTAAACGATCTTTGCTAAACCTTCCGAGAGCTTCCTCGGACCATCCTCTACAATGCTGGCGCTGTGACGGTCGGCGAAATATTCTCTAAGCCTACTTAAATACAAAGTGAACAATGTGAGAACCCAGTATATAGTTATGCTTGCGATGCCTAATATTGCAGCCCAGCCTGCGCCTCCTCTCTCATCCCTCCGGCCGTACATTGAGGAAAGCATTAAGGAGTATCCGAGATAATAGAATATGGCTGGGAGTATTGAGACGAACATCATCACCTGGACATCTCTGTTCCTCAGATGTC
>JAGTQU010000007.1:15038-16405 GCA_018396695.1 Candidatus Bathyarchaeota archaeon | reverse complement strand
GAACCCTCGACCTCCTCCTCGTCGAGGATTCTCAGTAGCTCGGTCGTGACCGCTACTCTACTTCCAGCAATCGGTGAACCATAGGCGAATGCATTTGGAATAGGGATGTTAGCTATCATGACTCTAGGCATCTTTATGCGGCTCTTCTCGCTTAAGCGTTCGATCATGCTGTACAGTCTAGGATGCTCGCTTCTCGAAGCTTCGCGGACCCGATACATCATGTCTACAAGATATGGAGAGACAAGCCATTGTAAGATGTTAAAGAGTAAAACCATAAAGATGAGAGAGAAAAGGTCGAGGGTTCCAAACATGCTAAGCAGGAAGGTGAAGAATAGTGTTGAGAGACCAATTATTACAGCTAAAGTTCCAAGCATTGAAAATCTAAGCTTCCAAAGGCTCATGGCGCATCCTTTAAACTTTTACCTAAACGGGTTAAATATATACCTTATGGGGTCCGCCCAATTTAAAAGAGCGGATTTACGAAGCGACTAATTTGATTTCATTCTATTTTTGCAGAAGGGAGGATAGGTTTCTCAATTTAATTTGGGTGAAATTTATCCAAAAATGATTAGTTTTTAGCTTTAGACCTGTTTCGAATCAGCATTCCAGTACCTAAAGCAGCGAGGGTGGCTGCTATATTCTCATGGTGTAGAAACTGGTTCATTTCCCACCACCTTCCGCATAGAATATATTGGTGTAGTAAAACTGCAAACGCTAAAAAGATTAGTAAACATCCGACTAGGCGTAGATCCAAGCTCACGTCTCCTTTAAAAGCATAATTAGCTATCTAAACAATTTGTTATAAAATTATTTAACGGATTTAATCCTCTAAAGATTTGAAAAGCGAAACTAAACATTAATTCGATAATCCATTCTCGACTCTTTTATCGTCGTACTTTCATATCTGCTGCATGAGTGTTCAGAAACAGTTCAATTTTTATTTAGTTTAGCCCCTTTTTATTTGAATATGTCAAAGGAAATAGCTTGGAGATGGATTGAAGAGAATAAAGAAAGGATCATAGAAGTTAGCGACAAGATATGGGCTTACGCCGAGTATGGTCTCTGTGAGGAGAAGAGCAGCAGCCTTTTAGCTGAGGAGTTGAGAAGGCACGGATTCAGGGTTAGACTCGGAGTCGCAGAGATGCCTACAGCAATCTTAGCAGAATGGGGTGAAGGCAAGCCGATTATCGGAACAATGGGGGAGTATGATGCTCTACCCGGTTTAAGCAATAAGGCTGTGCCTTGGAAGGAACCCCTCGTTGAAGGAGGGATGGGCCACGGATGCGGGCATAATATTCATGGATGCACAGCACTAGCCGCATCAATAGCAGTCAGGTACGCGATGGAGGAGAAGTCGATTCAAGGAA
>JAGTQU010000007.1:12283-15028 GCA_018396695.1 Candidatus Bathyarchaeota archaeon | reverse complement strand
TAGGGATTACGGATACGAGGAGAACTGGGGAGGCAAAGTGTTCATGGTTAGGGCAGGGCTCTTCTCCGACGTTGATGCTTGTCTAAGCCACCATCCAGGAAACATAAACGTCGCCAGCCTCGCAAGCAGCACGGCAACTAACGGGGTCAAGTTTCACTATTACGGTAAAACTAGCCATGCAGCGGCGAACCCTGAGCAGGGTCGAAGCGCCCTCGACGCGGTGGAGCTGATGAATATCGGGGTGAATTATCTCCGAGAACATATCATTGAGAAGGCTAGAATACACTACGTTATTGAGGAAGGGGGAGGACAGCCCAATGTCGTTCCAGACTATGCTAGGAGCTGGTATTACGTCAGGGCTCCTGAGCGGGACCAGCTTGAACCAATATATCAGCGTATTTTGAAGGTTGCAGAGGGGGCTGCGCTTATGACTGAGACCCAATTGAAAGTTGACCATACCGGAGGATTGTATAACAAGATTCCGAGCAAAGTACTCAGCGAGCTGGTTACGTCAAACATGCGGGAGGTTGGTCCTCCATGTTACACCGAGGAAGAACATAAGTTCGCTGCCGAGATCGCTAAAAGCTTCCCTCTCGATCAGAAGATTGAGAGTCTGAGGAAAGCTAAGGTCCCTGAATGGGAGAGGTATGTTGAGGTCAACATTATGACCGACATCCTGGATGCATGGAACGAAGGAGAGGTCAGTCCAGGGAGCACAGATGTTGCAGACGTGAGCTGGATAACACCTACTATGGAGTTCAGCACAGCATGTAACATTCTTGGGGCTCCTGGGCATAGTTGGCAGTTCACGGCATGCAGTGGCTCAAGCATCGGTCATAAGAGCCTCATATTCGCTTCTAAGACGATGGCAGGCGCAATAATCGATCTGATGCTTAAACCGGAGCTTCTTTTAAAGGCTAAAGAGGAGCAGGAAAGGCGTCTGCGCGGAAGAGTCTACAAGCCTGTCGGAGACCCGAATAGGAAGCCACCCCTCGAGATGGCTAGAGAGATCGCTAACAGACTTAAAGGAAAGAGTTAGCAGCCTTCTGACGCTGAGCCTATCCCAACCCTTTTTATGATTTGAAGCTTTAGGGTCTACCCTATTTTTCTGTAAATCATATAGCAGGGCATAAGAGATAAATGGAGGGGATTTAATCTATTTCGGGATCTTTTATGGAAGTTATTGAAGCCATTCAGACTCGAAGGAGTATAAGAAAATATAAGAAAGGTATGATCCCTGACGAGGATCTGAAGAAGATTTTGACAGCTGCCCAGCTTGCGCCGAGTGCTGGAAACAAGCAGCCTTGGAGATTTGTCGTGGTCAGGGAGCCGGAGAAAATTAACGAGTTGGCTAAAATAGCTAACAACCAGATGTGGATCGCGGATGCGAGCGTAGTCATCGCAGCCCTAGCTATGGATAAAGGCTCGCCTGAGATATACCCAAAATGGGTTGAAAGAGACGTCATGATCGCTGTCGAGCATATGGTTCTAGCTGCTTGGAGCCTCGGATACGGCTCATGCTGGGTTGGAGCCTTCAGCGAGGAGAAAGTAAAAGAGTTCCTAGGAATACCTGAAAATATGACCGTGATCGTCCTACTTCCGATAGGGATACCGGACCACAAGCCTGAAGCGAGGCCTCGAAAACCTTTAAGCGAGATCTTCAGCTCAGAAAAATACGGTCAAACCCTAAAAATATGAATAGATTATATTTTTAGATGCCATCAGAAAGCTGTTCAGAACAATCATCAAGGTTTATCTTATCCCCTTCTCATCCACTCTTTTTGAACAATTTTGTTCGAGAAATTTGCTGACCAATATTTTAGAAGATATAAGTATAAATCTTCAGATGGCGCCGGGGGTGGGATTCGAACCCACGCGACCCGAAGGTCACAAGCTCTCCAGGCCTGAGCCCCCATATGCTTCGGGGATTGCTCCATACCGCTAGGAGACCCCGGCTAAGAAAACTATTGAAATATTACCAAATTTAAAGGTTGATCTATTTTCCACGAGATTTAATAGGAACCTTTAGATATCTAGTTCTGAGCATTATGGACCAGAATTGGATAGAGCGAAGTGAGAATACTCTAAAGCAACTTAAGGAGCTTCTTCAGACTCCTGACCAGGACAGGCTTGAACTCGTCAGAATCATGAGGTTCGCTTTCGGAGCTTTAGGCCAGAGCCTTGCGGGATGGATGCAGTGGGTGAATAGCCCCGAGATAATGTCCACCTTCACTAAAAATGAGCTTGAAGAGATGACGAAGACTATCACAGGGATGGTGGAACAGTTCCTAGAGTATGACATAAAGATCACGGAGGAAGGGATGCGTAAAGGTTTAGAGAAGCAGAGAGCTGCAAGCCAAGGCGTCAGATTCGTCATTTAACTGTTCCAAGAGTTTCTAGCGTTATACGCCTTCAGTTCATGCCTATCATCGACTCTAGGTTTAACCTCAGCGATCTTTTCTAAAGAGCTGAAACTCTTTCAACCTTCCACCATTGTAGGAGTTTCGAAGATGAGCTGCCTAGGTTTCTACATCCATGTCTTATCAACCTGTTTTCTAAGCATGAACTAAACCAGCTCTAAATCCTCGTATACCCTGATCAATACTCATTCATTTACGGTTACGAAGAGATTTTCTGAAAAAAATCTTCAACGCATTTTTTAAGAGTAGAGTGGCGAGTGAAAGCGCATTATAGCAACTGCTAAATTCAACTCGTAAAATGCATATATTAGCGTGTGCAGGGATG
>JAGTQU010000007.1:0-12269 GCA_018396695.1 Candidatus Bathyarchaeota archaeon | reverse complement strand
ATGGATGTAGAAACCTGAAGTGGTTCGTGAAAACATTGCACGCAGGCATGACCCTTCCAAGCTGGAGCTCTTTGAGAAAGTTCTTCGGGAGGACGTGAGGTGGAGGGAGCTCACAACTAGAATCAATCACCTTCGAAGGCGTAGAAACGAAGTCAGTTTAGAGATAGGGCGACTGCTGAAGGAGGGTAAGGATGCTTCGAGCCTCAGAGAGGAAGCAGATAAGATTAACCGACTTATAAAAGAGGCCGAGGAAGAGAAGGATGAATCCGAAAAACTAGTTAGGGAGGGTTTGATGCGTCTACCCAATCTTCTACACGACTCGGTTCCTTACGGGGCCGATGACTCTCAAAACATTGAGGTTAAAAAGTGGGGGAGTCCCCCTAAATTTAGCTTCACTCCCAAGAGCCATGCCGAGGTAGCTGAGGCCTTAGGGATACTTGACTTTGAAAGGGCGGCTAAAGTTTCTGGCTCAGGATTCTATTATCTACGGAACGAGATGGTTATGCTTGACTACGCAATAATGCTATTCGCCGTCGAGCATTTGGTCTCTAAAGGATACGCATTGATTGAGCCTCCTTACATGATCCATAGAGAGCCTTATGAAGGGGTCACCGACCTTGCTGACTTCGAGCAAGTGATGTACAAGATTGAGGGGGAAGACCTCTACCTGATAGCGACGAGTGAACACTCGATGGCAGCCATGTTCATGAATGAGACTCTGAATGCTGACGAGCTCCCAATAAAACTCGTAGGAGTGAGTCCATGCTTCCGGAAAGAGATAGGGGCGCATGGTAAATATACGAAAGGGCTTTTCAGAGTTCACCAATTCAACAAGGTAGAGCAGTTCATTTTCGCCCTCCCTGAGCAGAGTTGGGAGCTGCATGAAGAGCTTCAGAGGAACAGTGAGGAACTCTACCAGAAACTTGGATTGCATTATAGGGTTATGAATGTCTGCACAGGAGACATAGGTAGCATAGCCGCGAAGAAGTATGACACTGAAGTGTGGATGGCTGACGGCGTCTTCAGGGAAGCCGGGAGTAATAGCAACTGTACAGACTATCAGGCTAGAAGGCTAAACATTAGATACAGGCTAAAAGAAGGGCAAGCCCCCTTAGGCTTTGTCCACACGCTAAACAACACTGCCCTGGCTACGAGTAGAACCATGCTTGCAATAATCGAGCAGCATCAGCAGGAAGATGGAACAGTCTTGATCCCTACCCCGTTGAGAAAATATATGAACGGGATGCAAAAAATCGAGGGTTTACTCAACCCTCTTAAAAGATAGACTCTCAGGTTAAGAATGTGATCTGAGAAGCTTGATGCTGGATTGCTGAAACCTATCTTCTCAGTAGAATAGAGAGTAACAAGATGTCTATTACTGCTCCGACAAGGTTCACGAAAAGAGGGGCGAAGAATCCGAAACTGTCGAAAAGAACTCCTCCCACAAAAGGAGCTGGAAAAGAAATAAACCCTTTAAAAGCCAAGTAGTTTCCGATGTATGCGCCCCTTTTACTAGGTTCAACTTTGCTAGCTATCCAAGATTGTTCAGCCGGCGCCCATAGCGCCGCAGCTATACCGAAGAGGGCTTGGAAGATTAATACCATCCAAAAGCTCTGAGTGAGGAGGAGTGCCCCAATATAGACCGAACTTAAAATCTGTGAGATTATTAAGGATGATTTATAGCCTACCCTATCAATCAGCTTCCCCAAGGGTATCTGTACTATAGCCCAGCTAACCGTCATCGAAGTCGCTAAGAGGCTTATCATATATAGATCATATCCATGGCTTTTAGTTAACATTCCGTAGAGTATCCTAGAGCCGATACCAAAAGATATGCCGTCCAACGCCATGCTCAAATAGAATCTACGTAACTCTTTGTCGGGTTTGACGGATTCTTTAAGGGATTGCATAAACTTTATTATTGTTACCTTCGCTGAAGCCTCCCTATTCTTCGTCTCAGCAATCATTTTAGCTGAGACTAAAAGAGAGACTACTCCGAAAAAGGCTGAAAGGGCATAGACTGAAGAAAATCCGAAAGAGGATGCGAGCATACCCGCCATCATAGGGGCGATTAAGCCTATACCCATGTAAGATGCATACACTAAACTATATGCGCTTGCAAGGCTCGCTCTGTCGGATATTTCAGCTACGAACGTATACCAGACCGGTTCAACAGCATATGATAGGCTTAAAAGTCCTATTCCGAGAAAAAGGAATACCGGTGTATGGGCGAAAATGAAAAGTAGCATTGACACGATGAAGAGGATCTCCCTTAGGATCAGGAATCTTTTCCTTCCTAGGGAGTCTGAGCCACTTCCAAAGAACGGCTGAGTCAGATTCTTGACGAGGTCGTATGTGCTTTCTAAACCGCCTAGACTACTCATCGAGATGCCAAGGCTGAGAGCAAAGGGTTGCCAGATTATGCTCCGCATGTGCTCGCTTAAGCCCTTCAGGGTGGATATGAGTACGATGATGGATTTTCCATTCTTCTTTCCAAGCATCCTCCTCACCTTCCACCTTGATTTCCAACTTAGGCTTCCCCATAAGCGGAATGAGAAGCGGAGGGGGGATTATTAAATTTAACTGAGACAAGATAGAAAGCTGGGATAGAGGAATAAGCTACGGCCGTTATAGTGTTCGCTATTTTTAAAAAGTTGAAATCCCGTCTCAAATGCACATGTTAACCGACCACAAGGGGTGCAACGTCGTCTACGTCTGAGAAAATACTTGATCTTTATAATGAACTGTCCAGGAAGGCAGAGGAACTTAGAACCCTCAGTTCAGCTGAGTCGATTCTCCAATGGGATATGGAGACCATGATGCGTCCTAAGGGGGTTGAGGTAAGAAGTAGACAGCTCACGCTAATCGAACGGGTTGGGCATAAGATAATGACTGATCCTGAACTTGGGAGACTCATCAACAAGATTCTGAGCTACCCATCCTTCGGGATGCTCAACGAAGTTCAGTCAAGGAACGTTCGTTTAATGAAAAAAGCCTATGACGAGTCTACTAGGCTGCCTGAAGAACTTGTTTGTGAAACAGCTAGGCAGAAAGCTATCACCATAAATATTTGGAAGAAGGCGAAGGTTTCCGAAAACTACTCCATCTTCAAGCCGGAGCTGGAGAAGCTCTTCGAGCTTAGAATGAAGGCTGCCGAGATACTCATGAATGTTAAGGAGACGAAAAACCCTTACGATGCTCTAATAGACATTTACGAGCCTAAAGTAACCTCTGAGGGCATCTTTAACGATATGAAGACCAGTTTATCATGGATAATTGACAAATGCGGAAACACTAGTTTGGATACTCCGCTGCTAGGCCTCAAGGTTCCGATACAGGACCAGAGGAAAATAGCAGATCTTTTAGCCAACTTCCTAGGATACGACACCTCTTCGAAGGATGCTCGTGGGTGCATAGATGAGACGGAGCACCCGTTCACAACAGGCTATTACGACGATGTGAGGATAACGACCCACTATTATGAAGATAGGTTTCTTTCAAGCATCTACTCAATACTCCACGAAGTAGGCCACCGCCATCTACGAGCAGGAGCTGCCTAAAGAATAGATCTTCCAGCCTGTCGGCTCCACCTGCTCAACAGGGCTCCATGAGTCTCAATCAAGGTTAGTTGAGAACATGATTGGTCGGAGTTCTTGTCCTTCTTCCTTCCAAGGTTTAAAGAGATTGTTCATGATGTTTCATCAGCTATAGAGCTGAATTACTTAATTCGAGCGGTAAACAGAGTTGCCCCATCAAAGATTCGGATAGAGGTGGACGAGGTTACATATGGATTGCATATCATAATACGTTTTGAGATGGAGAGAGACCTTTTCAATGGGAGATTAACGGTAGCCGAGCTCCCAAGCGTATGGAACGGAAAATATGAAGATTATCTAAGGGTGGAGGTTCAAAACGATTCTGAAGGAGTGATGCAGGATACCCATTGGGCTAGAGGCTCATTCGGATACTTCCCCAGCTACGCGCTTGGAAACATTTACGGAGGCATGATCCTAGAAGCGTTGCAGAGAGACATCACGGATTGGCGTGGCAGAATCGCTCAAGGGAGCTTCACAGAGGTTAAATCTTGGCTCAGAGAACACATCTATAAGTACGGCAACCTGTACGATCCTAAAGACCTTCTCCGGGTTGCTACCGGATGCGAATTGGATGTAAAATCATTCATCAAGTATCTATACGAAAAATATTCAAAGCTATACGGTTTCTGAATCTCTTTATAACTCAAATAATCCAGTTTTCAACATTATTCTTTAAGTTGTAGGGATTCTAAAATTGAATAAGATAAAGCGAGATGAGTATCCCGGAAGAGCTTAAACGCCTCTACAGGAAGCAAGATTACCACTTAGTGGGGAGACACAGCGCTGTGAAGACCTGCCTTTGGACCCGTAAAAGTCTGAGAACCTCCGGCGGCGAATACTGCTATAAACAGAGGTTTTATGGGATCCCGTGCCATAGATGCCTTCAGATGACCCCTGCACTCGGCCGATGTTTGCAGAGCTGCGTCTTCTGCTGGAGAGCGATGCCTACTGACCTCTCTTTAGACTGGGATCAAAGAAGATTCTCTCAGGATGAGGTGGATGATGCGGATTCGATAGTTGAAGGATCCTTGGAAGCCCACCGCGAAGCCATCTCAGGCTTTGGTGGGAACCTTCTCATCGACAGGAAAATCTTCGCAGAAGCTAACATGCCGGTCCACGCGGCGATAAGCCTTGAAGGCGAACCCACATTATACCCGCGGATTGGAGAGCTCGTGGACTCTTTTTTCACTCACGGGTTCAAATCTGTATTCATAGTTACCAATGGACTGAGACCTGATGTCTTATCAAATTTGAGTCGGGAACCGTCTCAGCTATATGTCAGTGTATGCGCTCCAGATGAAGACGCTTATCGTAAAACCTGTAGACCTTTAATTAAAGACGGTTGGAGGAGGCTTATGGAGACTCTGGAACTTCTCCACAGCTTCAATTGCCCGACAGTCTTGAGACATACGCTCATGCCTAAATTGAATATGGAGAATCCCAGCGGATACGCTAAACTGGCAATAAAAGCTAATGCGACTTATCTTGAGCCTAAGGCAGCTAAATCAGTCGGATTTGCGAGAAGGCGGTTCCCCTACTCAGATATGGCTTGGCACAGGGATGTCTGTGAATTCTCCGAGGTTCTATCCAAAGAATCAGGATATAAAATAATAGACGAGCATCCTTCTAGCTCAGTGGTCTTGCTCAGTAAACTGGACAAACCAAAGAAACTATACTAGAGCTTGGTTTTAAATGGTTCTCATATATTAAAAGCGCTGAATATTTCATAAAACTTAGAGAGTTTTCTCGGGAGATCGCGAATCAATCGGTGTAGAGAGGACTATAGTCGTCTTCGTTCTATTGACCCCGTTTATTGAGGTGATCTTTGCAAGGATCTCCATCAAAGAGGCGGTGTCCTCTGTCACAACCTTCACAAGCATATCTTCTTCACCATCTGTAAAATGTCCTTCTGTAATCTGAGGTATTTTAACTAGTTCTTTCACGACATCGCCTCTGCAACACTGTGGATGTTCAAGAGTGACTCCTACGAAAGCGGTTATCCCAAGACCTAGTTTCCTATAATCCATGACTAGGGTATAGCCCCTTATGAGACCCATCTTCTCTAGTTTCATTATTCTGTCTGATATGGATGGGCTTGAGAGACCGACTTCTATGGATATATCAGATAACGAAGTACGAGCATTCCTCTTCAAAATGCTAAGTATCTCCCTATCAATCTCATCTAGCTCAGAGGTTATATCCTTCCTAGTTTTCTTAGCCATGAAAGTCTCCTCGAAGAACAATATCCTAATATTTTTAAGTATTTCTATGTATTTCCTTAAAAAATAATTGAAAATCGTTTTATCTCTTAATAATATTAGAATTATTTGAAATAATAGAAGGGAGAAATGATATTGAGAAAACCTAAACAGAACGTTATCTGCTGCTCGAAAGGCACGGAACCGCGTTGCAGCATAAAAGATGAGAAGCAACCCGAGAATGAAGATGAAGAAGCCGGGTCATCAGGATATCAATGCTGCTGAATTCAAGTTCCGTAAAATCCAGTTTTTCTATAAACGAAAGAGGGAAAAAGATTGGTTGAAGGTTGGGCTCTCATTGGAATCTTTATCCTAGGATTAGTCGGAATAATCTTCCTAACCACTAGGCTCAGAGTTCACACATTCCTTACGATGTTCTTCATGGCTCTATTGATCGGTATTGTAGCCGGCATCAGCCCTTTGAAGATGGTGGATCTAGTGATATTAGGTTTCAGTAGCGTTCTTGGATATATCGCAATCATAGTCATCTCTGCCACCATAATCGGTGAGTTCCTCGATAAAACAGGAGCGACCTTATCGATTTCGAACAGTTTTCTCAAACTTTTTGGCAAGAATCGTTCTCCGGTTGCGATGGCAGTAGCTGGATATCTTGTATCTATACCCCTTATGTGTTGCGATACAGCCTTCATAGTCCTTTCCCCTCTTGCACGAGCGCTGTCAATTGGAAGCAGTTTCAGCATAACCCTTTTTTCCCTCGTCCTTGCAGCTGGAGCCTTCACAGGGTTTAAGCTGATTTTCCCAGCAGCACCCCTCTTCCCCACCGTTATATTTGGCGCTGATGTGGTTAAAGTGATGCTCCTTGGCTTTTTTGCCTCCATACCAGCCTTAGCGGCGGGTATTTTCCTCTCCTATAGATGGAGCAGAGAGGTCAAGTTCATCGCTAAAAAGGCTATTGTAGAAGATCTTGATGAAAAAGAGTTTAGAGAGTTACCAAGCCTTTGGGCCGCTCTTTCTACTTTATTTGTACCCATAGCTCTTATTATCCTTAGATCACTGCTCGAGAAGATCTTGGACACAGGCAATTCGATCAGAGAATCGTTCAACCTCATCGGTCATCCAGTCATCGCTATGCCCCTAGGTATTATTCTAGCTTTAATGATGGCCAAAGGAAGGTCGATTGACGAGATCAATGGATGGGTCTCGAAAGGAATTCAGAGGGCATCCCACATCATAGTTATAGTAGGGGCAGGGGGCGTCCTAGGTAAGATACTTCAAGAGACGGGGATAGGCATATTTCTGGGAAATAGTATCCTAGGGTTTGGAATTCCATCTATTCTAGCAGTCTTCCTAATATCGGCCCTAATAAAGACTAGCCAAGGAAGTAGCATGGTAACTATGGTGACTGCTCCTGCGATTCTCCTGCCCCTTCTACCAACCCTGAACATTTCTCCAACGCTTGCTGCTATGGCTGTCAGCGCAGGAGCCATGATATGCGTAAACGTGAACGACAGTTTTTTCTGGGTTACCACGGGTTTCGCGGGTTTCGATACATCAACAGGCTATAAGACCATAACTTTTATGAGTATTATCATGGGATTAGTGTCTCTAACCGTGATATACACCGTCTCCATCCTCATAGGGATCTAAATAAAATAGCTTACGTGCAATTTCAATCAACATTTGATCCAGTAATCAAGTTAATGTTGGTTTTGGTAAAACTAATACTCTTATCACAAACCATAAGTTGTTGGCGATCCAGTTTTTTAAATCTCAACGATCCAGTGAGAATAAAAGGCAAGATTTTTCTTATATCCATATAGGTTGAATGTGAAGGGTCTTAAATGTCTGACAGGGAGTTACTCGTTAGCAAGATAGAGAACGGTATAGTTATAGACCATATCTATGCGGGAAAAGCCTTCCTCGTGCTTAAACTCCTTAAACTTGATCCCATGGCTAGGGTGCTTATTGCTCTAAATGTGAATAGTAAACGTCTAGGAACAAAGGATCTAATCAAAATTGAAGGATCCTACCTTACTTCCAGAGAGATAGACCTCATAGGATTAGTCTCTCCTTCAGCTACTCTTAACATAATAGAAAATTGGAGGGTGAAAGAGAAAAGAGAGATTAAGCCTCCTGAAAAGATTGAAGGAATATTTAAATGTCCTAATCCCCTATGCAAGTCTAACTCAAAATATACGCCTTTAAAAGCTGTATATACGGTTGAAATAAGCGAGGATATCCGCAGCTCTAAACTACACTGTAACCTTTGTGGTTCCATCACATATTATGGATCGGTCCTTGAACAGATTAACCGAGAAGACTTCACCATGGAGGGGGGGGGGCTTGGTCTCGAAAGAGAAGATCGAGAGGGTTTTCCTCGACCTCCTTCTCAGAAAGGGTGCGCTCCGACTCTCCCCTACTCCGAAGAGCCCTTTCATACTTAAGAGCGGGCGTCCTTCTCCATACTTCATAAACTTGGGGGCTTTAACCGATGGGGAGTCTCTTGCAAAGGTAAAATGGGCTTTCGCAAGTTATGTGGCTCTTCTTTTAGAAGAAAGAAAGATAGAGGATTTCGATTACGTCTTCGGACCAAGTTACAAAGGGATAAGTCTAGCAACTTTAACCTGTGAAGGTTTGAACGAGTTATATAGCGTAGATAAGAGATACATGTATGACAGAAAGGAGGAAAAGGCGTATGGAGATCTCTCAGCCGATCGTATAATAGTTGGGGCGGGATATTTCAAAGAGGGGGAGAAGATCCTAATAGTAGACGACACAATAACCACAGGATCTACGAAACTGGAGACCTTCGAGAAGCTCAAGCTTCTTGGAAAACATAAGATAGTTGGCTTGGTAATCGCGGTGGACCGACAGGAGCGTATGGGGGACGCGGAGCATGTAGAGGAAACGAGCGCTGTAGAAAACATTGAGAAAGAGATGGGAATAAAAATATTCTCGATCGAAAACATCAAGACGATATATGACCTCATCAAAGAAAACCTAGACGAGGAGACGAAACGCCTCTGGATCGACTATTATAAAAAATATGGAACTGTTCAGTTAGAGTGACTATATTTTTTTCAGATTTAAAAAATTGTAAAAGGCTTGTAGCATAAAGGTTCTTTTATTTCTTCCTACGCCACTTTTCGCCTATAGGATACACATCCCAAGGAATATTCTCGTAGTGTAATGTCCGGAGGTCAGCAGGGGTGGTCCCAGGTGGGTCAACAGGGAAATCAGCCTTCGACCAAGTATCCCAGAAAGCTTTGTGATGAACGCGGCTCTTTATCTCCACTATGTCGAAACTATCCACATCGAGGCCTAAAGCCCTAAGTGGATCTGCGCTCATAGGCGCCCGCAGTCTCTCAGAGATCACGACATGCCTGTTCATTCCAAGATCCAGCACCGCAATTAAATCGTCATGCATTTTGGCGCCTCTACCCATCGGCCCTGTTTCAACCCAATCTGCGGGTCCAAGCCATTCTACTCTTCCTGTAATGGTGATGGGTTCTCCTGATATTGGATCGATCCAGCCTCCAACGGATACGGTGACTATTTCTCCAACTTTGTGCTCCTCTCGAAGTTTGTGGAGAGTTTTAGGATCTGCTATGCTCGTTGAACACCAGTTCACGGCTCCTTGTTCGATTAACTCCTTCAGCACATGGGTTCCGTCTCCTAGCCTATCGTTATGATAGGCGATGACTACTGGTTTCTCACCTCTTTTAACCATGTTTATTACCTCGGATACGCCCTCCTTAGCGTTAGGCACCCTCCTCGTTAAGGCTTCTTTAACACTCCAAATGAGATCGGATAGATCTTGGGCGCATCTCTCGGCTAGCTCATGGTCTCCATTAGTGACTACGAAGACCGATGCTCCAATATCAGGTACATCAGCATAGGCGAATCCCGGAGCTACTGACGCACAGTATACTCCTTTACTCTCCCACTCTCTGCAGCGGTCGAAAACTATCTTCATTGGATACGCATTCGATGCTTGAAAGACGCTCGCTGAGACGACTCCGGGTTTTCTGAAAGCCATCGCAGGCTTAAAGCTTCCAAGGATTGTCTCAACCATGCATCTGGCAGCAGTGGCACCGATCTCATGGTCATCGAGATGGGGGTAAGTCTTTAGAATGAAGACTGCATCGCAAGCATTAGCCAACTCAATGTCTTCGTTAGCGTGCAAGTCTAAAGTAACCATGATCGGAACCTTCCCTAGCGCCCTCCTTATTCTGCGGCAAAGCTCTGCTTCTGGTCTCGATATGTTGATAACCGCCATAGCACCATGTAGCGAAAGCAGGACGCCATCAATGCCTCCAGCCTGTTTCAAGCCTTCAACAATCCTTTCGGAGATTACTTCGAAAGCTTCCGTCGTTATCCAGCTCCCCATTCCGACGGTGGCGGGATGGTCGGCTCTCAAAACGCCGACAAGCTCTACACCCTCCCCTTTTTCAGCTACTTCTTTAAAACCGGTAAGGTATGATCTGCCTTCACCCTCAGTGCACAGAGCGTCTCTTCCATATCTTATCCCTCCCCGCTCCCAATCTGCAAGAGTTGTGATGTTAGGGCAAAAAGTACAGGTTTCATGAGAGAATCTTGCGACACCTATCCTCAAATTCATCCTCCAACTAAACAAGTGTCAGGAAAAAATAAAAAAGGTTTGTTCATATCTAGTTCCAGCATACGATTTATTAGATGATTCGTGGACAGTACTGTTGAATAATTATGAAAAGAATAGATATAGTCGCCGTTGGAGACTCCCTCATCACGATGAAACAGTCTGTCCACTCCGAGCCAGAATTTCTAGAAATGGTAGATATCATCAGAAGGGCTGATCTAGCTTTTACAAACTTGGAAATGTTACTACACGACTTTGAAGGCTACCCGGCCGCAGAGTCCGGGGGCACCTACGTGAGAGCTCCACCATCGATGGTTGAAGAGCTTAAATGGATGGGATTCGATTTAGTTTCAACGGCGAACAATCATAGCTTAGACTATACTTATGGGGGCCTCCTGAGAACTATTGAGGTGTTGGACGCTGCAGGCATCCCTCATGCGGGGACAGGACTAGACTTGGCGAATGCTAGAAAGCCAACCTATCTTGAGACTGCTAAAGGAAGAGTCGCGCTAATAGCCGCATCCTCCACCTTCGCATCCTTTGGCCGAGCAGGGGCAACGCGTAGAGATATAAAAGGAAGGCCTGGCTTGAACCCTCTCAGATTTGAGAAGAGCTACACTGTGGCAAAGGAGACTCTTGAAAAACTGAAAGAGGTGGCGAAGGAGGCAAACCTTGCCGAGGTCGTCCAGCCTGAAGACGCGTATTATTTTCTCCATCAAAAATTTGTGGTTGGGGACAAGATCGGATCTCACACCACACCTCATGAAGGGGATCTGAAGGGAAACCTTGAGTCCATCAGAGAGGCTGCTCGACAGGCTGACTGGGTTCTATTCTCCCTCCACGCTCATGAAGGGAGGGATGAAGATGATGATAAACCTGCAGAATTCATCGAGTCTTTTGCGAGAGCTTGCATAGATGAAGGGACCCACGCTTTAATAGGGCATGGTCACCATGGTATCCGCGGCATCGAGATAAGGAATGGTAGACCGATCTTCTATAGCTTAGGGAATTTTATCTTCCAGAACGAGACTGTTGAAAAAATGCCGGCAGACTTCTATGAAACCTATAAGCTTGACCCCTATTCTGGAACCCCTGCAGATGCTTTCGACGCTAGGCAGAAGGCACCTCCCAGATACGGATACCCTCACCGAAAATGGTTCACGGAAGATGAAAAGTACTGGTCTAGCATAATCGCCCAGATGAGGTTCGAGGAAGATAGACTCACCGAACTTAAATTATATCCGATAGACCTTGGCAGAGAGAAACCAAGATCGCAGCGAGGCAGCCCGATGTTGGCTGATCCGGAAAAGTCGAGGAAGATACTTGAGAAGCTGCAGAAACTTTCAGATCCTTATGGAACCGAGATCATGATAGATAATAACATCGGGGTCGTTAGATTATAGACGATTAGTAATCTGGAGGTAATTACTTATTCCAATAGATTTTTTTAACGAAGCGCTTTATATTTTTTAGTATTGAGTGGTGGAAAGTAAAGAACTCGGCTTTTCAAGTAGAAAAAGTTTGGTAGATACGAGGATTCTAATCAAACTTTTTAGAGGATATCGAGCGCTAAAAGGTCTTTAGCCTTCTCGAAATACTTGATGACATCTTGCCCTTTTTCAGTGAGCGCATATCGAGATTTCGTTCTTTTCTCCCCCTCTACACTCAGCTCCCTGATAAGCCCTTGTCTCACAAGATTTTTCAAGATATTCTGTGTCGGCTTCCAGGATAGATTCGTTGCATACATTATTCTAGTAGGTTTATCCACCCCCTCTTTAATAGCGAGCAGCACGTTAAGCATGATATCTAGTCTCGACCTTCTATTCGGCATACACA
>JAGTQU010000091.1:1494-2942 GCA_018396695.1 Candidatus Bathyarchaeota archaeon | reverse complement strand
TTTTGCTTATGATAGAATGGTATGGTACTCCTGATGAGCTTAATATTCCTAAGCACGATATGGAACTAATTGAGAAATGGGTGGAAGACAACAAAATGGAACTCCACGAAATATACCATTTCCTTCACAATCACGAGATGGAAGGATCGAAGATAATTTACGGTGAACAGATCGAAGAGGCTAGGGGAGATACAAGGATAATTTCATACGAGGTTTACATAATATACGACGCCGCATTCATAATTCGCAGCGAGGAGAGGCAGATCTCCGGAACCAATGAGATCGTCAAATCTTCAACCAGGCTGGGTTCTCTCGAACTGCCAAAATTAGAGGGCTGTAAAGACTGCTCGACCTCAAAATGAAGATCCGCTTAAAAGCTGTTTAATCTATTTTATTAAACTGTGAGGTGGAACCCAAATGACGCGTCGCCCGAAGCTCGTATACTTTATGGCATCTATACAGGTATTGTTTGTAATATTCGATCTTACGTCTCCTTTCTTGACTGGCTCATTCATCTACTATGGTGGAACCGAGTTTTTAGTATCTTACCTAATGGGCGTTCTTGATTTCATACTCATAATTGGGTTCATGCGGGGGTCTAGGTGGGCATGGTTCTTTGGACTAATTTTCAGTGGAATCAACATAATCAATTACGCGCTATCCTTTCTCTCTTACCCTATAGTACTTTATGCGCTCCTGCTATTCATGCGACTATTGGTGATATCGTGTCTTAGGAGCAGATCTGTTCGGGATTACTTCAACGTGGCGTTCACTCGATGAGAGGAAAGATCTCATCCCTAATATAGTCGAGAAAATCATTCGGCTTTACCTCACTAAATGCGGTCACAACCGAGTTTCTGGTCACTCCAGCGACTATGCCGTATTTCCTTGACTTGAATACGATGTACCATATGGTTCCATGGTTGAGATACTCATTATAAAGTGCGGTGTCGGCGAGTTGAGAACCGTAAAGCGAGAGCTTATCCACATTCGGTATGTCCACTCCGTCAAAGAATATGACCTTCGTGTCCTCCGGATTTGCCTCATGAAATTTTCTAAGAGTCTCCGGTGGGATCTTTGCCTCCACGATGCTCCCAGTGGAGATGAATAATATTTTGCTTAGCTGATTAGCTATGTTGTTTGCAGTTCTCTTCTTTTCAAGAACAACGAGAAGTAGTCTCCCACTGTCAACCTGAAATAGAAATGGAGCCTCCAAAGTCTTGACAACTAAACGTTCTCCGCCCCTGTGCCATACAGTGAAAGGAATATCTTGGAAAAAAGTTCCCTCGAGGTAGTCTGAGCCGAGAGTGAGCTCTCCTATCTCCGTAATCAACGTAATTTTTTCATCACCGTGTGTGAATTCCTCCTCCTGCCGATACCCCTTCAATTTCCCCGAGATCGTGGCTAGGTCAACATCCTCTTTGATCTTGAAGACTTTTCCAGCAAGA
>JAGTQU010000091.1:0-1468 GCA_018396695.1 Candidatus Bathyarchaeota archaeon | reverse complement strand
TTTATTTCAAGGATACGAATTAAAAGAAATATCCTTAATATAAATATTTAAACTGTTAAAACTGTTAAACTACTAAAAATCGGTTGAAAACTTAAACAATTGAACCTGACCCGATCTCTCCACCATCCACCCAAGCAAACCTTCTCTGAAGCGATTTCGGATAGTAGAGCTTCCAGTCAAAATCTATTCTCCTCCCCCAGTCAGCATAGACCCTGGGGTCGATGTAGTTCTTCAGAGAGGTATTGAGGTTGTAATCCCTTGTAGCCTTCATCGCATCGATCTTGAGCTTCAGTTCCTCTATCTTCTCCTTTTTGGCATTCTTTTCCTTGAGAGCCTTTAATCTCTCAACTTTCTTCCTGAGACTCTCCTCCCAGTTTTTGGGCAGTTTCCTTTTGTGGTTGCAAACCTTAGCAGCTTCCAGATTCGCCATGGTCGCATAATACTTCTTAACGTAGACTGGGTCTTCCTTGTAGACATCGGCACTTTGGAGGATCCTTTTTGTAGTTGTCGATGCGTGGTAAGTCCTAAAAACTTTGGCAGTTAGCCCTGGCATTACTTCTGCTAGATATGCATTAACCTTCTGAGATCTGACCCCATTGAATATGGCCTCGTTTCCCTCTGCTATGAATTCCTTCAAGTTTCTATAGACGACCTCTGGTGGATTGATGGTACTGACCCATCGGACAGAGTCCTTGCCTAGGAAGTCAAAAGTTATTGTGCCATCAGAATTGAACTTCAAATGTTCAGGTCTTAGTGTAGTCGCGCCAACAGTGTCTGCCTCATCCTCGTCCTTCTCATCACCGACCCTGAGCTTCAGCTCATCAATGAGGTAACAAACAGTTGCTATCTTTCTCTCAAGCAGGTCGTGCGACTCCAACCCCCTTTGTATGTGCTCCCTGACCTTGTCGATTACTTTTTCCAGCTCCCAAGCTTTGTTAAACTTCTCTATGTCCCGTACCTGCTTTATGTATGCCGTGTCTGAGAGCCATACGTACTTCATTTTGCCCCTGAGCTTGTCCCTCCAGCTGGCGATCCAGAGCGATGTGGGGTCGAACACCACCGACTTCCAAGAACCCCCATTCGGTGGATCGGGAACCTTCGCGTCCGGGGAGAGGTTCAGGGTAATGTCCTCAGCCTTAACCGCTGGTTTCCATCTGCCCCTGAGTGGGTGCTGTCCTCTACCCATAAAAATACAGGCCGGCTCCACCATGTAGTTGGAGATCTCCATCGGCATTCCATTCACAATCGCAAAGCCATACTTCTTCTTGTTCTCCTCCCTTATTCTTTTCCTCTCCTGCGCCAATACCTTCTTTTCCTCTTTGCTCATAGCCTCCTTCTTAGCCTTCTCCCTCTCCAACCAGCTGATGATCTCTGAGAAATCAAAATCTTCAGGTCGTATCCTGCCCTTTACCCCCAATGCCTTTCCAAAGTCCCTAAAGAAGTTTTTCACAAAAATTTTGTCCTTAAC
>JAGTQU010000036.1 GCA_018396695.1 Candidatus Bathyarchaeota archaeon | reverse complement strand
TTTATCTTTAAGGCATTCCTTCTCCTTCGGCTGCTATACGAAAAGCCGATGCACGGCTACCAGCTCATGGAGGAGCTAAAGAGACGAGGCTTCGTATTTCCTGGAAGGATCGAGTCGGGATCGGTATACACTATTCTCAGAAGAATGGAGCAGAAAGGATTGCTCACATCCGAGTGGGAGAAAGTAGAGTCTGGACCCGACAGAAGGATATATAAGGTGACCGATTACGGAGTGGAGGCTCTCAAATTGGGGCTTGAGTCGATCGTCAGACGGAAGGCCCTAATGGATGACCTAGCCTCTTTCTATAAAGAGAAGTTTCAGTGAAGGAATGCCTTAAAGATAAAGAAACATAAATAACATTTATATATATAACGTAGTATGTTAACTTGGAGGTAGATAAAAAATGTGCCGCGGGTACGAATCTCATGGAGGTTGCGGAGGCCGATACCCTGAAGGATATTCTTGTATGAGACACGGACGAAGTCTACACTATTTCCCCCCGTTGATCTCGGTGGAAGAGGAAGTTAAAGCCTTGGAAGAGATCAAGGAAACACTCGAGAAAAGGCTGGAGATTGTGAACGCCCGTCTTCAAAAACTAAAAGCTTGACTCCGCCGCCCACCTTTTTTTAATGAATGATTAAGGAGAAAAAAATGGAAAGCAATATAATCGATGTAAAATCGCTAGTAGAATTCTCACCTATTAGGATCATTAAAAAAGATCTCATAGATGCAGAAAAATTTGATATAGCTCTGATTTGCCTCGAATTGGGTCAGGAGATACCTTCCCATCCAGAAAATTATGACGCTGTTTTCTTTGTTCTAAAGGGAGAGGGAGTATTTACCATCGGTGAGGAGAAGCTCACATTGAAGGAGGGATCAATGATCTTCTCCTCTAAAGAAAAAGTAAGAGGCATAAGGAGTTTGAAAAGACTGAGTATTCTAGGAATTAGAGAAAGGGTGAAAGACGGAAAATCAGAGGTCAATTGAACATGAACAATGCGATTTCAGCCTCAGAATTAACCAAATTCTATGGAGATTTCCTGGCAGTGGATCACATAAGCTTCACCGTGAATTATGGCGAGATCTTCGGGTTCCTGGGCCCCAACGGCGCCGGGAAGACGACGACGATAAGGATGCTGACCGGCGTCTCGACGCCTACGGAGGGGGTAGCCTCCATCATGGGCTATGACATAGTCAGGCAGTCAGTTGAAGCGAAGTCGATTATGGGCATAGTCCCCGACATAAGCAATGTTTACGACGAACTCTCGGCTTGGGCTAACCTGATCTTCACCGGGAAGCTCTACGGTATCTCCAAAGCGAAGAGGGAGGAGAGGGCGACCGACCTGCTCAAGCTGTTTAATCTATTCGACAGGCGCAACGAAAGGGTCCGGGGCTTCAGCCGAGGCATGAAGCGAAAGGTCTGCATAGCTATGGCTCTCATGAACGACTCGAGGGTGCTTTTCCTCGACGAGCCCACCTCTGGATTGGATGTCGAGAGCGTTCGAGAAATAAGGCAGATGGTGAGGATGCTTAACAAAGATGGGCTTACAGTGTTCCTAACGACTCACAATCTCGAGGAGGCCAATCAGATTTGTGACCGCATAGCGATAATCAACAAAGGAAAGATAGCAGCTGTAGATACACCGGAAAAACTCAGGCAGACGATGCGCAGTGTTCAATCTGTGGAGGTAGCCTTCAGAGACACGCCTCAGGATGTGGTCGAAGATCTGAAAGGGCTGAGAGCTGTGTCATCCGTCGAGAAACGCGGAGACAAGTACAGACTAATCACTGATGAGCCTACTGTGGTGCTACAGGAGATCTGGACCTACGCCCAGAGAATGAAACTCACACCGATCTCCATCAACACCTTGGGTCCCAGCCTCGAAGACGTCTTCATGAAACTGACCGGGAGAGAAATGGAAGAAGAGATCGTCCGAAACAATCGCATGGGAGAGAACAGGACAAGGAGATGAAGGACGAATTGACCATAGTCTCGAAACGGGAAGAGCTTCAGCGGGCATGGGCGATAGCGGTCAAGGATATGAAGATCTACTACCTGAGGCCGCCAGCCATAGTGTTCGGCATCCTCTTCCCATTCACACTCTTCTTATCCTTCGCCGTCGGAAGAAACATTCCCATGGACCGACTGATGCCAGCGCTCGTTGCTCAGACCGTATTCTGGGCATCATCCTCCATAGGACCGGTTTCAATCCCAATGGAGCGGAGGCTCAAGACCTTCGACAGGTACCTTTCAGCCCCCATATCCTTAGTCTCGGTACTGCTTGGAAAAACTCTAGCAGGAACTATCTTCGGAATAGCTATCTCCGCCCTGTCATTGTTATTTGGATTATTCGCCTTAGGAACTGTCTCAAGCATCGCATTGCTTTTACTCGGCATTATAATATCCTCCTTCGGGTTCTCTGCGATGGGGATCATGTTCGCATCGATACCGTCTGAGACTCCTGGCGAAGTCATGATGCCGATGACCTTCGTCAGGATACCGCTCCTCTTCATTAGCGGACTCTACATCCCTCTGGATCAGCTGCCCCCCATTGGGCTGACAGCAGCTTTCTTCTCTCCGCTCACGCATACATTAGACCTGATAAAGCTAGGAATAGGCGGGTACTCCTTCTTCGGGGTCGCTGCCAACATCGCCATGCTACTGCTGTATACAGGCTTGTTTATTGGAATAGGCATCAATTTCCACAGAAGAATAATGAGAAGGGAATGAGTCTTCCTTTCACTCCTAGATTGATTCCCATAATTTTAATGATTAGACATCGGCTCCGCAATATCCCTTTATTGTCTCCCTGAAGCATATCTACCGAGCCGCCGCCAAGGTCCTCACGCTCTCGGCGTCGACGAACTCTGCATATTCTAGCAAGTCGTCAAGGTTTATCGGTCGGGTCCTCACCAAGTTCAGGCTCAGGGATCCGAAGGCTCTAAAGACCATTTAGACCATGGTTTGATCGCATTCGCCGTACTTGTTGTTCTTCACTGACTCTGAGGATAGGATCTTGCCCATCACCTTGACAATGCTGTTGAAAGCTATTGCTGGAGACATTAAATACTGATATTTAGATAAGTCTCTGGCAAACTTGCGCTTAGTTTCGTTACGTTTACCCTAATTCTTTCTTCAAGTTTTTTCCAGTTTGACATTCTCCTCAGCTGCTCTGCATCTTAGCGAGGAGGATCAAAACCAAGCACTACCACGTTTTCCCCTCCAACCATTTTACAGATTTTAAAAATATTGAATTCTGTAAATATGTGGTCTAAGAACTATAACCCAAAACTATCCACAATATGCGCTTTAAAACTCTTACAAACTCCTCGATGCAGTTGATTTATCCCTCAACTTCATGAATCCATGATATATTTCAGAGGTAAGCAAATTTTTTAATTCAAAACAAGTTAAAATGTCATCATGGTTAAAAGCTCTCTTATTCTAAAATCGATCCTAATAGTATTTCTAGTCTGCTTTTCGTTGGCTCCATCTTTAAACATCAAGGCGTTGACTTCGAGCGAGGCGAAACAGGCGTGGATCCAAGCGAAACAGGCTAGCAGAGAGGCGCAGCAGGCATACGTCCAAGCGAGCATAAGGTGGGCTGCCAACAAGACTCAAGGAAATGAGCAGGCTTTAGTCGACTCGGGCAAAATCGCGCTTCAAGCAGCTTTAAACGAAGCTGAAGCATGGCTCGTATGGGTCCGCCTAGAGGTTAACGAGAACCCTGAGGTTCCCGTCGAACTCAAAGAGAGGATTCAAAACGATGTTGACGATAACCTCAAGACTGTTGAAGATTTGCGGGGAGAGGTAGCCAAAGTAAGGACTAGGGCTGAGCTAACCCTCGTATTCCTCAGAATGATAGGTAAATACTTCGAACTAGTTGCGGATGTGGCGAGAAACACTGGTCTAGTATGGGTGCATATAGCTAACACATATGCTAATACCATTGAAAATTACGAAGCTGAGATGAGGACGGCGGCTGAAGGAATAGAAAACAATGAAGATATCCTCGAGGAGCTTGACAAGGCTGTTGAAGAGTTGGAGAATGCCAGAGACAATATAGACTTGGCAGAAGCAGAATACAAGCAGGTTCAAATCCCTGGTAACCCGTTGCTGAGGTTCTCCAGTGGGAACCAGTATCTTCGAATTGCGAGAAACAAGCTCTTACTCGCAGTATCCTACCTTAGAAAGGCGTATCAGCTCCTGATGGGGGCATCCTAGAAATGCAGAAGAGACAAAAGATCATAGCGATCGGCGTTGTGATTGTATTCATTCTAGCTTTGGGAGGGGTTTTTTTAAGGAATGCAACTAAAGAAAAACCTAAAGTATCCTTCACCAAAGACAGCTTAAGTTCTCTTGAGAGCAAGCTTGAAAGCCTGAGCATTGAAGAATTGGAGGGATTAAGCGAGGGCAGTTCTTTAAACGTCTCGTCTCAAAACCTAGAACAGCTTAGTCTAAATATAGAAGGCCTAGAGTTTGACGATTTAGAAGGATTATCTTCCCCATAATATTTCTAAATTTTGAATAGTAAATAAAAAATAATTTTTGGATTTAGGTTTCTATTTTTAAAAAAACAGATCAGCGTCTACATAAAACTTCGTCCCGGTTCTAATTTTAATTGAGTTAATTAAAAATATTTTCTAGAATGTTTGAAAAGTATATAAAGATGGAAAATAAGGAATCACATATGAGTGTAAGTATAAAAGACATTGATGAAGATGCTTTCCGCAACTTGAAAGCCGAAGCTGTCCGGATGGGAATAAAAGTCGGAGATGCGGCTACTGAGGCCTTCAGAATGTGGGTAGCCTCTAAAAGGCAATCAAAGTCTAGAGATAGGGAGAAGATGCTCGAAGCAGCAAGGGATATGGATCGGATTAGATCCGAGACTGAGAGTGGGTGGTCTGGAGTTAAGGAGATTCGAAGATGGCGGGACATAAGGAAGCGGTAATAGACGCCTCGGTTGCAGTGAAGTGGTTTTCGGATGAGGAGGACACGGAAAAGGCTCTTGCTCTAAGAAATGATCATATCGATGGTAGGCAGACGCTCATCGCTCCAGATCTCATCGTATACGAGTTGTCGAACGCGCTGAGATTTAAGCCAGGGTTCAATCAAGAGATGGTTGCAAGGGCGGTCAATGATCTACTAGATCTTCAAATGGATCTTATTAGTCCAAGTAGAGAACTAATCAGTAAAAGCTCGGAGCTCGCGTTCCGTTACGATATTACGATTTATGATTCCTGCTATATTGCACTAGGCGGAATCATGGGCGTCGAGGTTTACACGGCTGACAGACAACTATATGAGCATGCTGCATCCAGTAGGATACTTCGACTCCTCTAATTTTTAGGATATGCTTGAAGAAAGCTAGCATAGAAAAATCAATGATGTTGAGAGGGGTCAGAGGCTTCGACCTAGCTGCCTCGCTTTTTCCAGGAGGTCTTTCCTCTCTTTCACAGGCTTTTTCGTCGTGCTATCCGCCTTAAGGCTGCCGACGATCCTCATCCTCCAGTAGCCTTCGAGGGTTTGGTTCAACCATTTAAGTACCTCATCATATCCTTCGGAATTCTCCCACTCATAGGTGATTATAGTCGCCGCCTTCACATTATCCGGAAAACGGGAGCGGTACTCTTCCCCATGGGTCTTGCTATAATAGTGGAGCCGGTCGATGAAGATCTTGGTTCGGTCGCTAACATTATCATAGTAGATGGGGGTTCCTAAAACCAATGCACCCATCGTTTCGATATACGGATAAAGTCTCACCATGTCATCCTCAGGATAGGAGACCTTCTTCCCCTCGGCGCTTGAGAGCGGTTCAATCTTAAAATCGATTAGATTGAAGAGGAATGTTTCATGACCGTTTTCATGCGCCCCTTCTAGAACAGTCTTAACAAGCATTGCTGTGTTACCGTCCTTATGTGGACTACCAACTATCCCTAAAACTCTCATACAAAGCCAAATTATGGCTCCAATAAATTAAAATTTTGTCTCTGATATGCCGTCTAATATAGTTAAGAAATTAAATCAAAAGCGAGCCTTTTCTATTAAAGTAGAGAATAAAGATGTAAGAATGAGATTTACTTTTCGCAGCCTAAAAACCTGAGTATGGTAAGGGCTAATATCTTGGAAGAATTTTCCAACGCTTCTAAAGAGATGCTTTCGTTTGGGCGGTGGGCGCAACGGACATCTCCAGGTCCAAAAACAACTGTCGGAGTTCCTCCAACCTTTATTAGAAGGCGCGCGTCCGATGCATAGGGCATCCCTTCGAAAATTGGCTTCAAGCCAGTCACATCGCTATAGCTTTCTGCAAGAGTTTCGACGATTGGATGGTTTATCCCAATTCGGCTTGACTCGAAGCTATACCCTGACCATTCGACTTTAGGTGGACGATCCCTGAGCCAAGGGTCAGACTCAGAAACCTCTTTCAGCTTCGTCTCGAGTTCTGCTTTCGCGTGGGCGATCTCTTCACCAACCCCTACCCCCATTCTAGCTTCAAAAGAAACATCGTCGGGGACTGTGCCTGGCCATCGCCCTCCGCGAATTAAACCGACGTTCAAAGCGTAGGGGAGCCTGTATCTTCGAAAAAGTTGGCTAATCATCTTCATATTACGTTCTCTTTCAAGCTCCTTTAGCCCGTTGAAGATTGCGACAAATTTTTCGATGGCGCTCTCCCCTTCTTCCCTCACGCAGGCATGGGCGCTTCTGCCGGTGATGGTTACTCTGAAACTTACCGCCCCTGCGATTTCAGGAGCCACTTTACACTCGGTGGGCTCCATTACGATTCCTGCATCGGCTTTATAGCCCCGTAGACAGGTCGCCAAGGCGCCGCAGCCCCCATCCTCTTCGCCTATGCAACTCTCATAGATGAGTCTCCCCTCCAGCTCTACGCCGGCGTCTATCAAGGCTTTAACGGCGGTTAGGGCTGAGGCGAGACCTCCCTTCATGTCACATACTCCCAGACCATAGAGTCTACCATCTCTTACGACGGCTTTCAAAGGGTCGGTATCCCATTTTTCAGGGTCTCCGACACCTACAGTATCTATGTGCCCGCATAGTATCAGACTCTTCGCACCGTTTCCATAGACTCCTACGACTCCTAAGCCTTCTCGCCTTTCGATGCTCATGCTAAAGTCGGGGTGTCTCCTCAACTCTTCAAAGTCGATGCTCCAAGTATCTACTTCAAGCCCGATTGTGCGGAGCCTATCCGCCACGAACCGCTGAGCTTCCACCTCGTCTCCATTATGGCTTGGAATCGCTACAAGCTCGCCTGTTAATCGGGATACTTGATCAGCATCTATGGATTCGAGGATTCTTCTCTCTAAAACGTTCATGCTAAACATTACTTTTCTTCTCCTATCTCCTTTTTAGAGTTAACATAATAAGAATAAGAAAAGCTATTTTTACTCTGAATGCGCATCGGCTGGAGAGGAATAATAATCACCGCTAAAAATACAACTCCGTTTCACGTTATTTCGTACCCTTCACGGGCGTTAATAAAGATCCTGTTATAGGCTAAGTCCATACAGTTCTGGCACCTTATTGACCTAGCCTGCTCAGTAAGAAGAAGATGCTTGCATACCAAGCTTCATTGAGGGGAGGCGAGATCAAAATAGAGCTGACATCAAATGGAATCCTTATCACAGGCAAATGTGTTACTATAGTAGAAAGAACTCTTCGATTTTAAGCATCTCAAACCATCTCGCATTCAGTTAGGTATGTATTCTTAGATACCTCCCTCTGGCTGTAAGGCTTAAAATCACAGATTTAAACCTTAATACTGTGAACTGGTTTGCCGAAGATTGAAGGCTTAAGCTGGAAGATCAGGGAGGCTAAAGAAGATGACATTCCAATCATCCTTGATCTTTGTCGCCAGCTGAGCGTCTACGAGAAACTCGAGTTTAAGGGAACTCCTGAACTCTACAGGAAATACGGCTTCGGCAGAGACAAGATCTTTGACTGCCTCTTAGTTGAGAATACTAGTAGTATAGGACCGAGATACTTAGGGATAGCCTTATACTATTATACCTTCAGCACCTTCGAGTCAAAGCCTACTCTGTGGCTTGAGGACATCTTCGTCCCAGAGGAGTTCAGGGGTAATGGGATAGGGACTGCTCTTCTGAAACGCCTATGCCAGATAGCTGTTGAAAAAGACTGCGGACGCATCGAGTGGACCGTGTTGGACTGGAATGAGCCGAGCAGGCAGTTCTACTTCAAACTCGGCGCCAAGGCTATGGACGAGTGGACGACCTTCAGAATGACTCCGGAAGTGTTCAAGAAGATGGCTGAAAGCTAGCTTGCTTGGCTTTCTGAATAGTAGATTCTACTCGAAATCATTAGAAGAATCGGAAATCGTTAGGTTATCAATTTATTAGCTTAAAAGGCTTCACTTATTATCGTGTTTCGAGTTGGCTGAAGAAGCGCGTAAGAGAGAAAGATTCATTTCACCTCTAGTCGGGAGGTGGGTTAAAGATTACCCGATCATCGTGGGTGGGCGCGGAGCCGTTCTCATAGATATCGATGGCAAAGAGTACATCGATGCTTTCGGTCCCCATTCAGCTACTTCAGTTGGCCATGGTCACCCTGAAGTGATCAAGGCGATAAAGGATCAAGCGGACAGGCTAGGGTTTATGACGGTAGACTTCGCTACCCTCCCTCAGCTTGAGCTCGCAGAGCTGCTAGCAGGGATCGCTCCAGGAGATCTGAGAAGGTGTTACTTCCTAAATGGAGGAGCTGAAGCAGTTGAGAGTGCCCTGCTCATAGCGAGGAAAGCCTCTGGGAAGCGCGAGGTAATAGCGCTATACGGCGCCTTTCACGGTCGAACTTACGGTGCTCGAAGCCTCCTAGGATGGTCGAAACCTTACAAGATGGGAATGAGCGGACTACTCGGTCAGGGGGGAGTTCTACACACTCCAGGATACTACTGTTATCGGTGCTCGCTCGGCTTAGAATATCCGAACTGTGGTCTACAATGTGCTAAGATGATAGATGAGGTTATAACCTATGCTAGCGTTGGCGATGTCGGAGCATTCATAGCCGAGCCTATTCAAGGGACGGCTGGAAACATCCCTGCCCCTGACGGCTACTTCAAGGAAGTGAAAAAGATACTAGATGCGAACGGGATCCTCTTCATCGACGACGAAGTGATAACAGGCTTCGGGAAGACTGGTGAAATGTTTGCAGCGGATCTATACAGTGTAAAACCCGATATAATGACTCTGGCGAAGGGAATAAGCGGGGGATTGCCTTTATCCTGCACAATATGCACCGAAAAGGTTGCCGAGCATCTCCAAGCCTTCGACTATTTCACGACGTGGGGTGGAAACCCTGTGGCTTGTGCCCAGTCCATCGCTGCCATCAAAGTTATACAAAAGGAGAGGCTGGTTGAAAATGCTGAGAAGGTTGGCTCCTATTTCCTGAAGAGGCTTAAAGAGATCTCGGGGAGCCATAGGCTTATCGGAGACGTGAGGGGTAAGGGGCTACTAATCGGCGTCGAACTGGTGAAGGATCAGGAGACTAAGGAACCAGCTGTTGAAGAGTCCCTCAGGCTCAGGGTAGAAGGGCTTAAGAGGGGAGTAATCCTGCCCGCAGGGTTGGGATGGAGGAAGAATACCATCCGTCTGAGCCCGCCGCTGTGCATTACAATCGAGCAAGTAGACAGAGTTGTCGAAGCCATAGATGAGGGGCTGAAGGAGATCGAGGAATAGAGGCTCAGTGTAGTTGAAAGGGGTTGATGAACGAAACCCCCCTTTATTAAATACCGGAAAACGTTGATACTGACTGAACAATGATTCGAGGCTCATAATAGGGGTTGGCATTTTAGGCAGACGAAGCTGCCTGTCGAGCCTGTTCTTATCTTCATAATGGTTTCGCCGCATTCTGGGCAGGGTCTACCTTCCTTATATGCTACCTTAAAATGTTCAACCCCGTATCCTCCCTTGCGCCCGTAGAAATCCTTCTCGTAAGCGAGACCTCCGAGCTTAATACTCTCCTTCAAAACCATCCTCATCGACTCGTACAGGGCTTCAACCTCATGCTGAGATAGTGAGGAGATCCTTCTCAGGGGATGGACCTTAGCGTTAAAGAGGATGTCCTGAATATAGACGTTGCCTATGCCGGCTATGTTCTTCTGATCCATGAGAAAAGACTTGACGTTTCCGCGACCTTTCTCTACCAACCTCTGAAACTCTTCGAGATCGAAACCATCGTCTAGGGGGTTCACCCCAAGCCTGCCTACCACCTTATGCTCTTTAAGCCCGACTTCCGATACTATGTGGAGGTAGCAGAACCACCAGACTCTGACGGTGAATCCCGTCCTATCCCCAAATACGATCTTGATGTGGTATTTATCCGGTATGCTATCCTCTGGTTTAAAGTAGAGAATGTCGACACCCATGCCTGGATTAAAGAGGAGGATGTTATCCGGCTCGACGCCGATGAAGATCCATTTCCCCTTATTCTTAACAGATCTCACAGTTTTGTAGAGAAGCCTTTCTCTAAACTCTTTGAGAGGCATGTTTAGGCATTTAGGATTCTTGACCTCCGCCTCAGAGATTCCTTTACCTGTTATCTCTTTCCTCATCTGTTCGCTGAGAATAGTTAACTCAGGAAGCTCCATTAGATCCCTTCTTCTTAAAGACTAGATCTGGCTCTGTTTCTATTTGAGAATATTGGTAATGCTTGTCTTCTCATCAACGTCAGGGGGATCTTAAGTCATTTAGTAAAGATTCATGAGGTGAGTCCTGTAATTACTCTTAAAAAAATTATGCGAGCCATTTTTAGTGGGGTACGATTTCTCAAAGTGGAATATTTTATTTCATCAGCCTCGTCTATAAGCCTGATCCAAAGAAAATTGGATTCTAGAAAATTCATTTCGTTTTTGTCTTTTGGATTTCTAGGAGTTTATCGATCTCGTCTTCGGTGTTGAAGAAGTGGGTCGAAACCCTGACTCCGCCTACCCCTCCAGTGTATCTTAGAGCTACTATGACGCCGTTAGCATTCAAGGCTCTGAAGCTTTCAACATCAAGCTCATACCTGCCTGTCGTATATGTTACGAGACCTGCACGTTCCTCAGGCTCTAGAGGCGTATTAACCTTCAGATGGAGCTCCCTTAAACCATCTATCAAGTATCCGCTCAAGCGCCTAACCCTTCTCTCAATATTTTTGACTCCTATCTCGTTGAAATACTCCAAAGAGGCGTTAAAACCCCAAACAGCCTCGTCGGAGACGTTTCCCCTGTAAAACTTTTCCGCAGTACCTGTTAAGGGTTTATCATAGTCCAAGATGTTGTCGTGTTCAGGCTTCTCCCAAGGCGCTCCGTTTGTGAAGGCTCCACCAACTGACTCATAGAACCTGTAAGGCGGCTCGAAGCCGTCTATGAGGCTTTTCTTAACGTAGAAGATGCCTGCGAAGAGGGGGCAGCAGAGCCATTTTTCGCATCCGGTTACCAGAAAGTCTATCTCTTCTCCTCCAGCATCGATATCCACTACGCCTGCGGCTTGGTAAGCATCATCCACTAAGAGCGCATTATGCTCGTGGGCTATTTCGGCGACCACTTTCACATTATATTTTAAGCCGCTCGTCCACTCGACTCTGCTGATACAGACGATTCTAGTATTATCATCTATCGCTTTTTCAAAATCCTCTATTTCTATATACCCATCACGATGAGATATTCTCCGGATCTCAATTCCTCCACTTCGAAAAGGCATCCAGACGAAAACATTCGACGGGTATGCTAAGTCAGTGACTACGATATTATCTCCCCTCTTCAGATCAACTAGGCTTGACACAGTGTTGAGCCCCTCTGAAACCCTCGTAATCCAGCAGATCTCATCTCCATTAACGTGGATGAGCCGAGCTGCCTGCTTCTTAGCTTCAGCTAATCTAGCTCCCCGATCCTCATTCATTCTGAAACGCCACCAATCCTGGACTGTGCTCCAGACTTGGCGTAGCGTCGGACCGTGGGCGGCGCTATTAAGATAAGTCTTATATTTTAGAATCGGAAAATCTCCTCTTATCTTGACGATCTGATCATCAATACTCATTTGAATACACTGCTTACTAATCTGAGTCAAACTGTTTTTAAAATGAGCTGTTGGAGACTCGGGCGAATCGAACAGCTTTTACGCTCCGAGGGAGTCTCTTAAATGAGTAGTTCGTATAAAAGGTGTGCCTGAGATTGGTGGAGGTTGAAGCTAAACCTAGATTCGTCGTACAGGAGCATCATGCTTCGCATCTTCACTGGGATTTCAGGCTGGAGATGGATGGGGTTCTTAAAAGCTGGGCCGTCCCTAAGGAGCCACCGACTCAGCCGAATGTGCGTAGACTCGCGATCGAGGTTGAGGATCACCCCCTGAGCTACCTCGACTTCGAAGGAGTTATCGAGGAGGGAAGGTATGGTGCTGGAACCGTAACCATATGGGATAAAGGGACATACTCTCTAGAGAGCAGGAAACCAGATAAGATCGTCTTCACCCTTTCAGGTGGGACGCTCAACGGTCGTTATACTCTTGTGCGTCTCAAGAATGATCCAAAAAATTGGCTGTTATTTAAAACGAAGACAGATTGATCTTAATTTTTCGGTTTCATGCGCAAATGTCTTTGGTTAGGCTTCGTTTTATCGAAAAACTTATAAAACATATGAAATATCATTCATATGAAAAATTTTTCATGGATGATCCTTGATGAAGCTTGAACTGACGAAAACCTGCTATAAATTCTTCTCAATGATGGCTAACCCTACAAGAATAGCTGTTCTCGAAAACCTGAGGAGGAGCCCCATGAGCGTAAAACAGCTAGCTGAAGCCTTACAACAGGAGCAGAGCATGGTCTCCCACAACTTAAGCCCCCTCGTCAGATGCCGCTTCATCAACGTCGAGAGGAAGGGAAAAAAAAGGATATACTCTCTCAACTCTGAAACAATTGAAGCGTTGTTCAGCATCGTAGAGAACCACTCCAGAAAATACTGCCCAACCATGGGGCACTGTATAGGGAGGCGGGGAAGGTGAAAAGGATAGTCTTCAGGGCAGAGGATAGCCTCTTCCCTAAGGTAATGCTACCAGGCTCCCAGCTCGTCTTCTACTACCTTGGAGGAGATGACGAGACCGTGCATGTTGAAGAGACCAGAGTGATCGATTTCGAGGAACTCCTCCTAAGAATCGACAGAGGAGAGTCCGTTTTCATTACCCTGAAGCCTAAAGCTCGGGGGGTCGTTAGCCACCTGTAAGGGATCAGCCATGGTTTTGAGGAAGATCGTCAAAATCAATGAAGGCTTATGCAACGGCTGTGGATTATGCATTCCAAACTGTCCGGAAGAGGCATTAAGGATCATAGATGGCAGGGCTAGGCTCGTCTCCGAGGCTTACTGCGACGGCTTAGGAGCCTGCCTAGGGGGATGCCCCGCAGGGGCTATCATAATAGAGGAGAGGGAGGCTGAACCATTTAACGAGGAAGCAGTTACCACGCATCTAAAAACCGGTACCCATCTCCAAATATCCCAAGGGTCGAAAAAGGATATCGAGATTCCGAATAGACTTAGACAATGGCCAATCCAGTTGAGACTTGTGCCTAATAAAGCCCCATTCTTCGAGAATGCAGAGATCCTCGTCACAGCGGATTGCGTCCCCTTCTCCTACCCTAGTCTACATGAGAAATTCTTGAGAGGGAGATCCCTAGTCTTTGGATGTCCAAAGTTCGACGATGCTGAAGCTTACAGTGTGAAGCTTGGAGACATCCTGAAGAGTAACAAGGTTAAAGGTTTGATAGTGATACACATGGAGATCCCATGCTGCCATGGGCTGCGATGGATCGTCGATAAGGCGCTGGAGAAGTCCGAGGCGAATATTCCAGTCCACCAGATGACGGTAACAGTAGAGGGAAAACTTAGGGAGACTAAAACATGAACAGGACGAACGGTTTCATGCCTAAAACCTGTCCAGGAATCAACAAGTTCATCAGGCCTACCATGGTTTATGTTAAATGTCGTGTATGCGGAGGAGACATCGAGATCTGGAGTGATGAGGATTCCGCCTTTTGCATCAATTGCGGGGCGGAGTGGCGTAGACCTGATGAGGATGCCTCCTGTCTAAAATACTGCGAATACGCGGATAAGTGTAAATTGCTTATCAACTCTACTCGTCGATGAAATCCCGTAAGATTCTCACAGATCTTCTATCCATACTTATTATATACTGAAAATCGCAGAGTAGGTGTAGGTTGATGTCGAATCATGGTGTCTCAGGAGGATCAGCTCAGCGAGGCAACTTACAGGCCTGAATGGCTTGAAGAAGGGGTCGCCGAGTCTACATTAGACTCCGTCTGGGAGTGTCAAGAAGAGCTCCAAAGGATTGGAAGGATGCTTTCACAGGCGAAGCGCTTCTACCTTGTAGGCAGCGGAGGGTCCTATGCTGTCCAGCATCCTATAAGATATCTGGCTGAGAGGTTCACCCTCACACCAGTTTACCAATACTCGGGATGGGAGTTCCTTGAACGCATGCCTCAGGGGGTTGCTAGAGACTCGGCGTGCATATTCCTATCCCATTCAGGGGAGACGAAGGAGGTAGTCAGTGCCTTAGACTGGGCAAGAGAGAAGAAGGCGACCACGTTAGGATTATCCCGGAGCGAAAACTCGACGGTATGCAGGGATTCTGAATATCGGTTCGGCTATGCTGGAAAGGCTGTAACCCTTGGGAAGCTTTCAAGTCTATACCTCATTTTTGGAGGAATCTTCGATGCGAAAGGGTTCAAGATCGGTGAGAAAATGGTTCAAGCCGTGGAAAAACTGACAAACCTGCTTCCGAGGATGATCCAGCCTTCAAGGGAGAGGGCTAAGGCTGCAGGGCAACTCTTCAAAGATGCCGAGAATATTTTCGTCGTAGGCGGAGGCATAAACTATGGCTTAGCCTACCAGTTCGCCCTATGCACCCTAATGGAGATGTGCTGGATCAACTCTACACCCATCAACTTCTCAGAGTTCCGCCACGGTCCGATAGAGATGTTCACTCCAAACTCTAACGCCATCTTCCTTAAGGGTCGAGGAGACGAAGAGGATCTCGAAGACGCTGTGATCGGGTTCTCAAAAGGGAATGGCGCCAGATGCTTCATCTGCGACTCACTAGGATGGGAGGTTGAAAACATTTGGACACCTTTCACCCTCTTCATGGAGCTTGAATGGATAGGCTATTATCTAAGCCTAGAAAAGAATAAGAACATGGAGAAGTGGAGATACTACGATAAGGTAGACTTCTGAGAAAACTATCCGCCTTGACTCAACCCGTATCTCCAAGCCTCACCCCATGCCCCAAGCCTGCCACAGGCTGAAGCAGCTAGAAGATGCCCACTACGAAGCGACTCTTCGATAGGATTCCCTGACCATGCTGAGGCGAGGAAACCGGCTATGAAGGCATCCCCCGCCCCTAGTGTGTCGATGACGTTAACATTAACAGCCTCACCTCGATACAATTTTTCTCCATCGGAAGCTATCGAGCCATGCTCTCCTAGAGTTATGACAACTGATCCCGGCGTCCTTCTCTTCAGCTTCATGAGCATATCCTCAAGGTCTCCGCCTCTTTCCCGAAGCTTGGAGCCAGAGAAGAAGGAGTAGTCGAGGCTCGGCAGAGCTTCTAATGCAGGGTTCGAATACTCTGACGAGAAGTCACAGGAGAGGATCGCATTTGATTTTTTCTTAATCACGGGAATGAGTTCTCTGCCGAACCCCCATACTGTAAAGTGGATTGCATCATAGTTCATGACCTTGTTCAACAGTTCTTTCGGAAAAACAGCATTTTTCTGAACACCCTCATCATAGGATGCGAAGACCCTGTCACCATTGCGGACTAGAATCGAAGTCACAGCAGTGTTACCCCTAAACCTCAGAACATGTTTAGTCGAGAGTCTTTCAGCCTCAATCTGCTCTAATATGAAATCTCCTGACTCGTCGTCTCCTATGACTCCTATGTAGTCTGCTTCAACCCCTCCAATCCTATTAGCGTAAACGGCTACGTTGAGAGCATTACCTCCAGGGAATCTCAGCCCAAGCTCTACGTAATCATCTATACAATTGTCCCCTACGCTGAGCACCCTCATATGGGATCCCTTAAAATAATTCATTTAATATACTTTTCAGAGATCTAAATGCTTCTTGACGAAGCTATTAAGGGTAGACGGAGCATCCGCAGTTTCCAAGATAAAACTGTCCCCTTAGAGATAGTTAGAGAAGTCATAGAGGCAGGCATATGGGCCCCATCCACCAAGAACGAGCAGCCGTGGAGATTTACAGTCCTCACCGGAGAGTCTAAGGATGGATTCATAACCTTCTTCCGCTCAAACCTTGAAGTCTTATCTAAGAAGATCGGCTTAGCTCAAATGGGGTCGTCCTTCGAGTCGTGTAGAGTCATGGAGGCTGCCTCCATGCTCATAATCGTCTGGAACGCTGGGAGGCATGGATGGCTGTCGGAGGAGCATAGTGTCGCAGCAGCAATACAAAATATGCTTCTGAAAGCCTACAGTCTAGGTCTAGGATCCTTATGGATCGCCGATGTCCATTACCTAAGAGAAGAAATAGTGAGATACTTCAGTAAAACATGGGGGCTTACAGCTGCAGTCGCCATAGGCTGGCCTTCCTCTAAGCTAAAACCTCGTCAAAGACTATCCGTAGATGAGGTCTCAGAGTTTTTAAGTTGAGTCTGTGTATAACCCTTCTCTTTAGTTACCACCTTCACTTAGTACTGTTTCTGCACAAGATGGATTAAGTGGACGATGGCTGAGGTTCTTCTCAGAAGGATCCGGAGCGCTATCAAAAGGGTTGAGGGTCTCGGAGAGAGCGAGGAGGTGAGGGTCTTCGTAGTCGACGCCATAACCAAGATGGCTGAGATGGAGATAATGCTCCTCCAAGCCCTCGAAGCCGAGGAGCCTAAGCAGAGCAACCTTCTGGCGAGGAGGACGGTAGCAGGGAGCAAAAAAATAGAGGGGGGGTATCGAAAATAGCAAGGAATTCAGCCCTAAATTTGATATCAAGGCGCCTGACAGTCCTAAGGAACTCCGTCGGCGTAGACACGCAGAGGATCCGTGAGAAGACCCTGAGGTACCTCGAGGAGCTCTTCGACCTCGCAGTCCGCATAGCCAAGGGCGAAGTCAAAACCCAGACGGAGGATGGGAAAACCGTCAAGATAAGCATGAAGCAGAGGCAGATATGGGCGAGGGTCGCCGCATACATCGCCCAGATCATGAACAGCGTAGCCGAAGGCTTCGACGAGAGGCAGCTCGACGAGGGGCTGGCTGAGCTGGAGAGGCTGGTTGATGAAGCCAAGGCAAAGGGAAAGGCTAAAGCGGATCCGAAGCCTCCTGAGTGAAGACCAAGCACCCCAGATCACGGTCCCGGAGGACCCTGTGGAGTTCTGCAGGAGCTGGCTCGGATACGAGCCCTTCGAGTACCTGCACCCCTTCCTGAGGGACGACTCCCACTTCATCGCGAACTGCCAAGCCCGCCAGACGGGGAAGACCTTCAACGGCATGGCTAAGCTCCTCTGGTTCGCCCTCAAGTATCCCGGAAGCCTGATCCTGATCACGGCGCCAAAATTCGACCAGGCGAAGAACATTGCCTTCAAGGACCTAGCGGAGCACCTGAAGCGGATGAAGAACAGGAACCCCGGGCTCTTCGAGGAGACCGTAGGCGAAAAAGGCATCATGCGGACGATAATCCGCTTCAGGAACGGCAGCCAGATCCTCGCGGAGTCGCCTATGCCCGAGACGATCAGGGGGCACACCGCCAAGGTCGTCTA
>JAGTQU010000088.1 GCA_018396695.1 Candidatus Bathyarchaeota archaeon | reverse complement strand
CTCTATGTGGCTTTGGACCGATACCAGTTGAGTCCAACCTCCTTTATTGTTATCCGATAACATAGGAGCGGACTCAAACCGGTCCAAAAAGTTAACCGATTAACAGACGGCACCAAATATTTATGCCATATCGTTCATGTTCCCTGTTAGTTTTTAGATCGGCCTATTCTTTCTTAATTTAGAACACTTTCTAAATAGGCGTTGTCGCACGCTAGGAAGGATAGCTCTTTAGGACTATAGGATGCGTAAGAACCTTGTTAAATCTTCCATCATGGGAGAAGATGTGAAGGCTGTAGGAACCGATTAAAACAGATCGCATATGATTATCCAGAATATGAAAACCTCGACTCTAAGACAATAGCAATATCAACAGACACGATAGAAGAGAGGTTGGTAGCCGAGTAGTTATTGGCACCTTACCCTCTACTATCTGACTACATCAGACATGCAACGGAGAGATTCACTTATTGGAGAGGATCAAAAAGGGCCAGCCACATTTCTTTTCATCACAGACAGATACAGCATACTCCACTTCCAACCAAATAACCGATGAGATGGATGAAATTGTAAATGATAGGTAGGTTATCGCTTGGATCAGGCTCATCGAAAACCGATGCTTATAATGTTACCTTATTAAAATAAATAAAGAACGGTTTTCATAACCGGAGAGCGATGAAAATGCCTAACACAAACTCTTTCAGCGCGCGCGTTCTACTTTTACTGACAGAAAATTTGATTCAGGATTAATAATTATCATGCGACTTAATATTGATCCGGCGCCTCATAAAGAAGGCTGATAAGCCGGTAGGCTACTCCCATTCTCCGCCACTTTATAGGTAAAAAGCCTCATTTATAAGCTCTTCAGCGTTTTAAAGAATTTATGAAGCTAAAAAGCATCTTCTTTACAGATAGTTACACGGAAAAGATCGCAAGAAAGATCTCCACAAGATTTGACCTAGATTCGAACCTCTTAAGAATTAAGAATCCCACATTCAGGCTTTGGGCTTCAAAGCTCTTTAGAGGAGGCGGCGCAGACACTAATAGATGGACTCAACTTACTCCAGGATCGTTGCTGATAGGAGGTAACAGGTGGAGACATCATTTCGCCACGTATTTAACAAGACTTCCGATTGTCTCCATCGACGCCCACACAGATATGAGTTTCGACGAGATGATCATCTTGAGGCTGATAAGGCCTTATAACTGGCTTTATTACCGGCTTCTTGATGGCCTCGAGACGCACCTTATCCTGCCTTATGACAGCTTCCGCTTCAAGCGCTGGGACATAACGGTGCCCGCGGAGTATGCTGGCAAGTTCCACCTCTACGCCTTCAAGAGGAGAAGGGCGAGAGTTCCCGTTACCATTAGCCTACTGCGTTCCTTGATGGTGGATGTTGACGACCCTGAAACATCGCCCCTATTGGAGAAGCGGGGCAAGCAGATCAGCATCGACCTTGATATAACCCGAGAAATCCCAGAAGAACGAGTTATACGACTCCTGAGGCGAGTAGCCAATAATGGGGATGTGCTAGACATATGGCTGGATGAGGGGGAGAAGAAAAGAAGAGGTATCGCTGACGACATCAAAACCTGTATGAAAATCTGCGAAGCTATTAACTGAAGCTGGCGATAAAACCCCAGCGACCTGCCAGATATGTGTTGGATTCATCGCAAATTAAAAAGCTGCAGTTCCGCGCCTAGAACGCCTTCTAAATGTGCTCAAGCAATATTTTTATCCCAATGCCGATTAATATTAGACCGCCCGCCACTTCGGCTTTATTGTCAAGCACTTTCCCGAAGCACCTTCCTAGGTAGACTCCAAGAAAGGATAGTAAGAAAGTTATACTCCCGATAAATAGTAGAGGGGTTGTGATTGAGGCTCTCAAAAAGGCTAATGTAACACCTACTGCCAAAGCGTCAATACTAGTAGCTAATGACAAGACCAAGAGTAATGGGAGTGTCAATCTTCTCGCAACAGTTGCCTTTGACCCGCCTTTAACCGAATCATAGATCATCTTAAACCCAGTAAGACTTAGAAGCCCGAAGGCGATCCAGTGATCGAAGTCTTGTATGAAGGTATTTAACCCTGTGCCTGCCAGCCAACCTATGAAAGGCATAACGACTTGGAAGAGGCTGAAGGAGAGGCTGAGAGCAGAAGCCTCCTGAAGCCTATTACTGTTTATTACAACGCCACGTGTGGTAGAGACCGCGAACGCGTCAAAGGCTAGCCCGGTCGCGATGAGCGCAGCCGTGATCAGGTCCATCAAGGCGTCACTTTCACACTCAACCACACCGCCTTCAAGATTAATATTTCTCCAATCTTGACTTTCTTTAAATATACCGTTTACCCATATTAGAGCAATAATCGGCATCCACACATCATTTGGTTGCTTGATATATTTATCCACAAGCAATGAGTATGGATACTTATTGGATAGCTTGTCATTTATGGTATTATGGAGTTAATGTGGCCTAGCATGACATGATTCCTAAAGAGTCGTCTATTTCTTAGCTAGGAGGTTGATAATGTCTCGTGATGATTTTATGATAGAAAGGGTCCTGTCCTCAAGCTCGTTTCTGGTTAGCTTCAATCTCGCGACATCCTGCTCCATCGCCTTTTGCGCGCATGCAACGGCTTCTTTAGCGTAGACCAGCCATTCATCCATCCTGGGCACAATGTTTTCAGGGCTGATTCCTCGTGCCTCGGCGAAAGACGCAATTTCACGGGCAGCGGCCAAGCACATCTCGTCAGTTATGGTTCTAGCTCGAACATCCAGAACGCCTCGGAAGACTCCCGGGAAGACTAGGGAGTTGTTTACCTGGTTGGGGAAGTCGGATCTCCCCGTTGCGACGACCTTTGCACCCGCCTCCTTAGCTTCCCCGGGCCATATCTCCGGCGTTGGGTTAGCGCACGCGAAGACTACCGGGTTATCGGCCATTCTCCTAACCCATTCCTTCTTTATCACCCCGGGCCCAGGCCTGGAAGCGGCG
>JAGTQU010000089.1 GCA_018396695.1 Candidatus Bathyarchaeota archaeon | reverse complement strand
AAATGGTGGACTCGGACCCAGAGGGCTACGTAGACATAAACATTTTCGTGTATTGGCTTGGCAACCACCCCACCTTCGGCAGAACATCCTATGAGTGGATAAAGAGAATCGAAGAAGCCCCGCGGGGAAGATATGTAACATCAGCTCTTACGCTATACCAAACAATGGTAATAATAGTAGGCTTAACAGGGAAAAATCTAAAGGATCAAGAATTAGTTGAAGAGGTATTGAACTCGATAGAAAGCTTATCAGGTTTGAGAATAATACCTCTAAAAGTGGAAGACATAACCCAAGCAACCAAACTGATGGAAGAATACAGCCTGGACTACGAGGACGCAATACATCTGGCTACCGCATTAAGGAGTAAGGCGAAGGAAATAATATCTAATGACGAGGACTTCAATAGGACTTCATTAAAAAGAAAGTTCAGCTAAAAGCAGTGTAGAGTCTAAACCTTTCTTGTTAAGGTTAAAGGCTTGGTTTTCAGCTTCAACAATTTTTCTTTTTCAGCACACATTTCTGGATGCAGGTTAATCTTGTAATTGGTAACTCTCCAGCAAGTATTTTTGCTACCTTTCTTATCGATGGGCTTCTCTTTTTAGTTAGTTGAGCTTCAATTATATTTCATTAGTCCATTCTTAATAGTATTTAAAGCTTGGTTGAGTCCTCTTGGGCTTGTGTTAAGCAAACCTTGAGCTTTGCTTACGTTTAGCGAAGAGTCTTTGGGTCTTTTGGCTACCCATCGCATTTCATCGATTTTGGCTGGTTTAATAAGATTCTTATTCAAGTTGAAGGTTTGGCTAAGCTTTACTGCAAACTCATATCTACTAACTCTATCAGCTCCTACGGTATGGAGTGTTCCGGTTATTTTTCTTTCAGCGATCTCCAGGAGCATTTCAGATAGATTCGTGTTCAAAGTGGGTGAGACGTATTGGTCTGTTAAGACTCTTACTTCCCTCCCCTCTTTTAAGTTACTTATTAGCCATGTGGCAAAATTTTTTTATGAGCTGGACGCCAACCGTAGATTACGCTTGTTCTACTGATGCACCACTTTTCAGCATATTCTTTAACGAATTCTTCCTCCTTCAGTTTTGTGTAACCCTAGTATTTTATAGTTGATGTTTGGACTTTCATAAAAGGGGCTTAGAGTAAACTTATATCACCACTTTTTATCTATCATATCAGATATGCGTAAGGTCGTAATGGTAACAGTCACTTACAATTCAGCTCGTTTTCTGAATGATCTCGTCTCAAGTGTAGGAGAGGCACTAGTTAAGAACAGCGTCGATCGTTGGGTTTTCATCGACTGCAATTCTACAGATAGGACAGCAGATTTATTGGGTGACCTAAGATCCAAACACAAGGAGCTTAACATAACTGTGAAAAGAGAGCAGGAGAACTTAGGCTATGCAAGAGGAATAGAGAAGGCGATTTCCTACACCCGTGATTTTCTAGACGATGACACGTTGTTGATCATCTGCAACCCAGATGGATATTTCCAATCCAATGCTCTAGACCACCTAATCGACTCTTTCGAATATAGTAGGGAAGACACAGGAATGGTTCAACCACTTATCCTAAAACCTGATGGAAGCATCGATTCCGCTGGTAACTTGATGAGCATTATAGGGTTGGTCTGCCCCAGCCCATCACTAGAAGCCACCTTCTTCTACACTTCTGGAGCATGTTTCATAACCTCTTATGGAATATATAGGAGAGTTGGTGGAATGGATCCTAACATCTTCATGGGTGCCGATGACCTAGACCTAGGATGGCGTGTTAGACTTGCTGGATTCGATTTAAAGGTCTGTCCGAAATCGGTGTTCTACCATGTTGGGAGATCTGGTATAAGATTAGGTCCCAAGAGGCTAGAGTGGAGAACATACAGTATACTATGGAGCATGATCAAGTGCATGCCGTACGAGGCTCTATTATGTGGTGTACTAGCATACTTGATCCTACATCTTAATGTAGCCTTAGCACTATCATTACGTAGTAGAAAACCGAGCTACATTACATCTTATTTTAAAGCATTGAACCGAATATTAAGGAAGATGGGAATATTATCTGATTTAAGGATGGCTGTACGCCATTCGATTAAGAAGGCATTGGATAAGGAAGTGTTAACCAATTTAACCCCATCACGATACGTTCTAAAGAATGCATTTAGAAGGTACATAAAGAGCATATGAGATCTATGCAGGGGCATGAATCAGGTGGAATAATCTGTGTTGAAACCCCCCTATTAACCACCTTATGATATGCATGAAAAAATATTGTTATGCTCTTACCTTACAGCAAGCCTATATGGCCCTTTTCAATTAGATAATCGTGGAGAGCTTCAGCCCAGCCTTTCATCTTTATCCCATATTTGTGAAGTTTCACAGATGTCAAGGCTGAGAAAAGTGGTCTTCCCGCCTTCATCTGAAGTTGATGAGTCTTTATCGGGGTTAGATTCGGGTTTAAGCCTGCTATCTTAAAGACTTCTCGGGCAAAGTGAAACCAAGTGCAATAACCGCTGTTTGTGACATGGTAGACACCGTGTGGAACCTTCAACTCTATTATCCTCTTTATTGCGTTAGCAGCTTCTGCAGTGTATGTAGGACTTATCCACATGTCATTGACTACACTTATAGGTTCGCCTTTCTTAGCCTTCGTTAGCATCGTTTCAACGAAATTCCCTCCCTTGCCACTCGCTCCCGCTACACCGAATAGGCTTGCAACCCTAACGATGTAATGCTTAGGGTTTTGCTTTGTGTAGAGCTCCCCAGCCAACTTAGAGATACCATAAGTGTTTATCGGGTTCGGAGTGTCATCCTCTGTGTATGGTGCGTTCTTCGAGCCGTCGAATACATAATCTGTACTAATATATATGATTGTGGAGCCGATTTCTTTAGAAATTGCGGTTACATTCTTAGCGCCAACGGCGTTTACAGCGAATGCCTTTTCAGGTTCCACTTCGCATTG
>JAGTQU010000087.1 GCA_018396695.1 Candidatus Bathyarchaeota archaeon | reverse complement strand
AGAGATGGGTGAAAGGTTGCTTGATCGAAGATTCAAATTCGATACCGCTTTACGCCGAGGACAGCTACCTTAAAGAGTTTAAAGCCAGAGTTGTCAAATCTGGTCCTAAATTCGTTGTACTTGACCGAACAGCATTCTATCCGGAGTCTGGAGGGCAGCCTTCGGATACAGGCATCCTCGTCAGCGGCGAATCGAAGGTCAGAGTCTTCAAAGTTTTGAGAAGAGGATTCGAAATATTCCATTACATCGAAGGCGAGCTGGAGAAAGGCTTAGAGGTCCATGGTGTAATAGATTGGGCTCACAGATTTTGGAATATGCGGCGCCACAGTTGTGAACATCTTTTGACAAATCTCTTCGAGAAGGCTGGGACTGGTCCTAAAGTCTACTCTGACCTAACTCGGCTTGAGTTCATGCCGTCAAGCATAGGTGAAGAGGATTTGAAGAAGGTTGAATCAGAGTTTAAAGAGGTTGTCGAAGCCGACCTCCCGATAAGAATATACTACGCTGATAAGAGCAAGGTGGATGTCGGTGATGATGTTCGGAAGCTTAGATTCCTCGAGAAGATACCTAGGAGCGTGGGAAGCCTCCGAATGGTCGAGGTTCTCGGATACTCTCCCATCTTCTGCTTCGGAACCCATGTTAAAAGTACGGGAGAGATAGGTTCCCTGTCCAGCCTCAGATTAGAGTCGGGCAGGAAGAATCGGAAGATTGTTTACTTCTCCCTTGTCCCTGCGACACTGAAGAAGTCTACTGATTAACTTTTTAAGGAAATATGATTCTATTCTCTGGAACTATTTTTTGAATGGTGGAAGTGTTGGAGCTCGAGAGAACAAGAAGGGCTGACATACTCTCAATCTATGTTCCCTCCTTCTTCATTTTCTTGGGAATGGGCGTAGTGTCACCTATCCTAGCATTATATGCAGAATCCTTCCAAGTCTCATATACCTTAGTCTCATTAGCGATCTCGATGTATGCGATTGGAAGATTCGTCGCCGATCTCCCCGTGGGAATATTCGCTGAACGCTTCGGAAGGAGACCTTTCATGATATTTGGCACCGCGTTGATCACTTTGACATCGTTTCTAAATGCGATGGCAGGGAGCTTCTGGGAGTTCCTTCTCTACAGGTTTATTCAGGGCGCCGGCTCATCAATGTGGATGACGAGCAGGACAACCCTTCTGGCTGATATCTTGAAACCGGAGGAGCGTGGACGGGTCATGAGCTATTTCCAATCTTTTATGCTCATAGGGTCGGCGGCTGGACCGACGATTGGAGGCATAGCGGCGGAGCTGTGGGGTTTGAACGCGCCCTTCTACCTATACTCTCTCTCTGGCTTAGTCAGTCTGATACTAACATGGTTCTGGATCCATGAGCCTAAAACCCACATGAGAAGGGATAGCGATAGCCACCTTTCGCTAGAAGTGTGGGGGAGGATCATCAAAAACAGGAGTTTCAGCATGGCCTGCCTGGCTACATTTACTAGCTTCTTTCTAATGACAGGCATCCGCGGCACGATAATCCCCTTGTTCTCAAGCGATGTTCTAAAACTTAATGCCGCAGAGATTGGGACAGTAATTAGTTATGCCACTATCATGAATCTTATAATGACGATCCCTATAGGGCATGGAATAGACTTCTATGGTAGAAAACCAATAATAATATTAAGCCTCATAGCGTCGGCTATAGCGTCTATCGGGTTCTCATTTACATTCAATTATCTCACAATCTCCATCATGGCTCTACTTCTTGGAGTGGGGACGAGCGGAGCTCAGCAGGCTCCACTAGCGATGGCGACGGACGCTACTATAAACGAGCCTCATGGGCTCTGCATGGGGTTATACCGGTTTTTCGGAGACATCGGCTTCGTTCTCGGACCCATCATGCTTGGAGCAGTGGCTGATCTCTATGGTTTAAGGGCGCCCTTCTACGTCATGGGGGCCCTGATCATCCTTAACGTATTCTTAATCACTTTGTTAGCTGAAGAAACTTATAGTGCAAAAAGGAATAGGAGACCAGGGTAGGCTGATGGGAAATATTTGAAATCTTTTTAGGCATCTATGTTAATGGTTGAAGGATTAGGAGTTGGAGTTTGAGCAGAGGTCGAAAATCTCGGACATCCTCTCGATCTACATACCCGCCTTCTTCATATTCCTCGGGATGGGGATTGTCTCACCCATCCTCGCTTTATTCGCCAGATCTTTTCAGGTCTCCTTTTCCCTCGTGTCTCTCGCCATCTCGATCTACGCCATTGGGAGACTTGTAGCCGACATCCCTGTCGGCATGATATCGGATCGTTTAGGTAGAAAGCCTGCAATGCTAATAGGGACATTCATATTATCCGCAACCTCTTTTCTAAACGCTAACGCTTCAGAATTCTGGATTTTCATTCTGCTAAGGTTTTTTCAAGGGATCGGCTCAGCGATGTGGATAAACGGTCGTCAAGCCCTTTTAGCGGATATTCTGAAGCCTGAGGAGCGTGGACGGGTTTTAGGCTATTTTCAAACTTTTCAGCTCATCGGCTCAGCAGCGGGGCCTACCATAGGGGGCTTCATATCCTCTATATGGAGTATGAGAGCCCCTTTCTATTTTTACTCCTTTTTGGGGCTGGTAAGCTTCTTTCTCTCCTTAATACTCATTCATGAGTCTGTTTATCTGAAGAAGAGGAGGCCGACGCTTGAATTTTCTCCGAGTCTCATTTGGAGGATTTTGAGGATAAAAGAGTTCAATATGGCTTGCCTCGCCACGTTTAGCATAGCCTTCTTAACAGCTGGGCTTCGGAATACGATAATACCCCTATACGCTGACTACGTCGTAGATCTCGATGAAGTACAGATCGGGATGATTCTAAGCTTCGCAACTCTTTGTAACATGGCGTTAACTATCCCTATAGGGTATATGATAGACTATCATGGGGAGAAAGTCTGTTATCTTGAAAAGCCTATATGTAACGTCCGCCGCCTCGTTGCTCTTCACGTTTTCTTCAGATTTTCTAACGATGTCTC
>JAGTQU010000086.1 GCA_018396695.1 Candidatus Bathyarchaeota archaeon | reverse complement strand
ACGAGTTAAAATAAAAAAGAGTGGTTTAGGTGTGTAGTAACGATTTCATTATTCAAAAAAGGAATGAGTTTAATGTTTTTTCTTGTATTCATGTCCTCCAAATTCGTATCGTAGCGCGGCGACAACCTTCGCAGCGAAAGAATCAACCTGCCGCGAGAGGTATCGAAGATCCAGTGAAAGGTTTATGACAGGTGTCGGGACCTCCATCTCCATCGCTGTCGTTGAGCACCATCTACCGGTCTGCCCTCCCCCAATCCAACCTTCGATATTCTCGAGGTTAGGATTCTTGCTAAAGGCCCGAGCAGCGAGCTCGACAAGCCATGATCTGACGACGCTACCATTCTTCCAGATCTCGGCGACTTGGGCGAGATCGTAGTTGTAGGGAGATGCCTTGAGCATAGCAAAAGCTTCACCATAGGCTTGAAGCAACGCTACCAGAAGGCCGTTATGCACAAGCTTCACGAAGTGCCCTGAACCGCTGGATCCGAAATACGCGTAAGCGCCCGGAGCGGCTAGAGCCTTGAAGATAGGTTCAGCTATCTCGAAGGCTTTCTTGTCACCACCGATGTAGAAAGATGCGCCTTTCGCGGCTCCTTCGATTCCTCCGCTGGTGCCGGCATCTAGGTAATAGATGCCCTTCTTTTTAAGCTCCTCTGCTCTCTTTATTTGATCTTTATAATACGAGTTACCTGCGTCAATAATAATGTCGCCTTCGGATAATTCTTGTGATAAGTCTGCTATAGCGTTATCTATAGGGCTTCCTGCCGGGATCTCCAACATAATGATCCGAGGTTGAGCCAGTTTAGACGGGATCTCTTTTATAGACTTAGCAATCGTAGCGCCTTTTGCCTCAACTTCTCTGAGGGCTTGAACGTTGGTGGGTGTAAATGCAACGACTTGGAACCCTTTGGCCAGTAAATTTAGGACCATGGGTTTCCCCATTTTCCCTAATCCTATGAACCCTATCCTCATTACCGAATCGACCTAACTATTTCAAAACAATAAATTAGCACTCTTCCCTATATTTTATAGGGATAAATAAAAATCTTTTGAATAATCTACTTTGTTGAATAACTAAAATCTTTAACGAGTCTATCTTTTCTCGTCTTGTTTCGTCAGAGGCTGACCGTTAATCAGGTGAAGAGATTGCAGAGGGTTTTCTTAACTTCCAATTTTATGACCATGTTCTGCACCGTTTTGGCGGTGACGTACTTGCCGAATCTTCTCTTGTAGAAGGGGGTAGCGATCTTCACAATCCATCGGCCCCCTTAGCCGTGATCCTGTTTCTAGGCCTTGGGATCTTTGAGGTTTGGGCAACGAGCTTCCGGGGGATGCATCCTCCGGCTTTGCCGGAGCTGCTTTTGCGGACCTTGATGACGGGCTTGATGCCCTTATCGTCGAGGACGCAGAAGTCAACTTTGTTGTCGTAGAGGCCGTCGCAGATGAACTTGGAGGTCTAGCCTTCCGGAAGCCGCTCGCGCAAAATCACCCAAGGATATGAATTGAAAAAAATATAAGTTATTCGACACAACACAATAATCAGAATTCAACGGACTTCGGAAAAAATAGCGTGCCAGCGTGGTGCAAAATTCCATTTACCGTGTTAATCTCATGAAGAAAGGGTTACTCGACTCCTCGAATTTGCACAAGATCTTGATAACTCAAATAATTTTGCACCAGGCTTGCGCGCGAGGTTCGTTATAGGTCGCGTATCACTTTAGATATGTAACTGGATGCGTGTCTACAAGACATCTAATCTCTGTAAGGTTTCTTTCGTCGGGATTCCTCTCTCATCCCATCCCCTTAAGCTATAATATTCATTGAGCATCGTCTGAAGCATGGTGTTGTCAAATCTGGTTTCAACTCCTTTAACGAGAATCTTCTCACTCTTTATGCGCTCGGGAAGGTTATCGTCCTTCCTTGTTATCCCCTCCTTGGTGAGAATCAACCTCTCAAGGTTGTAGATTCTTTCTCCGATCAAAAGGAGTTTATTACTGAAATCTATCCCCGTGACCAGGCTGAGAATGTCGGCGTTCGGGGTCTCTCCTTTGAATCCTAAAGGAGAACGCATGTATGTGCAAATTCCAAGGGAGTCGATGAAGGCCCGCGTATCTTGAGCCATCTTTACGATCTGTGCTTTTCCCTTCGATCCGAACTTATCCACGGTTTCGGCTATCAGCTCCTCTCGGCCTGTCCATCCTCCAACGTTATGGCATGCCCCTCTGTTTGAGGTTGCGAAAGCTAAGGCCATTCCCGTCATTCCTCGTGGCTCCCAACCGGTGAACGATTGTCTCTTTGAGTGCATAGCATAGTGGATCGCCCCTTTGCCGATTCTCAGCGCAGCTTCATATACCTCTTCTGCTAGAATATCCCCTATTCCCCTCCGTTCTGCAATCATGTTTAACAACGTCATCATTGCTTCATCGCTCCCGAATTTCAGTCCAACGCCTCCTATATCATTTATTGTCAATATTTTCTTCTCGTAAAGCTCCATGGCAAATCCTGTTACTACCCCTGCTGAAATACCATCCATCCCTGTTTCATCGCAATAGTTTACTGCGGCGATTATAGGGGATAGGTCATAGATACCGCAATTCGGTCCTAGAGCCCAGATTAACTCGTAATCGAGATCTGCCCTGATGCCTTTATAAGGTTCCCGTTTTGCTTCCAGCAGTTTTCCACAGGCAACGGGACAGTTGAAGCAGACGGTATCTGAGATTAAATAGTCTTTAAAAGCTTTATATCCGACCTTATCAGCCGCCACGTTATAGACGGTTTTCTGGAAGTTATTAGCTGCTAAGACCCCGTGCTCATCGGCAAGATCGACGATGTATATAGTCCCATGGGGGCGGTATTCGTCAGCTACCCCTTTGATCGAAGGAGACAGCTCTTTCAACTTTTTTCTCAGTTCCAACAGGTTAAAGACTTCTATGGGGTTAGTCCCCTTCACCCCTATCGCTTTGAGATTCTTTGATCCCATAACTGCACCAACTCCCCCTCTGCCAA
>JAGTQU010000035.1 GCA_018396695.1 Candidatus Bathyarchaeota archaeon | reverse complement strand
TTAAGGAAGAGTTGATGAAGCTTCTTGAGGGAGAAGAAGGCAAGAGGATCGTCATACTCGGTATAGGTAGCTCGATAAGGTCAGATGACGCTGTTGGTCTGGAGGTTGTCAGATGTTTAAAGAAGAAAAGGATGAAGAAGGTTCTTCTAATCGCAACTGACGCCAATCCCGAGAGTTTCACAGGGCTATAAGAAGATTCAATCCATCTCATGTTTTTAATGATCGATGCAGCTCACATGGATGTGGAACCAGGCACAGCTAAACTCGTCCCTTTAGAGTTGATTAGGGGAGAATTGATCTCCACTCATCATTTGCCGCTAAGCTAACTGGCAACATTCATCAAGGAAACTATGAATTCTAAAATGGCTTTACTAGAAATCAAACATAAAAACATATCAGTAGGTTCAAGGCTTGCCCCAGAGCTCAGAAAAGCAGCTGAAAGAATCTCAAACACTATTATATGAAAGCGTGCAGCTGAAATAGAAAATTCATCAAATTAATTTGATAAAAAAATAAACTTTTCAGTCGGCATGCAATTTGCACTCGACAGAATCTAAAAACAACAATAAAGACGCTTTTGTAATGTAATTTCATCTTCCCTTCATAGATTAGATAACCCAGTTTCCTTGAGCATCAATCTAGTGGTAAACCTTAAGGTTTAGGCAAATATCTCTTTGGAAATTTAGCGACCACCGTGTATTTCGGATCCACCACATTTCCAACTCTGCATCTTCCAACCTGCGACATCAGCTGGAACCCTTCCCATTCTTCGAACTCGTATTCAGAGACCAACCAGTTCAGAAGCTCAACGTGAGCGATCTTGAAGGCTTCCATAAGTGGTCTAGAATTCCCCACAGCCATGATGTATTCATCGTCTTCTATCCTCGGCCAAGTGATCCCTGCTCCTTTAACCACATTTATGCGGAGCTTGACCTCGGCAGTTGTTTCTAAAGCTACTCCACAGATCTCGCCATCTCCCTGAGCGGCATGGATATCCCCCAGAGATAGGTAGCCTCCTTTCGAAAAGACCGGTAGGAAGAGTGTAGCCCCTTCCCTGGTTTCGATACAATCCATATTTCCACCATACTCTCCGGGGGTGAGAGCTGTTTCAACTCTTCCGAATCTGGGAGCTACTCCAATGGAGCCTATGAAGGGATGCAGCGGAATCTCTACTCTCTTCGTCCTGCTATTAGGCAGCTCTAAGATGCCTAGATTGCGAGATATGTCAAGCCTCCAATGGAAAGCCTTCAAAGGGATAGGTTCGTTTAAAAGCAGACGCCTATCCGGACCCTCTTCAGTTAGGCAGCCGAAGTTTGGTGGATGCCGAGACCATGCCGTCTCCCTACTCAATCTTATTCGCTCGATTTTGATAGAAAGGGCATCACCTGCTTCCGCACCTTCAACATAGAATGGACCTATAAGTGGATTCGAAGGGCTCAGTACCGTTCCGCCGATCTTTTGTTTCATCTCTTCAGGTATTGGCTCGCCTTTTGAATCGAAGCCTCCAGCGTCTACTGTCTCTGAGACGACTATATCTCCGGGCTTGATTCTGTAGGCTGGTTCATTCGTTCCGTAGGTGAAGTAAAATATTTTAGGTTTGAACTTATGTTCCATGAATCGTTATAATGTTCAATCGGTATTTAACACTAAACATAGAGAATGCAGCTGTTTTTACCGTTTAAGCTAATAATGGGTCTAAGGTTTTTAGAAGAAAATTATTTAGTTTTGGTGATCGCCATTTTTAGTCCATAGATCTAAAATTAATCTATTTGATTAAATTCTATCATTTGTATTAAATTATTTTATACTTTATTTGCAATGATTATTCTTCTTACCGGTTTTAATGTTATAAAAAGAATACAATATCGAAAATTCAGGAGGCAATTTTAGACCCAGAAAAGGCATATCAGAAAAGAAACTCCCTATTCAAATCTATCGCGTTTAGAAGGACAGGTGAAATTTAGTGGACTCCTTCGCTACTAGATGGGAGCCTAAAGAAGGCCCATCATTATCAACAGTGATTAAGGAAACTGTTCGCCCACCTCCGCCTCTTAAGCCCCGTATCGATAATGCTATAAGGCGAATTGAAGCCCAGATTCAGAGACTAGACCAAGCGTCAAAACACTTTGATGCCCGAGATAAAACACTATTCAACGATATCGTAAATGCTATGGTTAAACATGAGACTAATAGGGCAAACATTCTCGCCAGTGAGCTAGCTGAGATCAGGAAAATGGAGAAGATGGTGATTAAGTCCAAGCTCGCGCTAGAGCAGATTGTTTTACGTCTTAGTACGGTTACAGAACTCGGAGACATTTCTGTAACACTGCTACCAGCCATTAACGTTCTAAGAGACATTCGAGCAGGTATGGGCAGCATCTCACCCCAGATAGAAAGAGAGTTAGGAGACATCAGCAACATCCTCAGCTCCATAATGATGGACGCCGGCGCAGTTACAGGATCATCATTAAACTTCGAAGCTTCAAGCGCGGATTCTCAAAAGATTCTTGAAGAGGCTGCGACAATAGCTGAAGAGCGAATGAAAGAAACCTTCCCAGAGTTGCCAGGAAAATCAAAGATCGGCGAGACGCTATCATAGCATACAATATGGTAGGGCGGAGAATACCCCTCTATTTTTTAACTCTAATATTGTGTTAATACATGGAAAATGAAATCGGATTTCACAAATTTTAGAAAACTAAATCTATTTTCGCCTAAAATAAATTTATCAGACTGCTTTTTGTAGAGTTTTTCTTTCCTTTCGAATCTTAGCGAAGAAGAATCCCATTAAGCCACCTATTATCAGACTACACAAAGACCAGATGCCTTCGAACCTTCCGATCAATAGTTGATAATAAAGCGACTCAAAGATATATGCTAGTAGAGAGGTTAAAATAGAAATTTGAGGGGTTTGATTTCCTGTCTTTCTTTCGACAAGGTATCCGCTAAGTGAGCCAGCAAAGGTATGTATAATAACATAAAAAAGCAGAGATCCGCTAATTAAATCATTCATGATAACTGAGCCATCAGAACCATATAGTAATCCAAGAATTTGATCGATGAATATTATTACACCAATGGAAATCGATGCACCAGCTAAATTTTCTACTCGAAGAATTTTTGAACTATCTTTCATGCCTAATCCAATATTTAACTAGTATATTTATTTTTAAACTAAAAAGTAGAATGGAAAATATTAGTGATCTAATAATTATGGTTTTAATAAACTTCATATAATTGCTACCATTTTAGATAATCTAAGAATTTTAGGTAAATGTTAGATTATAGGTTAAGAAAGAATAATTCAGCATCGACTCTAAAAACAATTATAGAAATGTCGTCTCTAGTATAAAACTATGACCATTTTTAAACAATAATGAGAAATTTTAAATAATAAACACTTGAAAATTATATAATTAGTCTATCTAGGAAGGCTTGGTGTGACTTGGTCAAAGTGATAGCTGCCCTAACCTAGATGGACAAGAAAAAGGAAAAGGGAAAAAAATATGGCAATTATCATAACCGGCAGAGTAACAGCATTCATCTTCCTATTAGCATGCCTTGCACTATTCTATATTTTCATGAGTTTATCTAAGAAGGGGGGAAAGGTTTCGATTAGAACCTTCCCGGCAGTTGCCGCCATTCCTGAAGCTGTTGGTAGAGCCGCCGAGATGGGTAAGCCAATCTACTATAGTACAGGTTACGCGATGGAGACCATAAGTAATCCAGATCAAGGACCTCAAACGCTTGCGGGTATCAGTATTCTCGGATATGTCACAAAACTCGCTGCAAGAAGTGGCGTAAAAATACATTACTTTACTCCCATTGCAGACTCTCTTCCTTTAGTTGAAGAGACTATGAGAAACGCATACTTAGAGGAGGGGAAGCCCGAAGATTTCGATCCGACTTCAATACATTTCTTTTCCGGTCAGTCACCTATGCTAACAGCTACACTTGGTTTCATGCAGAGGGAGAGACCAGCAGCCAACATATTCATGGGAGGCTTCTATTACGAGGCTGTCGTCATGGGTGAGGCGGGAAATACGATCGGAGCCATGCAAATTTCGGGTACAGCTAATACTCATCAGATGCCATTCTTCATCGCAACATGTGACTATGCTATGATCAGCGAAGAACTGTATGCTGCCAGTGCAGCGATAGCTCAGAACCCGGACATTCTAGGAACCATTAAAGGAGAAGATATCATGAAACTAGTGATTTTGGCACTTATAGGCATAGGGTTCATCATAAGCTTTACTGGGACAACTTTCCTTATAGACTTGTTAAGGATGTGATGAGATGTCTGAAGTTCTAAGAAAGGAAGTTGTTTATCTAATCACCGCAATAGTCGTTATCACGATGATTGCAGACTACTTCTTTGGAATTAAGCAACTAAATGATGCAGCCAGCATGGTTAGAACCTGGGCAGTAGTCATCTCTGCCATGGCTCTGGCTTTAGGTGCTGTAAATTTGATGAGGGCTCATGGAAACATTGTCAGAAAAAGAGTCCCTGGCAGATGGATTTACAGCGGTGTTTTAATCTTCATCTTCGCTTTAACTACGCTGCTTGGGTTATTAAACATAAATAATCCTTCCACAAACCCCTTATACAAATGGCTCTTCGACTATCCATATACCAGTCTTGGTCAAACTTTGTACGCCATAACAGGGTTCTATATTGCTTCAGCAGCTTATAGAGCTTTTAGAGCAAGAAATATTGACGCTGCCCTGTTACTGCTGGCAGGGATATTCGTTCTATTAAAAAACGCACCAATCGGAGAAGTAATCTGGGTACAACTGCCAGTCATCGGCGGGTGGTTTAATGATATTGGACAGGTACCAGCGATGAGGACGTTCCTTATAACTGCAGCTTTTGGACTTCTTGCATACGGGTTCAGAACGCTGCTAGGCAAAGAGAGAGGGTTCTATGGGGAGGTTGCCACGGCATGAGTCAAGGAATATGGAATAGGCTTCAGATGATTGACCGAAGAATAATCTACTGGGTACTATTCATAATCTTGATGATACCTTTCATCAGACCTTTAGGGCTCCCTGTAAGCATAACAGATCAGACAAGGGATTTGTATAATGGTATAAGAAGCGTAAAGGAAGGTGAAGTTGTAGTAATCAACATCTCGTCAGGAGTAAGTGCCTGGGCTGAGTGCCTACCTTCCTTAGTGGCATCAGTGAAAGTTCTCAATCAGCAAAAAGCCAAGATCATATTCTGGACGAGTTTTGTTGACGGGCAACTAACATATGAGGCGATTGTGAGCAAAGTTCCGTCGTTTAAGGAGAGAGTTTATGGTACAGATTATGTCTATTTAGGCTACTACGCTGGGGCTGAAACAGGGGTGGCTCAGCTGGCCAAAGATATTCGAAGTGTATTTACAGCGGATTATAAAGGTACACCGATAAATCAGCTACCTATCATGCAGAATGTGAATAAAGCGGAAGATGTTAAACTGGTACTCTCAAGCGATACAGGAGACGTTTGCGACTACTACATTCGGCAATGGAGAGTGCCTTATGGCGTACCTGTTGCTGAAATAGGGATCGCAATGATCTATTCCTCATACCAGCCACATTACAAAGCGGGCATATTGTTCGGATTGAGCAACGGCTCAAGGGGCGGAGCAGAGTTAGAGAAACTTGTAGGAGAACTCGGTGACGCAACCACAACGATGGACGCCATTAATTCCTCTCATCTGCTTGTCATATTCTGCATAGTGCTAGCTAACCTAGGCTATTTAGCTACGAGGGGGAAGAAGTAAAATGGCTTATCCAACAGACGTTGTCGGAATATTAGGGATCTGGTCAGCCCTCTTGTTGATGCTTATGATCTACAGCTACCCACTCTATAAAGAAAACCCATTCTTCCGATTCGCTGAACACTTATTCATAGGATTGGCTCTGGCAATCGCTGTTATTACAGCTATCCAGACCACAATGAGAATGGCTGTTACGCCAGTCCTGGGCGGGGACATTGTCTACGTTATCCCTATAATACTCGGGTTCATGATGTATTTCATATTCTCATCCGATTATCGATGGGTTAGCAGGTACCCCATAGCGATACTGGTTGGCTCAGCTATAGGACTTGGGATGAGAGGAGTAATAATCCCAAACATTCTTACACAGATAATAAATACGATAACTTTCCCAAAATCCACAGACTTCATGAGCATGTTCAACTTCGTATACATAGCTCTCGGCACATTATTTGCCGTAATGTACTTCCTACTAACCTATGAGCACAAGGGGGCTATACTTTATCCAACCAGGCTTGGTCGCTGGCTGATAATGATCGGTCTCGGCGCCTACTACGGGAACACCGTCCTCTTCAGGATGTCTATGCTCTCAGGAAGGGCGCAGTATTTACTGCAAGTTCTACGAATAATTCCAATGTGAGTGCAGGGCAATCCTATCCCCTATTTTTTAATTTCGAATCGCATAATACTGGTTTTTTAATAAGAGCTTTTCTTATAATTTATGGAAGTAATGGATAAAAGTATCTTAGTCGAGAAGCTTCTCTCCGACCCAAGAATAGATAACCGAATCAAACTAGAGAATTACCTCGCTGTGGGCTTGGGATTACGCCCATGCTCTCAGGCTACAATCCCTTTCGACCTCGTCGATGCTCAACGTTTCGGCTCTGAGATTGATCGGAGGATTTATCCACGCATAGTCAGCCTTGAAAAAATAGTTGAAACCCGAGAAAAAATGAAGGTGATTGAAGCCATAAAGAGAGAGATGAGTAAAGCCTTCAGAGAAATCGTTGAAGCTTCTCGAGAATATTCAGCCCTCATCGAATGGGCGGAAGCTCTAAGACTAGGAAGAACCATCTATCAAGTCAGGCCAACTGTTCAAGAAATATTTTTATTTAAAGAGAAAAGTATTGAGAAGAAGCTGAAGGAGCTGCTGAAAGATAGGGAGAAGATTAGGGCTGCAACTCTAAGGGGAATGCCACAAGTCGAGGATAAAGCTCGCTTCGTGTATCCTGAAGAATTTAATAGAGGCTGGCTAAGACGAATGGGGGAAATCTTGAGCTATCCATCATGCTGTGTTGAAAGATACGCGGAGGAAAGGGAGAGAGGCATCTCGGTTGAAGAAAGGGCTGCAAGCCAGATTAGGGAGAAAGCAGGGTCTGATTTGAATGTTTTAGCCTACTTTGTAGCATACTTCTTCCCTTGCTCGCCAAACTGTAAAGAAGCCATTTCAAGAGGGGAATCAATCTACAATGAGTTATCTAAGCTGGATCCCAGCATTGGTGAGACCTACAAGAGAATTGCCAAAGAAAATTCTGAGAGGGTTCGCCACCAACCCGAGATCCTAAGGGAGTATAAGCAGAAGGCAATCGAGGACCGGAGAAAGTATGGGTGACTTAATAGCGTTCCCATTGAACGTGTTCACATCATCTTCATAATTATCATTACGTGGAAGAAACCATTTTATTGAATCGGATACTATTCTCTATAATTTCTCGTTCACTCTCCCAAGAAGTCTCGTATCCTATACGAGAATCCTCTGGAATGCCTTCAGCTAGCCTCTTGAATCGGCCATAATAGTCCATGAAGCTTTTCCACTTAAGCTTGACGCCAAACATTTCAGGATTCAGATACCTTTTAGAGGCGGGTTCCATCACGAGCGGATTGCTGACCATCTCGATAACAGGATAGTTTTCAAGTATGGTTTTACCAAGCTTAATGGTTTCGTTGAAGTTCTCCTTCGTCTCCCATGAAAGACCTGAAGAGAAAAATACCTTAACAGGAACCGATTCACGCTTCGCATCATTAAGCCAGTCGAAGAGCGTTTTATTATCATAGCAGAATCCTTTATTTTTCTGCCTTACCTCCTCAGAGCCGGATTCGGGAGATATGACCAGCGACGAATATAACGGGTTGAAAGTTTTGGCGAACTCGGTTATGAACCCTCTATTTGAAGGCGACCAAAGTAGGAATTCTGAGCTTATATCGATCTTCTCTTTCCTAATCATCTCAAAAAGCTCCAGATGATGCCTTCTATCTCGATAGGGGTCGAAATCCATATAGGTTGAATCTATACGCATCTCCATGAATCTTCTTAAAGTTTCCACCACTTTCTCTTTAGGATGAAAGATAGGCTTATCCCTTCCCGTGATCAAGCATTGGGCGTCGAGCCCTCCCCCACAGTAAGAGCAGTTAACTGAGCACCCCCTACCCATTGGAACCCAGGCATGTCTTTTAACCCGAACCTTCCATGGCTGCGGGTCTAGATCCCCGGTCTGAGTGGTGAGTCTGAAGTAGTTTTCACAATTCAATAAAAGTTCGAAACGAGTGTAATCGAGCTTACTTAAGAAGGCCTCGTCTGCGATGAATCTTTTCTCACTCTTCTTAATTATATTCTCTTCTTTGTACACCAGGTTTGGAACTTCTTGGAGATCCCGATCCCTTTCTCTCATGAATTGTATTAAAGGCTCCTCTGCATCCCCTTTAATCACGGCGTCGACTGAGTTGAATCTTGACAATATCTCTTCAGCAAAATACGATGCTGTGAACCCTCCTAGCACTACTTTAGCTGAGGAATATTCTTTCACTGTTTCCGCTATTCTTACGGCATCGTAAGAATGTACAAACCAGTGGAGATCTATCCCTACAACAGTAGGAGAGTATTCCTTGAATATGTCTTCGATCTTAAAGCTCCTATTTTGCAGCTGCTCGATTCCCGTGTGGATGATCCGAGTAGAATACCCATGTCTATCAAGGAAGTCAGCAAGAGCCAGAGTCCCTAAAGGCATGATCACGTATGTGAGAAGATCCTGCCCTCCTTTCGCTAGATAATGTGTTGAGGGGTGGATGAATAGGAAGTCGACTTCCTTAGACGTTCATTCAACCTCCCTTCGAAGCAGTTTAACTCTGTGAATCAGTTTGAAGCCTAGCTCATAGAGAAGGTTTTTCACTTTTAGTTGGTCGCTTGACACATTGGCGAATTGTATATTGGTTATATTCTTCTCCTTCATTACTTCCGTTGCTTTAAACAGCAGTTCAGGTAGTCGATCAACTGGGCTTATCCCCCAATCCATAATCTTCATAGTATCAAAGCTGTACGCCTCTAAGAGTCTTTGGAATAATAGGACATGTGGGGTTCTGAGAGTTTTGAGAGGCTCCAAGAGATTCTGGACACAGCAGAGGTAGCCGCATTCTGAAGATTTGAGGAAACCTAACCTAGAAGAACTCCTCAGCACATAAGCAGAGTTGTTGAAGAGTTGGAAGTTGAGTAGCATTATCGAGTCAGAGGCATCCCATGTGGGCAGTCTGAACGATCTGATTTTCGAACCTCCCAGCCTGCTGACTAATTTTAGATAATCCTCTACTTTAACCTGAGTCATGTGAAGCATATCTTGACTGCGAATAGTTTCATCGAGTCCTCTCTCGAGCTCGTGAACCTTATGCTCGAAACATTCCACTTCAGCCCATTCTCTGAAACCTTCTCTATGGAAAACTTCTAGATCGCTTTTAATCATCTCAGCTACTTCGACATCATGGGATATTGAGGAGAAAGATGTTGGGAAGGCTACTGATCCTTCGACTAGATCATTCAACTCCACTTCAACTATCTGGCATTCGAGCAGCCCAGCTATTCTGAATATCTCTTTCAATAATGCTTCTAAAGCCTCATGGTTAACAGAGCCTATCTTGACTGGATGGGTCATCAACATGACTCTTTCATAACGATCATTTATGTAAAGGAAGATGAAGCAGAAAACTACATCCTGTTTCAGACCGTTCGAACAAATTTTTGATAACACGAGAGGAGTTATTCTCGGAAGCTGTTTATCTCCATGATGAATAGAGTCTACGAGAACACCTAAAGGTAGAAACCTTATGTCAGGTCCGACTAACATAAATGGGGCTTTCCGCCAGATATCTACAGGTAGCCTTAAGTCGATTTCGTATTGGGACATCTAGAGAAACATTTAGAGGAAGAGAAAAACCTTATTTAAGCATTAGCCATCAGCTGAAATCTCCGCTAAACTTATAACCTGATAACAAAACCATGAAACCTCCATTCTCAAAAATAAAAAAGGGTAGATTATTCGAAGGAGTATATGATCTGTACGGAGACTGAAACGCTTAAAGAGCCTTGAAAGATCGGGGTTGATGATTTTTCCGCTATAGAGTAACCTCTGTACGGAGAATAAGGATAGTAGACGCTTTCACTGACGTAGAGTACTCCTGTAATCTTTAAAGATAATTCCTCGGAAATTACCTTCGCTTTACTCGACGCATCTTCAAGGGCTTTCTTATAGGCCTTCAGTTTTAAAGATTCAGCTAGAGGGCTAGATAATCCGAAGGATACACCATCTATCCTGTTTGCTCCGGCCTCGCTTGCCTCATCTAAGACTTTGCCAATCAGATCAAGATCCCTTATCTTAGCGTTAACTAGGTTGACAACTCTGTACCCTACGACTCTAAGATAGTCGGAGTCGTAAACAGGACTAATCGTGTAAGAGACCGTTTCAATATCTTCATCTTCTAGCCCCAGGTCTTTGATTGCATTTATTACCTTTGTCATCAATTCAGCATTTTTTTTCGAAGCTTCTGAAGCATGTGGACCTTCAGTTTGAACCCCTAGTGTCAATGTCGCCTCATCAGCCTTTGCAGAAGCACTTCCTGAACCGGTTAAAGTTATAGTTTTGTACTGTTGGTCACCCAATGTGGTCGCCGAAATGCTTCCGAGAGTTTGGGGGATACCTACAGGGAATCTATAATCTGCCTGAGCCCCTCTCTGAGGTTGGTAAGCTATTATCGCCATCCCTAGGATGATGGACGCACAGATCGCAATAATGGGTATATATTGTTTGTTCATTACACTCCAGTAGATGTATCACGTGATCTGTTATTATACCATTGTTTTGAACATCTGTTCTAAATAATGAAACGGATTCTTCAGCATACTATAGCTAAAGTTTAGGTGAAGGTATCCACCATTCCGAGCCTGGGCGATCAACCCATTCAGGCCATCGGAGATCTATTGGTGGCTTAACCCCTTTCGGTATTAGAGGAGGTTCGCAGCGAATGCTTAAACGTTCATTAAACTCCCTCCGAGCTTCCCTTAGTACATCTGGAGACTTGACTAGATCTATGGCGCTCAGAGCCAATACTTTTGCAGCGGTTTCGCCCATTCTATGAGTCGCACCAGTTCCGCATAGAGCGGACTCGACCCATCTTGGATACCTATACCCTGGTTTCGGAGGTTTGAGCGATTTGCTAACATATAAGCGGACTGTAGGGGCATACCATGTAAACTCGTTAACGTCATCGGCAGGGTGGAAGCCGTCATAGGCCTTTTCAGGTTCAACTATCGTCTCGTTGTAAGGTTCATCCATAGGCTTCAACCCTAAGTTGGCTTGGATCTCTCTAGCAAATTCGTTATCTTCCTCAGTATGACTCGGCGGTCCTACGGCCTTCAGATTGCGCATAACGAGGTTAGTCAGCGTAAGGTTTGGAAGACCTGTCCTCACAGCCGTTATCAAACGCTTTTCAACGACACACCCAGTAACGAGGGCAGCTGCATCTCCGCATCGTTCAATCATTCCTGATATCTCTTCTTGATCATCTAAACTCTTCGTCCTCCATACGTAAACGAGTTGACTATGCTCAGGAGTTGCTACAGTAGCTTGGCCCCCTGTCATCATGAACTCGCTAATGCTCCCCCCTCTCCGCACTACAGGCGCCATGTGCTCCTTTAGAATGTTAACGTTGTTGTACATGGCGTGTGCCGCATCTAAGGCTCCAGGATAACTCAAGTCACCGCTCTGACCCCCGCTAGCCGCCTCAACCTTAAAACTGAAAAGCATACTCTTATAGGCTAATGGCCAAACCTCTCCAAGGACGGTTGTGGGTCCTCCAGGATGCCAAGCTAGAACTGCATCCATACCATCAAAGTACCCATCCCTCGCCATATAGGGTTTACCTACGCAGAGCTTCTCCGCCGGAGTCCCGAGAAGCCTTATTTTGAGGCTTAAGCCGTGTCTCTCTGCTGTGGCTTTCAAAGCAGCTGCAGATACGCATGAGGCTACTCCAAGCATATTATGAGCATCGGTGAACCCTGGACCATAGTATACTTCAGGCTCCTCCCTTGCAATTGGTTTCTGAGAGTGGCCAGGAGTAGCATCATATTCGGCGAAAAAGCCTATCTCAGGGCGTACTTCCCCCCATGTGGCAATGAAGGCTGTAGGCATATCTGCTATACCCTCTTCCACTTTGAACCCTTCTCTCCTGAGATAATTAACTAGTAGTTTTGCGGATTTGTATTCCCGCAGCCCTGGCTCAGCAAAGTAGAATATGGTGTCACTCATTTTGAAGAGTATTTCTCTCCTCGACTCGACGTTTTCGAAAGCAGTTCTCATTTCGCCTTTAATCTCTTCTATCAACGCATTACACACTCTCCTTCTCGAGAAATGATATTAAGCAACCTTAGATAATGTATTTATCACCCTTTTGAAAAAGGTTGCCAAATAACCGTTCAGGAAGAAATGAACGATGTCTCTATTGTTTGAAAGGAAAATCCTAACAGGTCTTCTGAAGGCGCTTAGAGACGGATCAGTCTCGATGTATTCCCTCCAAAAGGATTTGCACGTTACAAGGAAGGTTTTAGAAGAGTTTCTAGGGAAAATGGTGAAAAACGAACTCGTCTCTCAGAAAGACTGTATGATCTATGCCTCATTGAGCCAAAAGATAAAGCTAGCAGCTAGGGCTGTGGAAGCCGGCGCCGACCTTGAACATGTCAGCCGGGCTTTAAGTTGGTTAGAGTTCGAAGAGATGGCTGCTAAGGTTTTTGAAGAGAACGGTTTCGCAACTCGACTTAGATTCAGATTCAAAGCTGAAGACAAGTTTTGGGAGATCGATGTTTTAGCTTATCGGCGACCATTGATTGCATGCGCTGAATGTAAGCACTGGTTGAGAGGTCTAGGAGAATCTTCGATCCTTAAGATTATCGAAACACATGTTGAGAAAACAAAGGTATTTAGCGAGAACCTTGAAAGCCTTTCAGGCAGAATTGGATTGAAGGGTTGGGATAGAGGAGTAGTCCTGCCAATGGCGATTACGCTTACCAGCCCGTTAGGAGGAGTCTACGAAGGCGTACCAGCAGTCTCGATAACCGAGCTCCCAAGCTTTCTCAGCGACGTTGAAGTACACCTAGGAGGGCTTGTAAATTTCAAGGTATCTTTGCCTCCCTCAAAACGTGTTTATGCTCAGACAACATTGAGGAAGCGATGAAGCGTATGCTAGAGACATTTCTAAAAATCTGAGGTTGAACCATCTTAAAAATAGAACAAGGAATAACAATCTCATAGAAACCATATTAAAAAAGAATAAGATGTCTTTTCAAACGGTTGTAGGGTTAGAACTTAAGGAGTCAATTTGACGTACTTCTCTAGTTGTCGGGCTTCTTCCCCTAACCCTAATCTCAGCATCGTTGTTTTAGTCGGGATCCCTCTGCTATCCCAACCGCGCTTATCGTAATAGGCTTGAAGAAGATTATCATACTTGTCTTTGTCGAGTTTTGCACCCTTGCTCGGTCCTTTAGTTAAAGGCTCATCGAACCATCTTGTAGGCGGATAGTCCATCTGCCTGCTCCAGTTTCCTCCATACTCCCTAACCCAGAAGGCTCTTATCAAAGCGTAGACCCTATCCCCAAGAGTGAACATCTCTTCTAAACTCATTTTCACTCCTGTAGCCGCTTCGAAAAACCTTGGATACCAGTCTAGTTCAAACCCCAGCTCGATCCATGGGAACCTGCAGACGACAAGCTCCTCGAACATTCCACCCCTTATCCTCTGGAATTCAAGGACTTTATCCGCCTTTTCTGAGCCGTACTCACCAGCCTTCCCAGTCGAGATCTCCCATGATATGATCCAAGCATCCTTATGATGCGCTCCAATAGGGGATGTCCCGAAGCTTAGCGCCATTCCAGGGACTACGTGGCAGTCATAGGCGCTACATTCTAAGCCTTTCACATGTATAGCCCACTTAGAAGAGCCTCCGCCAATCGTTTCAGACGCCTTTCTTACCCCCTCGGCTAAGGTTGCACCTATTCCACGCTTATATGCAATATTCATTAGGAGGTTTTTAGCTCCCTCAAAATCGCCCCAATCTAGATCAAGGTCGATTATACCCTTTTCCGCACACTCCATAGCGAATCCGATAGTGTTACCTGCGCCTATAGTGTCTAACCCTTGTTCATCGCAGATCCTGTTCAGCGTAGCAACCTTCCTCAGATCACCTAAGCCTATGTTGCTCCCCAACATCGTCACATTCTCATAATCGAGCTCGCTCTCCATCCCATCAGAGTCCTCAACCACGTTCCCACAGATCATGTTACAATTGGGGCACCCCCTCTGCTTAGTCACTATCTTCTCCATAGTTGTGCCGCTGATGCCGTCCGCCTCGTCGAAGACACCTTCCCTGAAGTTGCGGGTAGGAAGCGTACTGTGGGCTTGGCACCACTCAACCGTCGCCATCGTCCCCTGCCTCTTCCAGAACTTGTAGTTAGCGCGTTTAGGAATCGACTCGTAAGCCTCTTTTCCGAGACTTTTTAGCTTCTCTTCATCGTCAACCGTAATCTCTTTCGATCCGTGGAAGACGACGGCTTTAAGATTCTTCGAACCCATCACAGCCCCAAGTCCAGGCCTACCTCCAGCCCTACCATTCTGCGAAACGACCGTTGATAATGCGACAAGGTTCTCTCCAGCAGGGCCGATGGATAGGACGCCTGAACTACTACCGTGAGCTTTCTTAAGCTCCATTTCAGTTTTGAAGGAGTCGAGTCCCCAAAGATCTTTAGCCGGTTTAAAAACGATTTTGTCATCCTCGAGGTAGAGATAGACTGGGTTCCTAGCTTTTCCTTTAACCAGTAACCCGTCTATGCCACATTTTCTCAGGTTCACTGAAGCCATTGTACCTATGTTGCCGTCGCCGTAGCCTCCTGTGAGTGGGCTCTTTGAAGCGACAACCATTTTTCCACTGCTAGGCAAGCTGAAGGATGTGATAGGACCTGCAGAGAATATGAGAAGATTGTCAGGGCTCAGCGGATCAGTTCCAGGCTTCAGCTCGTCCCAGAGGATCTTTACCGCTAAGCCTCTACCCCCCATGAAGCGTGATGCAAGATCATGTGAATACTCTTGAACCGAAGATTTCTCAGAGGTCAGGTCTATCCTTAGTAGTCGACCATTCCAGCCTTTCATTATTCGAACACCGTTTATAAGATCATATTTCATCCCAGATAAGATTTTAACGATCAATAACTCATCTTCTCTAGTTGAAAAGAAATGGAGGAACATTTTTAGTATCTTAATATGTTCTTGATGTAATGTTATTCTCGCTTTAGTAGGATTCTTTCACCCTCCAGCAAAGGGGGATATAAACGAGACCACATCGCCTTCCCTAAGCCTCGTATCTAAACCATTAAGCGTATCGATGTTTCTGCCATTCACAAGGACCAAGAGTTCTCCTTCTCCTCTCTCTCGGGCTTCGGAGAAAGAGTTTTCGAATTTTTTCAGATCAGCGAACAGAATCTTAGAGAGAGATTTCACAGTGGCTTCTTCGTCAAGGACTAGGGTCTGTCTTCTACCTAAAAATTGTATGAGGCTTCCGAAGACTTGGACAGTGATCTTCAACATTTAAAAATCTAGGTGAAGAAAAAATAAAGCCTTTTCTAATCATTGTTTGATTTTTAGAAGCCTATTCTCTGATCCGTTTTAGCTGTTCGTCAACATCGCTTAAACCTAGCCGATCTAGAGTTTCCTTCGTCGGTATTCCCTTTTCGTCCCACCCCATCGCCTTATAATAGTTTAACCGCATCTCTTCTACAATCTTCCTATCAGTAGTCTTACTTTTGTCAGGTCCACTAGGCAACGGCTCATAGAACCTCGGAGGATTGTCAAAGTCTTTATCAGGATCCCAGAATATGTCGGGTCCGCCCAATAGAAGGGTGGATTGCTGTAGAGTTATAATCCTTGGACCATGCTCGGTGCACCATCGATGCTTAGTGATGTTCCATCCAGTCACCGCCCTTGCAAAATCCCATACTAGAGTATCATAGAAGCAGAAGCTGCAGAAAACGGCCGAGTCTCCGAAGACACTCCATCTCATATCATCGTATCCATCTTTAACAGTCGAAGTGTGGTCTCCTCCTTGAGGAGAGGCAGCATAGCCTATCGGATTCATATCCTTGCCGCTCCTCGTTCCATGGGCACCAATCTCAATGCCTTTGCAATGAACAGCATATGGGGTTACGTCAATCCCCTTCATCTCAGATATTTTCTTCGCCGCCCGGTAGGTTCCCTCTGCAAGGATGTCTCCGATCTTCTCCCTTTTCGCTATAAGCCAAGCGATTTTTGTGAAAGCTTCAGCATCCCCCCAATTAAGCTCAAAGCCAAAATCCTCCTTATTCAGTAGCCCTCTCTGATAGAGCTCCGCCGCGAAGGCCATAGTATTAGGACCGTTGATCCCTGAATGGCCTAGGTCATCTATGACAGCGCTCACGTGAATGTTGCTCTCTGCGTCGAATATGCCTAGGTTTGTCCCACAGTAAGCCTGTAACTCGTAGTCGGGCATATCGGTTATGTCACCCTTCCAGCGCCCCGTCTTAATGCAACTCACCTTCATGCAACTCGTAGTGCAGTTGAAGTCAGCCCAGTATCGTTTCACCCAGAACCTATAGTCGAACCTTGGTCCTCCGAAGCTTCTCTCGTCATGCCACTCATCTTGCCAGTTGCGGACAGGCTCCGAGCTGGTTTCAAAGCCTACGGAATACCCTCCGTATCCAGTCCCCCATCTACGGAACCTATCCCGGCTGATTAAAAAATTGTGAACCTCGCGCCAGAGGATTTTAACCGTCTCAGGAACTGCCACGGTTGGCATCGGCCCCCTACCCTTAGCAATTATAGCCTTCAGGTTTTTCGAACCCATGACAGCTCCATAGCCTCCATAGCCAGCTGCGTGACATAGTTTGGTCATGACTGCGGCATTCCTGACGAGGTTCTCTCCAGCAGGGCCGATATAGATGAAGGCGGGCTCGCGCCAGAGACCTAAGTTAGGCTTCCTTCCCTTAAGCTCCTCAGTTACCTCTCGGTTAATCGATTTTATCGTCTCTACACCTGTTTTACCCCACAGGTGTTCGGCAGCTCTTATCTCTCCTCCTTCGTCTGTTACAAGGAGGTAGACGGGGCTACTTGCTCTCCCTGAAACAATTACGCCGTCGTATCCAGCAGTCTTTAACTCTGAAGCAAATTCTGTGCTCGCAGTTGCTCCCACTATCCCGTTGCTGAGGGGGGATTTCCCTGAGCAGCAGATCCTTGATCCAGGATAGATGCCTGTTAAGGGTCCCGTCAGAGCTATGAACAGATTCTCAGGTCCAAGCGGATCCACTTCAGCCCATTTCTTTCCAAGCCTATCCCAAAGGATCTTCGCAGCTAATCCTCTGCCCCCGAAGTAGTCTTCTAAGACTGCGTCGCTGATTGTTATGTCTTTTACATCTCCTTTCGAAAGGTCCACTTCGAGAAGCTTTCCAGCATATCCTCTAGGCATTTAGACCACCTCTTCACCTTTCTCTCCGAAGAGATTCACCGCTACATCTTTTGCAACTTCGATTGGATTCCTGCTGAATAGCTTCCTATGTACGTTTTTCCCTTCTTCGACAACATAAATTGCGTTGTAACGCGCTTCGGTACATACTTTTGTGCATTGGGGGTCTCCGTTGCATAGGTCGCAGATGGTTGCTTTACCGTCCTTCGGGTGGAGGAAGGGTATTGATCCAGGGCATGCTT
>JAGTQU010000090.1 GCA_018396695.1 Candidatus Bathyarchaeota archaeon | reverse complement strand
GAGCATGAAGTTCCAAGACTTTAAGGCTAATCTAGAGAAAATTTCAAACTCCATACTTGAAACAGTCTCAAACCATTTCTATAAGGAGAACAACATCCTATTCCCAACAGCCCTAAGGGTGATAGGTGAAGACGAATGGCCCAGCATTCGAAGCCAATTCGACGAGTTGGGATACTTCATCTTTACACCTGAACCGGCGAAGATGGCAATGACCCTTTCAAAGGAGGTTGTGAGCGGGGCTGCATCTAGAAATGTTGCTTTCGAGACAGGTGAACTCTCCATAGAAGAGATAGAGAGCATATTCAATACCCTACCAGTAGAAATAACATACGTCGACAAGGATGATACTGTCCGCTACTATAGTCAAACAAAGGATAGAATATTCGTCAGGACCAAGGCTGTTCTCGGAAGGAAAGTTCAGCAATGCCACCCCCAGAAGAGCCTACATGCGGTGAACAAGATACTGGACGAATTCAGAAGAGGCCTCAGAGAGTCTGCGGACTTCTGGATAAGACTAAAAGATAGACTCATCTATATCCGCTACTTCCCAATCCGTGGAAAGGGTGGAGAGTACCTAGGCTGCTTAGAGGTCACCCAAGACATCACAGATATAAAGAGGCTTGAAGGTGAGAAGAGGCTACTCGACTGGCCTTGATGAGGTGAATCTTCAATGGATCATATTGGAGGAATGGAGGCGAAGGTCAAGGGTCTCCTCCGTGAATTTGCAAGTTACCAGAAAGCTGCGGTCGTCAGCAGAACTCTCATCGACAAGGATACAGGGACAGTAACAGTATTCGCATTCGATGAGGGCCAAGGCCTCAGCGAACATACAGCACCATACGACGCTCTGATATACATCATCGAAGGAAAAGCAGAGGTCACCATATCGGGATCAAAATATCTCCTACGCGAAGGCGAGACAATATTGATGCCTGCGAACGAACCCCACGCATTAAAAGCAGTGGAGAAGTTCAAGATGCTACTCATAATGGTAAAATCCTAAAAACAAAATTCTAGAGGAGACTCTAAAGCCTAACAGATATTTTCTTAACCACTTTTATTTTACCCATAGAGCCTCAACCCTATCTTGTAGAAGCCTCGAACATTACTGAATATCGGGCTGCTAGGAACCAGAACCTTCACGCCGAGATTTTCTTCCACAGCCTTCTTCATGCCTTTAATCATGGATCCACCGCCTGAGAGAACGATCCTCCTGGAGCACTCCAGGTTTGCTGGAAGCTGAGCGAGCAGGTAGCGGGCATCGTAGCAGATCTTCTCAGCCAGTTGAGCAACGCCGACCTTCATCCTCTCCTCCACATCCCTCTTAGCTACCTTTGCTCCTCCGAAAGCGGATATGCCCTTAACATGCCCCGTCGCTAGGCTCATGATGTTCTCCATGCTTGGCTTGAATCCATGTTTTGCCTGCACGTATTCGGCTAAGCTTGAGAGGATGAAGTCGCATGCTAACGCCAGAGAAGCCCCGGCTAGTATGTTGAGCTTCTCCGCGATTAGGATCTACGTTGTTCCATGACCTACATTGATTATCGTAGCGCTGTCCAGATCCAGATCGAATAAGGTTCCAAGTGAGTGGAGATAAACGGCTATTTCGCTTAAACTCAAATTTTCCTTAAGTGTTTGCTTTACCCTTTCCCTTTCTTGCTTTCCAGTCTCGTAGGGTAAGCCTGAGACCAAATAAACAGCGTCGGAAGGATCGAGCTTGAGCCTGCATATGGCTTCTTTTGCAAGCTTCAGGAGTGCTCCATGCTGGGGCTTGCCATCCAAGATGGGGTAGAGCTTTATCGCGTTCGGATACCTGGCTATCTCCAGGGCCCTCTCACCAACCCCTTCTATCGTTTCAGCGGCATCCTCCCATATGGTTGGCTGTCTGTAAGCGTAGATGCTTGGAAAGATTATCCTGCTGTCTCCATCAAAGCACTTCGTGTAACCGGAGCCTATATCCAAGTCTATAACTTTAGCCATAAAGAACACCTTGAAGAAAAAAATGGTGTTACAAACACCGCGGGGAACGGATAGATCTACTCCCTTACCAGCGTTGTGTAGAGCTCCGTCTTGGTTTCATCGATCTGCCTCCTCTGCTTATCGAATAGCGGGTACTCTTTCCACTCAGTTTTCAGGACCTTTCCAATCCTCTGGGCGATTTCCTTAGCTAACTCCTTATCGCCCATTATGAGGATCCAAACCTTCTTCATGTGTTTCACCTCCCCCACTTTTAATTCAATACTAGTGAGGAGGATAGCTCAACTGCCTTCTATGCCACTTCAGATAATGCATGTTCGGCGGAGCTCTTGAAACTATTACTGGAAGCATATAGCCCCTCCTGCTCGGCATTGGAGAGAAGCCCCTTGGAGTGGGGATAGCTATTTTCAGCCTGGATGGAAGAGCATATCCTTTATGTACTCCAACCTTTCGCCCTTGACGAGACGTGAAAGCAGTTTTCAGCTTCATCTCTGCTGAAGGCCTTCTCAACTAGGAATTTTACAAGCTCCTCTTTATCGGCGAAGCCGTTCTCTGATAGATACTTTTCCAGAATGCTCTCAGCAAAATCCAATAGCTGAATGGCTTTTTCCAAGAAATCTTTCTCGCTTAGAGCTTCTATTTTATCCATTTACCTCACCTCCTTTAAAAAATCAAAAAGAAAACGAGATTTCTAATTCTCCGACTATTGTCCTATTCATACTGAGAATCAAGAATGGTATCCGATTCAGAAAATAGGGATTTTAAGCGATTCCATTCATTTTGGGTTGTTGCGTAACCCATTTTTCTATCTCCCTTCGCTTAGTCTTTTCCCATTCAACAACTACTAGACCACACCTCTAAAATTGTTTAACAGCAAAATTAAACGCTTTAAAGTAATCTTCCATACTGAGTTTCATGAGTTTGAAATCTCATTTCTCTTTCCACTGATCGAACTGTTGTCTTGAAA
>JAGTQU010000084.1:761-3181 GCA_018396695.1 Candidatus Bathyarchaeota archaeon | reverse complement strand
TGCAGAGTTACCAGAATGGAAAAGTGAAAGCCATTAAAGTCGAAAAGATGAGGGGTTCCCACTGCGATCCGAATCCCAGACCTTATAAAATAACAAACGAAGGATTTGTGGTCTTCCCGAAGGAGTTAGTTATATAGCAGCATCTTCAAACTATGGATTTTCTCTCACAAGTTCAAGCAAGAATTTGCAGGAAGTGTCTCCTTTTGCCTTGCATTCTATTTCTTTTGCTATAAATTTTTCCTTAAAGGTGACAGCGCATCCACCTATTATTGTTCCAATTAGCAGTTCACATGAAGGCCTCTGGCTTTTAACACCCTTGCATATGAAACAGTCTGCAATATCGATGATCCATTTTCCCTTTTCTTGTTCGTAAACTCTTGGCTTAATTCGGTAGCCATAATATAGAGAGAGGGATAAAACTTTAGGTAGTTCCTTAAGGTCGAACCTTGTTAGAGGGCTCTCTTTATTCTCCAAGAGCGTCCTTAGTGCGGTCTCTCTTGCCGCATACTCCTGAAAGTATTGCTCTACCTCATCTAGCTCCTCCGTTTCTTCTTCAGAAGAGCGGGTCGAGATGTAGAATGCGCTAGCCTTTCTTATCATGTTATATACCTCGAAGGGTATCGTATTCCTCCTTTTTTTCAAAAAGATTAGGGCCAATGACGTGGGGATTTTCATTGCAATCTTATTCCTTAGGCGCAGACCAAGACGCTTATCCGGAATTTTTGGCGTTACAGTTTTTATACTTACTAATCCACGCAAGTTCCATATAGCAATTTTTCTTAAAAACTCGTCAATTTTTTCCGGATATAGGTAGTAAATGTAGCACAGCGGCATGTCCGTGATCTGGGCGTACAACCATCTATCAAAGATGCTCATGCTGGACGGCTGTTTGCCGGCTATCCGTTCGATTCTTATGCTAAAGATATTGTCCTTTAGAAAATTGATTTTCTTCTTAATTTCTACTTCAGACTCCTTCGGGAGGTATTCCGTGAATTCGTCTCCCCATTTAACGAGTAGCCTATTTCCATCAAAGGTATAGACAAATTCTTCTCCATGAAATTCGGGCTTGCATACTCGAAATAATTTTAAGGAGTAATGATTCCTCATGCCATGCTTACGGTTGATTTCGATGTATCCGCTCAGAAGGTTGTTTAATTTCTTCTCGAATGCCGGAAAAGTCCCCTTTGAGAGGACAATAAATTCAACCAAGCCACTTTTACTAATCTTGCCAATCCAAAATTCAATCATCCTCAATACTTGGGATTCTTCTTCCTTAAGGAGGAGATAATGGAGATAATTATGTATTATAACACCTTCGTTATTCATACTTTCCCTGATTTTAGAGACGAAAAGGTTGACCTCGGTAGCTGTTGTAATCCTCTCAAACTCAACAATTTCCTGTGGAAGGGGGGATTTAATTTCATTTGGGGTTATTATTACTGTCTTAGTTTGACCCTTTGCCAGTAAAGCATTTAAAAAGAGAATTGATTCATAACGGTTTTCGTCCAAAACTGCAACTATTGTCCCCTTGGCTATGTCTGCAACATAATCGATTATTTCGTGCCCAAATAGAAATTTCATACATGCTGATGTGTATTGACAACTGACATAAAGCTTTTCCTTTTTGGTTGCGAATATGGATTCTGCTTTCTTGCCGATGTGAATATTTAAATAACCACGTAAACCAAACTTTAACGATACAGATAATGGTGAATTGAATGGTCTCAGCGGTGTTGTTCGATCTTGATGGCACTATTCTAAACTGTGTTGAGCCCATGAGCATGGAGTTCATAAAGATCGTCAAAAAACTTGGCGCGGATATTACAGACGAAGTCCGTAAGAGGGTCGGTGACAATCTAGGAGAGATTTTGATAAGGAAGTCCTCACCTATTGCAGAGATCTCACTGCTCTGGCGCTTGGGAAGGACTATTGGACTGCCATTCTTCAAGAGAATAGTATTGATCTTCTTATCTTATTCACGCCTGAAAGAGATTGCAAACAATTCCTCCCTCTTCGATGGAGTAATAGAAATGCTCCAAGTTTTGAAGCAAAGAGGGATCAAACTCGCAGTAGTCACCACAAGAAGTAAGAAGGATGTCTCCATGATTATGAAAAAGTTTTCGCTCGAAAAATTATTTGACGCGGTTGTGACAAGGGATGATGTGCGTTTTGGAAAGCCTTCGCCAGAGCCAGTCATACTTGCTTTAAAAAGACTTAATGTAAATGCTATTGATGCGGTGGTTGTGGGCGACATGCCTACAGATATTGAATCTGGAAAGCGAGCAGGAACCAAAACTATAGCGCTTATGACTGGGCTTTTTAATGAGAGTTTGCTTGAGGCAGTGCCAGACATTGCAGTCAATTCGATATTAGAAATCCCGAAGGTACTGAACCAATTTGAGGAAATAATAGAAAACCAG
>JAGTQU010000084.1:0-713 GCA_018396695.1 Candidatus Bathyarchaeota archaeon | reverse complement strand
TCACAGCTAGAATTGAAGAGTACTCGATTAAAGGCGGGGCTATAAACTCGAAGATCATCGTATTCCATATCAAAAAGCCTTTTTTCCTTTTGGTTAGCCCCGATCACACCATTTTCAAATCCAAACAATAGGTATTTAACACATGTGGAAAGAAGAGAAAATGCAAAATGTAATTCATTAATACTTCAAAAAGACACCTTATTGACTGAGTATTAACAAAAAAAAGAGTTAGAGACTGATCCTAAATGTACTCACTGTAGACCATTACGGAGGGGGTTACCTTAACCATAAGCGCTGATGCGATCGTTAACGGGTTACTCACTCGAGTTAACCACTTTCTCATACTAAAGATCCTTAAGATTTTAAGTCCGTACTCTACACCTTCTGTATCTATGATTTTTGTCAGGTTTTTAGCTTTTTGAAGATAGTTCAATCCCCTTAAAAAGAGAAGGTCCCCTAGTCTTACGGCCTCAATCTTTGCTTTATTGAGGACTTTTAAACGGCCGTTTTCTGTGTGGTGCCATCCTTTGTCCATTGCCAGATAGACCACACTGTTAAATATGCCTGAGCTGAGATCCTCTTCAAGATCAGCTACATCGTCGTAGACGTTGCAACCCTTAAAAACAAGGTCTATACACTTTCCAATAAGTTCCAGACTTTTCAGTTCATTCTCTGAAAGATTCATGAGGCCCTCGAGCACCAAAAAATCGATA
>JAGTQU010000034.1 GCA_018396695.1 Candidatus Bathyarchaeota archaeon | reverse complement strand
TGTCTACAGAGTAAGCCTTAGCGTCAGATGACGCGTATACTTGAGCCTGATAATATTGGGGAACATAAACGATAGCCGAATAACACACTAATACTATAACAACTATTGCAACCAAATGGAGCGGATGTTTTAGCTTCATTCTTCCATCCTCGTTTCAAACTACTTCCTTCAAATTATATTAATCTAGGTTTTAGAACAAACAATAGCTAGCCATATTCCGTTGAACAACCATTAAGGACTCAGTAGGAGTAAGACTAAAAGAAGCATATGGGCTTCGGTGAAACAGGCTTCAAGCACGTCTGCGATATGGATGGGATAAGATCTTCGGGAAGGCTAAGCGGAGTCTCGATCAATCACCCGAAAACGTTGCTGGTTTGATCGTAGTACCTTGGAAGGGATTCGAACCTACCACGGATGGGAGATATCCCCCCGCAAACTCTCTTTTTTCCTTGATAACATTTATTCAGGATACGTTGCGACAGACTAATCCATGCTAAGATGAATTATCTACAGCTAAATAGAAAAGCCGATTTAGCAATGGAAAACCTTTAAAATCACAAACATAACAAAAATCACATGGGATATAAAACCTGTGCCATCTGTGGGCGGAAGGTCTACCGCGGTGAGGGCATGTTATATGGAGGCCGCCTTATTCACAGAACTTGTCATGGCATAGCCAAGATTCAACGTTATAAATTGTATAGGAGATGAAAAAGACTTTGAATAATCACAATCATAACAATAATCACATTCTGAACCCTTTTTCTCCTCAACATCCGGTGCAACCGTTGTGCTTTGCCGATAGAAAGGATGAACTTCAATACTTCAAGGAAACAGCTCGTAATTCAGCTAGGCTAGACCCTCCTGCGCCACTTAATTATGCTATCTTAGGAACATGGGGGCAGGGGAAGACCTCATTACTGTACAAATTCAGGCAAATAGTTCTAGAGGAGCTTAAAGATGATATTCGTTGCGTCTGCATCTACTTTCCGCTTTCTCCGCAGGTCTGTCAGAGCTGGGATATTTTTTGTGATAGCTTTCTACGAACAGTGAAATCAACCATGAATTCTACGAGAAAGATATGGCCGAAGATAAAAGTTGAAATCGAACATTGGGAAGTTGGGATGGATCTCGGCGTTGTATCTGCTAAAAGGAAAGTAAATAGTGGAACCACTAGCTTAGTTGACGCATTGCAGAGTTTATGGGAGAAAATTCTCAAACCTTCAGGTACACAAATCGCCTTCGTTCTTCTGGACGATCTTCATTATTTTCCCATAAAAGCTGAGGAATCCGCGTATCTAACCTTGAGAACAACCTTTCAGGAATTGGTCAACAGAAAGTGCAATTATTCACTTGTCGTTACAGCACCATCGCTTCTATTCTCGGAGATAGCTGAGACAGCTGAGCCAGTATTGAGATTTTTCAAGCGGTTCGACCTTAAGCCATTCACATTCGATGAAACAAAAGAAGCTATTAACGTGAGACTCAAAGTTGCGGGCAGTAAGCTTATTGTGGATGATAAAGTCATCGAGCAAATATCGAGGAAGACTGAGGGGCATCCATATCTCATTATGTTTGCGATGTTTGAATTGCTGACTCTGACTAGAGGATTTTCGAAAATCGGAATTGATATATTTGAAAAGAATTGGCCACGAATCGAGGAATCATTCGGAAGGTCCATATTCGCGCAGAAGTTTCAAACTGCCTCAGATAAGGAACGAGAATTGATGATCAAAATAGCAGAATCTAGAAAAGACCTTGTATCTCCAAGTGACATACGAGGTGTTCGAGGAGCAACAGAGCTATTTTCAAGACTCGAAAAGAAAGAGCTATTAATACGTCATGGAAGAGGAAGATATCGTTTATTTCACCCTATGTTTGCAGAGTTTCTGAGGAAAATAGATATGAGTTATAACAATCAATCCTAACATCACTGACTGGAATTCACATCTAATATTTCCCAATAATTTCAATTTATTTCTCGAGTTCTAAACAGAAATTTTGGCTTTGCTAAATAACTTCCGAGTTCCTTTTCCTTCTCCTTATAATTGGGATTGATTTCTGAAATTAGTTTGTGGAAGCCTTTCTGGTGACTCAGGTCGGGAGGTGGATGAGCTCATATAGGACGACGTATTCAGAGAGTTCTTCCTGGAGGACTGAGAGCTGCCAGTTGAATGTGAGGTTGCCTCTCCCGGTGCAGTAACCCTATCGGCGTGTATGCTGGATGAATATCTTGCGTGGATTCTTTTTGAATCTGGATGAGTATTTTTCGATAGTCTTTCTGACGAGTTGCTCCGTTAGCTCTGCTAACCATTCTCCTAGGATGGCTTGGGGGCTCTCATGATCTTTGACATAGATCTTCATCGTGTCTTCCTCGATGATGACGCTACTTTCAGAAGTGGGTTTCGTTGATTCGATCTTGGTAGTATCTGGCTTTTCTTTGAAGAGGATCTTGTCATTGTTTAGGGTTCTCTTTCGCTAGAGGTATTGCCTATATTTCCTGAGTAGTAGGTTTCGGTGCTTCTCAAGGAGGTCGTCCACGTCAGCTTTGACTTCCGTCGGGAGGATCACGATGAACTCGTCTCTAGCGCTGAACTCCATGTCTACGATCTTCAGGACCCTTCCTCGTTTCACGGGACATTTATTGTTCGTCCGTCTAGTTCTATGTTCATCTTTATGCCTCAGGGATTGTATCTGGCTATGAATCACATCAAGTCATCTGTTAGGGGGATTATCTCCTTTGACAGATACTTGTCCTTGAATTTAATGAAGTAGCGTTTAAAGACCATCTGCTTCGCTTACTTCATGTACTGGATCTGGTTCTGCCAGCCTTTGAACAGTGCATTCCCTTCCTTGCCTTTGATTTCCGACAGGGTTGATTTCACTAATGGTATGAGCTCTGGGATAATCCTTGAGCCTCTTATGCGTGGCGGTGAGTAGAGCGTGCAAGCTGGTTGACGCCGGGTTTGAGTACGTCTGCGACGTGGATGGTGACAAGATCTTCAGAAAGGCGAAATGGAGCCTCATGGCCTAGCTGGAAACCCCGAAAATGTTGCGGGTTTGTCCTAGGCGCCGCGGAAGGGATTCGAACCCTTGAGGCTCATAGGCCACTGGTTTTCGAGACCAGCCCAATCACCGCTCTGGCACCGCGGCACGTTTAGAGAGGCTCACCACACCTTTTTATTTTTCTCCCTTTACTAGGCGGCGGACGGCTTCGAGGCCTTCCTCGGATTTCGCTTTAACTATCTCCATGGCTTCCCTGGAAGATAAGCGGACTTCTTTTCCTGCAGCGCTCCTTGCAAGGTATTCAGCGGCTCTTAGAACGTTTCGGTTAAGCTCAGAGTCCGTAAGGTCCGCTAGGCTTACTACGAGCGCCTCGAGGGTCTTCGGCTTTATCGGACTCTGGTCTCCATGGTGGGAAGCCGCTACATGTAAGACTTCAAGCGGGAAATCCCTCTTATAAAGCTCTGCGACGAGCAGGGTAAGGTGATCGATCTTTTCACCGAGCCCGGAGCTCGCGTATCTCCCGTCATCTTGAAGGGCGTACACGTAGCATTTCATGACGTCGTGTAGAATCGCTCCCGCTATGACGGTATCCCTGTCGATTCTGCCTCCATAAACCTCGGAGACTATATCGCAGAGCGTGACGGCTAGTCGGACAACGGCGACAGTATGTTCCATTAAGCCTCCTTTATACGAGTGGTGCACATACGAGCCTGCAGGACATTCATGAATCGGAAGCCTGTCGGCGTTAAAAGCGATCTTGGGGTCGTGTAGTAACTCTTCTACCTTGGATCGCAGTTTACGGTTCTTTATGAGTGCTATATACTCGTTAATTACCTGCAGATCTCCTTTCATGAGCCTCTTGCTAATGTGATAATAGGATGACATAAATTTATCTAGCTATATTGAAGATGGAAGGTGGTTTAACATCCTGATCGAAGAATTATCAGCCTCAACGGGGGGCTTAGAATGCATGAATGGGCTTTAGCTGAGGGGATAATCTCAAAGGCGGACAGGATCGCCATAGAAAATAATCTTGAAATCACCGACATAGTCATACAGATCGGTGAGCTTCAGCAAATAGATGATGAGATTTTACAATTCGCGCTCGAGCAGCTGCGGACCGACAACATGAAGAAAGCCAGATTCACTCTTGAGACGATTAAGGCGAAGTTGAAATGCCGCGCCTGCGGCGAGGAGTGGAGGCTTGACCTCAGCTCCCTCGACGAAGAGTCCTCTGAGGCGGTCCACTTCGTCCCCGAGATGGCTCACGTATACATTAAATGCCCTAGATGTGGTAGCCCCGACTTTGAAGTTCTCGAGGGGAGAGGGGTGTGGCTCGCATCCGTGAGGGGTGTGAGGAAGGATGGCTGATCCGAGGCTTGAGATTTTAGAACGCCGGCTAGCTAATGTGAGAAAGATAATTGCAGTCTCCAGCGGTAAGGGGGGCGTTGGGAAGAGCGTCACCTCGGTAGTATTAGCCCTCGCATTGAGGGATAGGAGGTTTAAAGTCGGTTTACTCGATCTAGACTTCACCAGTCCTTCTACGCACGTAATCCTCGGTGTTAGGGATCTCCAGCCGATCGAGGATTACGGGATAATCCCACCCGTAGCCGGGGGACTAAGCTACATGTCAATTGTATTCTACGCCTTCGATAACCCGGCTCCGCTGAGGGGCCTGGACGTATCCAACTCTTTGATTGAGTTGATGGCGATAACGAGGTGGGGGGAGCTCGACTATCTGATAATCGATATGCCACCTGGCTTAGGTGACGCTACCCTTGACGTGATAAGACTGGTGAAGAATATAAGTTTCCTCATCGTAACCACTCCATCTATCCTCGCGTTCGAAACCGTTAAGAAACTGGTTAACCTCTTGAACAGCCTTAAAACCCCTATCCTCGGGGTAGTGGAAAACATGGTTATGGACGATAAGGGTCGAATCAGGGGTGAAGTAGATAAACTAGGTGTTAGATACCTTGGGGAGATAGCCTACGACGCCGGCCTTGAGGCTTCCATGGGGTCTGTTGAGAAGCTGAAGGGGACGAGATTCTACGTATCGTTGGAGAGGATCCTTAAAGGGCTCCTATAAGGGTTTCCTCACATCTTTTACGAAGAGACTTAGAGCGAAGGCGGCAGCAGATATTATAGCGAAGAAGTAGAACACGTAGTCTAGGGAATAGTTTGCAGCGAGGTAGCCTGCGATGGCTGGGGCAAATGCTCCTATACCATACTTTACCGCGAAATTAACGCCGTAGGTGACCCCTACAGTTCTCTTTGGGGAGATGTCTCCGAGCAATGCGTTCAACGGGGACTGGGTCACGTAGAATGTGAACCCTATCAGAGAGACGATGATTAGAATCAAAGGTAGAGACGATTGGACGATGGTAAGGGCGAATAGGGATGCGGAGAATAATCCGAAACCTATAAGGAGGATGATCCTTCTGCCCTTCCTGTCGGAGAGCTCTCCTCCGAGGATCTGGGCGAAAGACCCTATCGTGTAGCTTATTGTGGAGAGCCCTCCAGCTATGATGAGCTGAACCCCCTTGACATGGTTGATGTAGGTGAGTATCCAGGAGGAGACTCCATTCCATAGGGCGCCGCTGAGTATGATGATCAAAAAGACGAGGAGGAGTGTTCTCAGATGCTCCGTCTTCAGCATCCCCTTCAAGGTTTCAGCATATCCCTGATTTGATGCCTGGACGTCGTTTTCAATGTTCGATACGAGGAACATATCCAGCGCAGCCATAGCTAATCCTATTAACCCCCATATTAGGAAAGTGTTTCTCCACCCGAGCACCGAGCCGAGGACTACGGAGGATATATATGAAGCAGCCATGCCGAGGTCTCCTCCAAGACCCTGCAACCCCATATATCTCCCCCGCATCTCTAGACTCAGCAGAGACATGTGGGCGTACCCGGGAGGATGGTATAGGCTTGCCCCTATCCCTAGGAGGATGAGGGCTATCATGGTTAAGACTAATGAGGTTGAGACGCTCACGACTATTGTGGACAAGCCGCAGAGCGCCATTGAAGCGACTATTAGGGCTTTCCTAGAGTAACGGTCTGAGAGGAAGCCCACAGGGAGCGATCCCCAACCGTAGAACAGGAACACTAGAGAGACGAGGAGCCCGATCATTTCAAAGTTTCCAAGCTCATCTTTCATGAGAGGCACTAAGGCTGGAAGAAGCACGAGATAGGCGTGCATTACCCCGTGCGATAAAGCTACCGCGATGACGCTTACCGATTGCCTCATACAGCTTCGCCCAGTTTATCCGATCAAACGCGGCAACCGCTTATATATGCTTAATCCTAAATTCCAATAAATTTGCGCGATCGTAGCCTTCCTTTTTTGCCATAAACTTGAACGGGAACGGCTTATTTTTTCGTCCCCGAAGGGTTTTGTTTATAAACTTTTAGCCGGAAACCCCTGCATCAAATATTTAGCCGTCTTCGTGAATCTTATTGACGCTATGTCAGAGAAGATGCGAAAACAGGCTCTACAATTAATCTCAGAGAACCCGCTCTCCCTTAAAGAGTTGGCTGAGAAGATGGGCATAAAGGAGAAGAAAGCATTCAACATTCTAAAAAATCTATTCGAGAGCGGTCAAATTGACTGCTTCAAGGATGCCGATAACGTTAGACGCTATAAGCCGTCTAAGTCTCCAGTCAACGATTCGATGGGTTCTGAGGCTCCAATCGAGGATATTGAAGTTTAAAGCAGCTTTTAGCTATCCTACTTTAACCCTTCAATATTCAGTTTTATCTCCGAGCCTTCAACGCTGATTATTCCGCGCTCGATGAGACGGCTCAGAGCATCCTCAGTCTCCCTATAACTGAAGCCCTTTTTAGCCATTTCACTGAGGACCCATCTTTTCACGTATACGAATCCGGGTATCCTGACGGTTGATATGACCTGGTCGCAGCAAGCTTTCATCCGGGACTCGTTCATTGAGGCATGCCTGAAGAGCGTCTCTCCCCTGATCGTTAGAGGCTTGGCATCTATACCTAGCCTAGCCTTCACGTAGTCAGCGAATCCTCTAGTCAAAGCCCCTCCGTGCATGGTTAAAACCTTCTTAGGCTTACAACTCTTGATGAACCCGAGTAGACCACGAAAATCAGCGTGATCGCTTAGGGGGAATTGACGACTCGTCTTTCCGCGCATTATGCTCGCCCATCCTGAGGCTAAGGCGATTTCAAGGTTTTCACCAGCCAGTTTAGACCCCTTTGAGGCGATTAAAACGCACTTGCCAGACTCGAGGAGTTCGACGCCCTCATCAGAATCCGAGTCAAAGTATTCAAGGTTGAACCCATATTCCCTGTAAACGTCGCTAGCTTTAGTAACACCTTTGACCGTGACGACGGGTAGCCTCGTCAATCTGTTGAATATGGTTATAATCTCCTGAGCGTTCCCTATCGAGTCTGTTTTAAAAACAGGTATGTGACCCTTCGAAACGACCTCTATCGTCGCCCATTTAACCATGTCTATAGCTAACTGCTCCCTTTTAGGGAAGGAGAAGACGGGGGATCCGAAGGTTGTCTCAATTATGAGCAGATCACATCTAACGATTTCCGCAGGCTTCATCGTATACGAATCGCCAAGGCTGAAGTCCCCAGTATATAGAACTATTCCTTCGGGCGTGTCAACCTCAAACTGTGCCGACCCGAGGATATGTCCAGCATTAAGAGTCTTAACCTCGACGTCTCCGATCCTGACTTTGCCGCCAATGGTCAGCCTCTTAGGCTCCTGCAAACATCTGCCGCTTAGCGCTTTTACGAGTCGGATCGTCTCCTCCGTCGCATGGCTGGATGTGCACGGGAATCTGAACGCTGCCGAATGGTCTCCGTGAGCATGGGAGACAAAGACAGGATATTCAACCGACGTAGAGGAAGGATCGAGGATTACCCCTTGACCCATGTATTCTACGACTACTCCGCCTTGACGTCTAACGGATAACATCGACCCAGATGCTCCTCATAGACGTCGAAACCCCTCCTAGTACGTAGATTATCATTTCTTTGAAGCCAGTTTGAGAATGGCGCTAGCTAGGTCCCACTCAGTCTCCTCGAGAGCAGCCTTAGCCATCTCCCTGCTGACACCCGCCTGCTGAGCTACTAGGAGAATATCCTGCTCGCGGGAATCCACTTTGCTTTTATCAGCCTTCTCCGAGACCCGTCCACCTGTAATCTGATACATTTTCTGCCCTTTGAGATCGACAGAGGTTACAACAGGGTTTTCTATAATGATCTCTCTCTCAGATCCCTGCATAATGACTCTTTGAATATCGTTTAGCTCATCCATTTTGAAGCCCATCTGCTTCATCAACCGGCGGGTCTTACGAGAGTCTATCTTAGCCATCTCACACACCTTTAAGGCTTAGGATGCCTCAATTTAAACGCTTATCTTCTCTGCAGCTTTAACAGTATTCCTGACAAGCATGGTTACTAGGAGTGGACCTACGCCCCCTGGGACGGGAGTTATAGCTGAGGCAATCTCTTTCACATTTTCAAAGTCTACGTCCCCGTAGACCTTTTTCTCCTCGTAATTGTTCCCATTGTCGATGACTACGGAGTTTCTTTTAACCATGTTCGCTGTAATAAACCACTTCCTAGCTACGTCAACGACTAGTACATCGGCGTCTCGAGTAATTCTGCTAAGATCTTTTTGATCAGGATGGCAGGTCGTTACGGTAACTTTCCTGTTTAGAAGCAATGCCGTCAGAGGTTTTCCAGTGATGTTGCTTAACCCGAGTATAACCCAATGCTTTCTAACCCATTCGACTCGATACCGACTAAGCAGTTCCATGATCGCTTCTACACCGGCTGGGAGATACGCCTCTTCCCCTAGAAGTATCCTGCCTAAGGTTGACGGGCTTAATCCGTCGACATCCTTTTCCGGCGATATTCTTTCAACCATCTTTGACTCGTCAAACCCTTCTGGAAGAGGGAGCTGAATCATTACGCCATGGATGTGTGGATCCTCATTCAAGCCCTTCAGTAGCTCTAGTAACTCCTTCTCTCCAGCCTGGCTGATGTGGTTTAAAATGGCTTTAACCCCAACCTCCTCGCATCTTTTAATCTTCATGTCGACGTATCTTTTCGAGTATACATCGTCTCCAACCAAAACTAAGGCTAGAGTCGGGGTGATACCCTTCATCTTCAATTCTTGGGTCTTCGCTTTTAGCTCTTCAACTATCTTCGAAGCGACGGCCCTTCCGTCGAGGATGACTGCCATTTCCGCACCCTCAGCTTAACCCGGTTATTCTACCATCCTCATCTATATCCATATTATCTGAGGCGGGTTTCGACGGTAGAGCAGGCATCGTGTTTATGTCTCCGCAGTAAGCCACGAGGAAGCCAGCTCCCGTGGAAGGTTTTAGGTTGGTGATTGGAAGAATGTAGCCTTCAGGAGGTATGCCACGTATATTCTCATCATCGGTCAGTGAAAGAGGAGTCTTAGCCATACAGATGGGTAGACTGCTAAGCCCGAGTTTCTCAATCTTCTTTAACGATTTCCTCGCCTCTGGGAGAAGCTCGATATCAGATACAGCGTACATCTTTTTGGCTATTATCCTTATCTTCTCTTCGACGCCTAGATCTAGAGGATATAAATACCTGAAATCGCTTTGGCCAGATTCAAGCTCTTTAAGAATGAGGTTTGCCAATTCTATTCCACCCTCGCCGCCTTTAAACACCGTGTCGACGAAGGCTACTGGTATACCCTTATCTCGGCACCAGCCCATTATAGCATCTATCTCCTCTTGGCTATCAGATGCGAAATGATTCATGCATACAACGGCTTTGAGACCAAATTCGCGGGCGTTACTCACCTCCCTCTCGAGAACAGGTAGACCTTTCTCCAGCGCCTCAACATTAGGTTCGCTGAGTTCTTTCGCCTTTGCCCCTCCGTGATTTTTCAAAGCCTTAACAGTCGCCACTATGACAGCTAAGTCTGGTTTTAACCCTCCGACCCGAGCAGCTATGTCACAAAACTTCTCCATGCCTAGATCCGCCCCAAACCCTGGCTCAACGATGACGAAATCTGCCAGTTTAAGAGCCATCTTGATGGCAACCAGGCTCGGGCATCCGTGCGCAATGTTTGCAAACGGTCCACCATGAATTATTGCAGGGGTATTCTCAAGGGTTTGAACAAGATTAGGCTTTAAAGCATCCTTCATCAAGATTGTCATCGCTCCCTCAGCCCTAAGCTGTTTCGCCTTCACAGGCGAGCCGTTCTTATCGTAGGCCACGGTTATTTCAGCCATCCTCTGCTTAAGCTCCATCAGGCTGCAGGAGAGTGCGTGTATAGCCGCTATCTCGGAAGCAGTAGTTATCTCAAACCCGCTCTCGTGCGGGATCCCGCCCAGTTCACCACCTAATCCAACTACGATATTCCTCAGATCCCTGCACTCGATATCCATCACCCTCTTCCAGAGTATCTCGTGAATATTGATGTTCAACTCGTTCCCCCTGTAAATGTGGTTCTCCATTAAAGATGTGAGAAGATTGTGGGCGGATGTGATGGCGTGGAGATCTCCTGTGAAGTGTATGTTAATATCCTCCATAGGGAGGACTTGAGCTAAGCCTCCTCCAGTCGCCCCACCCTTAACCCCGAAGACTGGCCCCAGCGAAGGCTGCCTGAGGACTACTATGTTTCTCCTCCCAAGCCTTCCAAAGGCTTGAGCAAGCCCGATAGCCATCGTCGTCTTCCCCTCGCCAGTTCTCGTAGGTGTGACTGAAGTTACGATAATAAGCCTGCCATCTGGTTTATCTTTAAACCGTTTCAAAACTTCTAAACTAATCTTCGCCTTATACTTTCCATAAGGTTCAATGTCATCTTCATTCAACCCTATGCTTTTAGCTATCTCGACGATAGGCTTTAACCTAGCTTTCTGAGCGATCTCGATCTTACTCGGCATCCCCATATTTTAGCCTCCGAATACACGGTAAAGTATTAGAATTAAAATCCTTTATAAGTAGTGTGAGGTTCACGGAGAATATGGTAAAGATAACTTTCCTGAAAATAGGTTTCATAGGCACTACGCCTCTGATAGATGCTTTGCTCGATGAGAGAGCTTCGAGAAAAGATCTCTCGGTGAGAGTCGTCTCCTCAGGATGTAAAATGGAGGAGGATGAGGCGTTAGACGTCTCTCGGATAGCATCCTCTATCGAATCGGATCTCTATATAGTAATCTCACCTAACGCGGGGCTACCCGGACCCTCAGCAGCTAGAAGGTTCCTGAAAGAAACTGGCAAGCCCATTATCGTCATCTCAGATGACCCGTCCAGAAAGATAGCTAAAACCTTGGAGGAAGAGGGTTTAGGATACTTGATCATATGCGCGGATCCGATGATAGGCGCAAGGCAAGATTTTCTAGATCCCGTTGAGATGGCCGTCTTCAACAGCGATGTTATTAGAGTTTTAGCAGTTACAGGGGTCTTCCGCCTCATCCACACTGAGATAGACAGAGTTGTTGAACAGATTGCGAAAGGAGGCAAGCCAGAGCTACCGAAAATAGTAATCGATAAGGAGGCGGCCCTCTCCTACAGCGGCATCAACAACCCCTACGCTAAAAGTAAGGCTCTAGCTAGTTTCGAGATGGCTAAAAGAGTTGCAGCCCTCTCAACCGAGGGATGCTACAAAGTGGAGGAGAGGGAGAGATACATACCCCTAGTCGCCGCGGCACATGAGATGATGAGAACAGCCTCTCTAATGGCTGACGAGGCCCGTGAGATTGAAAAATACAACGACTCCGTTACAAGGATTGTGCACTTTAAAAGCGGATACACTAAAAGGAAGACCAGGTTAATGGATAGGTTTGAGTGAACTACTCTTCCTCGCTGCTTTTTCTTCCACCCTTCCGAGTCTTGACGGCTACCCCTGTTTTGAAGACCAGCATCTCTTTACCGTTGAGTGTAGCCTTACCAACTGCGACGATCTTTCTGTTCGAATCAACTACGACTACTTCTCCACCGGGTTTTATGCCCCCATCAGCCTCTAGCACGTGCTTAGCAAATAAGCTTCGCCCCTTCATAACGAACTCGGCTACTTCATCCTTAACCTTAACAATTGATTTAAAAGATGGACATTGTAATAGCCGGGACCCCCCTGCTAAAGTAATCGAGAATAATCCGTCGGTAGGTTTCAGCGTAGCTAGAAGAATATTATCTAGATAAATGTGTCTAATCCTACCGGTATTTTTTGAATAGGTTATCGTAACATTTTCAGGGAAGATTACTTCTCCGCACCCTTCCCCGAACTGATAGTCGGCTATGCTACGGATCCGTGCTAGATCGCTTAACATATGTTTTGAAGAGGCGCTGAGGATTTATAAGAGGATTAGGTTAATCCTTAAAGGAGGATCCGATATGCGTTGCGAAGTCTGTGGAAAAGAAATTAGAGGGCCACCCTTCAGGAAGGTTATAGAGGGTGCGAAAGTAATCGTCTGCGCACAGTGTGCTCCATTTGGAGATTCGGAATGGTCTCCCGCTAAACCTAAGCCTCAGGTTTCATCGAAGCCGACTAGGAGGAGCGAGTTCGAATTATTGGAGAAGCTTACACTTGTGGAGGATTACGGCGACAGGATCAGGCAGGCAAGGCAAAAGGCATCTATGTCCATCGAAGAACTGGCTAAGAAGCTCTCTGAGAAAGAGTCGGTCGTGAAGAAGCTGGAGAAGCAGGAACTCGTCCCCAACGATGAACTAATAAAAAAGATTAAAAACGTTTTGAAGGTGGATCTCCTTGAGCCTGCTGAGACTGTGAAGTCTCCGAAAACACCTAAACCATCTGAGGGGATAGCGCTAGGGGATCTCATCAAGATCGATGAGAACCTGTCCCAGGAAAAGCTGAAGAAGAGCGGACAGTAGGACGCGTTCAAGATCCATCGATCTGAGGCTAAGTGATGGAAAAGAGAGTCTACATTTTTACAGGCGTGCCTGGGGTCGGGAAGACTTCCGCCGCTGTAAGATTGGCTGAACGTTTAGATGCGTCGTACGTCAACCTCTCAACCCTTGTAATCGAGAAAAACCTTTACTCGTCTAAAGATGAGGCGAATGATGCATTCGAAGTAGATGTGGAGAAAGCACACCCTGTGATAAAACATTTAATCGAGTCTTCGAATCGAACACTCGTAATAGATGGTCACTTAGCCTCAGATATCGTGGATAGAGAGTCTGCAAGTTTAGTATTCGTATTGAGAAGAGCACCATGGATTCTCAAAAGTGAATTAGAGGTGAGAGGATACTCTAAGGAGAAAGTGAGGGAGAACATCGAAGCCGAACTCATAGGAGTATGCCTTACAGACGCCATTAGAGTATTTGGAGCCAACAGAGTATGCGAAATAGATACAACGAGTAAATCCATCGACATGATCGTTGAAGAGGCACTCTCAATGATACATGGAGAGAGGAGATGCCTGTCAAGTGTAGTAGACTGGCTTGCTTTGGCCGATCCTGAATGGCTAAGGAGCATTTGAACAATGTATATTGTAGCGGTCTGTCCTAGATGCGGCAACCTCCTTCTCGCAAAAGTCACCAATAAAACTAGGCTATGCACCCATTGCGGCTTCCGTTCTCAAATTGGAAACTTGAAGGTTTTGGCTAAAGCGGAGTCTCCTAAGCAAGCGGTAATTTTAATCCAGTCACTAAAGAAAAAAAGGATGCTCCAGAAAGATTCTCAGATTTTGAGGAAGCCATATAAAAATATATAAAGTACTTATGTGTAAGAGTTTTCCAGCATGATTGGCGAAAAAGAGATCTCTGATCTTCAAAGATTTCTAAAAGACGAAGACTACAAAACGGTTATGGTACTATGCTTAGAGCCTAGAAGCTGGGGAGACATACAGAAAACCAAGATTAAACAGAGTAAGCTGTTTCAAATACTCAAGGACCTCAAATTAGCGAAGTGCCTAGAATTCAACGGTGGAAAATACTTTACGGCAGACTTCGTGAAAGAGTATCTTAAATAGATCTATTTTCCCTATAACACATTTCGGAAAAGCTAATTTCATATTTTTCTTTTTATATAACAAAAGATCTACTCTCAGCTAGAGGTGCAAACATGGCTGCTTTAGCTGGTAGAAGATTCTATGACGAGCTAGGTCAATTGATAAACAAGCAAGTTCAGGTAGTCGACTCTACAGGCAAAGTAATAGAGGGGATCCTTCTAGGTTACGATAATAATACTATGAGTCTATGTTTAGGCGACGTGAAGGGAGAGAAAGGGACTAAGATTCATAGAGTTTTCATCTACGGATCAGATATTCGAAAAGTTGAGGCATCGGAGAGGCCATTTAACCTTCAAGGCTTAGTAGAGAGGCTTGAGCGCGTCTTCCCGAGTATGGTCCGCCTCTATCCAGAAGCTGGTGTAATAGTTGTAATGGATAAGATCAGGGTAACAGAGAATGGTGTGGTGGAAGGCAGCGGTCCAGCCGCAGACCGGGTGAGAGACATCTATCAACGCTTCGTCAGTGAGACAGCCTAAAAAGGGGCTCAAACTCAACTATTTATTTTTTAGTTTTGAAATACAAAGTTGATACTCCCAGTCAACGAAGAATAATGTTGAATACAGAGATGGTGGTCGCATTGTCCTTTGAGGTAAAGCAGAGAGACTTAATGGGTCGTATCGGAAGGCTGAAAACCAGAAGCGGAATATTGGAGACCCCAGCCTTCCTTCCAGTTGTTAACCCGATTTCTCAAATTATACCTCCTAAGAGGATGCTGGAAGAGTTCAAATGCAAAGCAGTCATCACGAACTCCTATATAATTAAACGGCATTTTGGACATCTTGAAGATTTAGATGCTCATAGTCTACTTGAATTCCAAGGCGTAATAGCCACAGACTCTGGGGCGTATCAGATTCTTGAGTACGGTAAGATAGATACAAGCCCTAAGGAGATAGTTGAATTTCAGAAGAAGATCCGCTCAGACATAGCCGTAATCCTAGACCAGCCGACAGGATGGGAGACAGACTACAACACGGCTCTATGGACTGTAAAAAAAACCCTAGAGCATGCGAGAGAGTCGGTCCCGCTAATGGATGATGACACTCTATGGGTTGGACCTATTCAGGGAGGAGAGTTTACAAACCTCATACGATACTCCGCACACGAAATGAGTAGACTCCCATTCCCGATACATGCTCTGGGAAGTCCAACCCCAATCATGGAGCGCTACCATTTTCCAAGACTTGTCGACATGGTTATGACTGCTAAGCTGAATATTACACCAGATAAGCCTCTCCACCTCTTCGGAGCGGGTCACCCCATGATCTTCCCTCTTGCTGTCGCTATGGGATGCGACATGTTCGATTCAGCAGCTTATGCGCTATTCTCTAAGGACGACAGATATATGACGCCTACAGGCACCATGAAGATTGATGATCTAAGCTACTTCCCATGCTCCTGCCCAGCATGCCGAAAACGTGAAGCAAGCGAATTAAGAGAGATGCTTAAGCATGAACGAGAAAAGTTTCTGACAGAGCATAATCTCTACGCATGCATGGCTGAAATGGACACGGTTAAACAAGCCGTCGCTGAAGGTGACTTGTGGAGACTATTAGAGTCGAGAAGTCGAGCCCACCCTGCATTAGCATCAGCTTTCAGAAAATTGGCTGAATATAAGAATGTAATCGAGGAGAACAGCCCTTCTTACGATGGGAGGGGAGTGTATATCTTCGACTTTTGGAGCCTTTCTAGACCCGAGGTGGTGAGGCATACTCATAAAATAGAGTCTAATTATACTCCCCCAAAAGCAGCTAACTTGTTGCTTCTAGTTCCTGCACCTGAGACTAAGCCATATACCTCGTCTCATCAATTCAAATCATTACTTGAGAATATTGAAGAATTCTCCTCGAGGCATTGGAAAATACATATCTGCTTTTATGCTCCTCCGTTCGGCATAATTCCTTCAGAGCTGGCTGAGACTTATCCGCTCTCCCAATTCGAAACAGCTGAACCTCTTGATAAAGAGACTTTAGAGTTCACCATTATGCAGATCAGAAAATATATTGAAAGAAACAAGTACGATGCAATATTTTTCCATAGAGGAACAGAAAAGCTGGGTATATTGGCCGAAAAGTCGATTAAAAAATGCCTGAAAGGAAGAAATACGAAATTCACAGTGAACTCAAACCTTGACCCTTGGAAAGATGAAGCCCTAGAGAACCTTGCTAAACGACTTAACAATTTAAAGATCATTACATATAGCTGATGCTATTACTGATTTGAGGCTAAAATTTTTGAAGGCTATTATATCTTATTCAAAACTCGAATCCATCCGTCTCAAAGTGGAGGTATCTTAGTTGAAAAGTTAGATTATTCCACGGATGCTAGGAGGATTTATCCTCATTCAATTATGTGGCTTATAGATCCTCATAAATGATTTATTAAGAATTATATATTCTTCAAACAATCTAAATCTTTTGTAATAAGCGTAAAAATAGTAACCTGTAAATACCTTAGCCTGAAGCACTAAATCTAAGATGGAGAAGCAAGAGTTTGGGATAGGGAAGCTAAGAGGAAACCTCTTCTGGTTAGTTTTGTGTCAATGCATTTGGCAATTTACGACAAATATCCCACGACCTTATCTCCCCCTCTATATCGAAGAGCTTGGCGGAACTCCGTCAGATATTGGCTTAGTTAATTCCGTCTCAGCTATAGCGGGTTTATTCCTCTACCCAATCGGAGGATATGTTGCTGACAAGTCGGGGAGAGTGAAACTTATCAGTATTGCTACTTTTTTATACGCTTTTAGCTTCCTCCCCTTTGCTTTCGCCCCTCAATGGGAGTGGCTAGTATTCGCCAGCTTTTTCCAACAACTCGTGCTATTCTACTCTCCTATACTTACAGTAGTAATGGCTGATTCGATGATAGCGGGTAAAAGAGGTGAAGGGTTCGCTTTAGCTATATCGCTGCCTGCTGCAATTGGGGTTGTCTCCCCTTTCATCGGTGGCTTTTTAGTTGATGCTTGGGGGATAATCCCTGCGATGCGGCTTATATATAATATAGGATTTGGCGCAGGAATACTAGTCGCATCCATCAGAATGTTCACTCTTAAGGAGACTCTGGATCCGTCGAGGATTGAAAAGATTAATTTTAGGAATTTTCCCAAGCTTATTAGGGATTCGTATTTAAGTCTAGTCGAAACGATAAAATGGATGCCTAATCTCATAAAAATGCTAGCGATTATTCAAATTCTCCAGGTATTCTTCAACGGGGTCTCTGGGGCATTCTGGATCGTCTACGCGACATCGCTTATAGGAATATCTGCTACAAGCTGGGGAGTAACCTCTGCAATTCAGGGAGGAACACGGCTAGCCTTATCCCAGTGGTCGGGAAAGTTCCTAGACAAGTATGGAAGGAGGAAGCTTCTAATCCCATTCTTAGCCATTGTTCCTCTTTATCCCCTCATATTCCTCTATTTTATTAAGGATTTTACAGGGCTTTCCTTGATGGTTTTTTTAATGGCTATTGGAAATGCGTTTCTAATGCCTGGCTTCCAATCCCTCATTGCAGACGCTGTGCCTAGAGAGCGTAGAGGGCGCGTAACCTCGGCTATTGGAGCAGGCCACTTTTTCATTGATATCCGTAGTATGGGCGGGGGAGGAGGGATGCTTCTTTTTGCGCCTATGGCGCTGGCTCAATTACTCGGAGGTATCTCATATGAAATTGATCCAACGCTTCCATTCAAAATAATGTCTGCGGGGATGACAATCGTTGCAGTATGGGCCTTTTTCAAGATAAAGGATCCAGATAGGCTATACGAATAGAATTTGATTTAAAATTTTTCATGCTCATCCTTATGCTTAGCTTCTAGTATTCATAATTTCTTTAAAACCAAAGAACAGGGCTATTTTTGAAAAATTTATTAAATTCCATATCTTATTCTTTATTAGCCTAGTTAGAATTAGAAAACATTAAGTTTAGGTTTTCCATCTAACTTTTAGTTCCCCTATTGAAACCTAAGGTTTCAGGGAGAGAACTAGAGCGATTCACAGGCACCTATCAAGAGGTAGCATCTACGTTGGATCGTTTTTAGTTAAAAGTAGATTAAGTGAATAGAAAATGGTTAAAATCCGATTCATGGGCGGCACTAAGGAAGTGGGTAGAAACGCTATTCTACTCGAGTCTGAGCGTTCACGCCTTCTACTCGATTATGGGGTAAAGATAAATGATATTCCTGAGTTTCCATCACATATTAGAGCAACCGATATTGACGGAATAATCATAGCCCACAGCCATTTGGATCACTCTGGAGGCGCTCCTATTTTTTATCTCTCCGAAAAGAAGCCAATCTTCGCGACCCCCGTGACTGCGGAGATTGTAAAGATTCTCATAAAAGATTTCATCAAACTGAGCGGATATTATCTGCCCTTCGAATACCTCGAACTGGAGAGCATGATGAAGCAGAGGAAAGACCTCACCTATGGCATAGATGTCAAGTTTAAAGACATTGAGTTTAAGCTAATAAATGCGGGACATATTCCAGGCAGTGCTATGGTCGAGCTTAATACGAATGGTAAAAGGATCCTATATACAGGAGACTTTAACACTTTAGACTCTAAACTAGTCAACAGCGCCAA
>JAGTQU010000033.1 GCA_018396695.1 Candidatus Bathyarchaeota archaeon | reverse complement strand
TGTGATAATTATTCTAACTATCTGTTTAATTATTTTCGGCTATTTTTCGAGCTCGTTCATAAAATGTCTGAAAAACCTCTAGCATGTTCGCCTCTTCTATCTTCAGCAAATCTGATTTTTGTTAGGGATGCATGAAAAACTTGGCCTCAACCTTGTTAGTAGCTGTTAAACTATTTGTGTTTTAAATAATATAGTCTTCAATATTTATAGGTCGTAGAACGATAACAATTACGCATAGGAACAACGCTGGTGGCATCTTTGAAGGTTAGAATCGACGGCGTGACTCGAGATTTCCGAACACTTTGGAGAGAGGGAAAAACAGTTAAGATGATCAACCAGAGGAAGCTCCCCCACAAGTTTGAGATATATTCGACGAATAGCTACATTGAAACGGCAGAAGCGATAAGGAGCATGACACTTAGAGGGGCAGGCGCGATAGGCGTCGCCGGGGCTTACGGTATAGCTCAAGCAGCATTAGAATTTGCAGAATCATCTGTTGAAGAATTCGAAGTTAAAATTAGAGATGCTGCTGCGATTCTCGTCAAGACTAGACCGACAGCCGTTAACTTGGCTAATGCCGTATCACGATGCCTGAGTGTCGCAGGCAAGGGGATCGTAGCTGAACGAGTGAAAAGAATAGTGAATGAGGCTGATGCGATTGCAGAAGAGGATCTCGAATCCTCTCGGAGAATAGGCGACTACGGCAGCCAGCTCATTCAAGACGGGTCTAGGCTTCTTACCCACTGCAATGCCGGGGCACTTGCGTTCATAGACTATGGAACAGCTTTAAGTCCGATAAGGTTCGCCCATGTACAAGGGAAAGAGATCTTCGTCTTCGTTGACGAAACCCGGCCGAGGTGTCAAGGATCCAAGTTAACTTCTTGGGAGCTGAAACAAGAGGGGATTCAGCATGCAGTTATAGTCGATAACGCGGCAGGATATTTCATGAGGAAGGGTGAGATCGATATGGTTATCGTCGGGGCTGATAGGATCGCCGCTAACGGTGACGTAGCCAACAAGATTGGAACATACGAAAAAGCGGTCTTGGCGAGAGAAAATGGAATACCTTTCTACGTCGCTGCGCCTAGAATGACATTCGACTTAGAGTGTAGCACGGGAGACGAGATCGTTATCGAGGAGAGGGATACCGAAGAAGTGTTGAGCATCTGGGGAGAAGATGAAAACCAGGCTATTTTAAAGGTTTATATAACTCCGAGAGATACTCCAGCCTTGAATCCATCATTCGACGTGACTCCTGCTAAGTATATAACAGGGTTCATCACAGAAGTTGGAATAATCAAATCTCCTTACAGAGAGAATATTGCAAAAAAACTTTCGCGACGCCTGGTTTAATGGGAATATTAAAATTCTTTAACCGTCCCTCAAAAGTGATCCCGCTTGGCTGTCAGAGTTTTCATTAACCCTTTAAACCGAGAAATCCGCGCTGAGAAAGGGGCGCTGCTTTTAGAGATCCTAAGAGATGCAGGAATCAGGATTGAAAGCTTATGCGGAGGAAAAGGAAAATGCGGTAGATGCCGAGTCATCCATGAGAGAGGGGAGATAGAGGATCTTTTAGAAGAGTATGACAAATTTTTCTCAGAAGAGGAACGGAAGGAGGGATACCATCTTGCATGTATGTTAAGGGTTCTCAGCGACTGCACTTTCACAATACCTATTGAAAGCAGGATTGAAAGCCCGAAGATCCTTTCGAATGCGGTTTTGAAGCTAAATAAGATTAATCCTGCTTCAACCAAGTATTATCTTAAAATTGAGAAGAGGGATCTTCCGATGCTTCTACGTCACAGGAGAATTCAGCTTGAAGGCTACTCAGGGATTCAGCCTAGAATAAGCGATGAAATATACGATGTCATCGACAAGATGAAGAGTGTAAGGTGCGTCGCCACGGTTACAAGAACTTCAGGCTTCCCTGAGATTTTGAAGATTGAACAAGCGGATAGTTTGGATAGAAACTATGGGCTAGCAGTGGACGTTGGCACAACAACGATAGTTGCGATGCTCGTAGATCTAAACACGGGTCAGGTTCTGAGACAAGGCTCCGATATGAATATGCAGATAACCCATGGTGAAGAGCTTGTAACTAGAATCTCTTACGCGAGTGATGATAAAGGTCTTGAGAAGCTTCAGAGTCTAGTCGTTAACTCAATAAACAGCATTATAGATAGGCTGACTTCAGAGAGCGATGTGAAGAAGCTTGAAGTTACCGACTGCTGCATCGGCGCGAACACCGTCATGAATCATATGCTTGCAGGCATCGACCCAACTTACCTCAGCGAGGTTAATGCAAACGTCTCCCGCGAGCCGATTATCATGAAGGCGAAGAGCATCGGATTAGACATACACCCTGAGGCCTATCTTTACTGCATTCCAAACGTGAGCCGTTTCCTCGGCGGCGACGCAGTTGGAGACGTCATAGCGTCAGGCATGCACGAATCTGAAGACATCTCTCTTCTCGTTGATCTAGGCACGAATGGGGAGATAATATTTGGAAACAGAAGCTGGCTATACTCGTGTAGCTGCGCATCTGGACCTGCATTCGAGGGGGAAGGTGTGAAGTATGGTATAAGAGGGTCAAAAGGAGGGATAGATCATGTGAGGATTGACCCTTCAACCTTCAGAGCTGAGGCCTCCGTAATCGGTGACGTCCCGCCTAGGGGGATCTGTGGCTCAGGGATCATAGACGTGGTTGCAGAGATGTTTAAAGTAGGGATACTCGACTTCGTTGGAAAACTTGTCTCAGGTAAAACGAAATTAGTCAGGGAGGGTGAAAACGGGTTAGAGTACATAATCGTCCCAGCCAAAGAGACTTCGATAGGGGAAGACATAGTGATAACACAATCCGACTTAGATTACGTAATGGACTCTAAAGCCGCAACCTGCGGCTCTATAACGGTTTTGATGAAGAAACTAAAACTCAGCATATACGATGTTAAGCACTTCTACCTAGCTGGCGCGTTTGGAACATACACGGATCTAAAAAACGCTATAACGCTAGGTATCTTTCCCGAGTTCCCTAACGCCGAGATTCATCCCATCGGGAACGGATCGCTTTCAGGCGCGTATTTAGCCTTACTATCGTTGGACAAGAGAGAGGAAGCAAGGAAAGTAGCTGAGAAGATGGTTTACGTCGACCTCCTAGTGGATATCGAGTTTATGGAGGAATACTCCAACGCCCTCTACATCCCAGGAAACAAGAAATTTTTTCCAAGCTGGACGAAAAAATATGCAACTTCAAGCTACTAAATTCTACACTTCGGAACGAAAATTCTAACTAACTGCACATAGAAGAGCAAGTATACTCGATTAAATTTAAATTTGGGACTAATGTAAATTCTTATGCCCGCCCTAGCTCAATGGTAGAGCAACCGGCTGTAGTCTTCGGCCATTTGGGCGAAGGCATCCAGCCATTGAGCAGACACCGGTTGGTTCCCGGTTCAAATCCGGGGGGCGGGACCAAAATAACGTGGGGTTTAGAATCATCGAATATTTTTCTGATTTTCAAGAGATTTTTATTGATATTAAGGTGTAAGCATTGTGTAAATTAAGGGATTCCTTGTCTTAACAATCTTAAGCCATCCAACGGAAAACATCGCAACCACAAGAATAAAATAACATGAAACAATATAAAATTACAATGAAATACTCTATAAAATATAGCCCATCATATTCTATGCTCGTTGTCAACTTGGATGCAGGGGAATCGATAACTGCGGAAGCCGGTGCCATGACCTACATGACGCCGAATATAGAAGTTAAAACACGTTTAAGGGAAAAAAGCATCCTAGGCAGCCTTGGACTAACATTCCTTGGAGGACAATCGCTATTCGTCAACGATTATATTTCCAGAGGAGGAGTCGGAGAAATAGCGCTCGTTGCGGCTCCTGTTGGAGATATAACAACTCTGAAAGTAGCGCCTAGCAGAGGGTTTATCGTCTCTAAGGCTTCCTACCTAGCTTCAACCTCGAAAGTGGAGCTTGACGTCAAGTGGGAAGGGTTCACAAAAGGTTTATTCGGTCAAGGACTCTTCATGATACGCGTATACGGCGAAGGAGACTTGTTCATAAACACCTTCGGAGCCATAGATAAGCACGAGCTTTCTGAGGGAGAAGAGCTTACCGTAGACAATTTCCATCTAGTCGCCTTCTCAGACACATGTTCATATAAGGTTCAACGCTTCGGAGGATTAAAAGAAACTATCCTCAGCGGCGAAGGACTTGTAACAAATATTCGGGGACCCGGAGAAGTCTACATCCAGACGAAGAATCTCAGAGAGTTCGTGGAATGGCTCTGGACTCTGCTTGAGCCAAGGGTTAGAAGTAGGGCCAGATAAACCTCCTCTAAACTTCGTTTTCACTAACCATGATTTTTTTAAATGAATAACCCCGTAGTTTTATATCCGTAATCTAAAGAGTTGAGAATATTTATCTAGTGAATCATCAATAAGGTTAAAATCCGATATTTAAAATGGTTAGAGTCTGAGGGCCGGTAGATCAGTGGTATGATCGCCACACTTGCAATGTGGAAGTCGCGGGTTCAAATCCCGCCCGGTCCACTCGATATTAATGGTTTATCGTGAAGTAAGCTTTAAGGCTAAGAAGTTGAGCTAAATATTTTTAGATTTAACAAAACAGGATTCAAATAGAAGCACATTGAATAATTCGCCTAAATTATTCTATAATCTAAGCTGAAGAGTTCATACTGAAACATATAATTTCAAATAAATGGCATAGAGTTTAATATGCCTAAGCGATAATGAAAAAAGAAGATCATTTGCATGAACCCGATTCGAGCGATAAGATAAAAGAAACAGTACAGGTTATGAAGCAGAAAGACCCGAGAAAGATCCTAATCGCAGGGATAGGAAACAAAATTATGCGTGACGATGGATTCGGACCAAGAGTTATAGAGCTCTTATCCAGCATCGAACTTCCTGGAAACATAGATCTAAAGGATTATGGTACATCAGGAATCTATGCGGCTTTCGACCTAGGCGACTACAACATCGCGATCTTCATAGATTCAATGAATATCGAGGGGAGATCCGGAGAGTTGAAGATTGTAGAAATTGACCGAGAAAAAATACTTGGAGATGATTTAAGGATCGCTGAATTTTCACTCCACGAGGCGGGATTGGAGGCGCTACTTAAACTATCTAAAGCGATTGGAACACTCCCTTCTCGAATAATCCTGGTAGGATGCATTCCGAAGGATATCTCTCTAAGCTTAGAGCTTTCAGAAGAGGTGGAGCAAGCTGCTCATGATGCTGTAAAAATAATTTTAGACATGATAATGAATAGTCGATAATCAGGTCGGTATGAACGGTTTAATGAAAAAGTTGAAGCTTCTTTCCTTGTTAAACCTGAATACTAGAAGTAATTTAAAGGTCTAAAGCATCGACGATCCTAATCTTTGATTCTTTAGTGATAAAGCATATACTCTAGTTGCTTCATATCGACTGACATTAAAACAAGCTTGATTTAAGAATCACTACTTGAAACTGATAAAAATCGTTTTGACATCCGATTCTAGAACGAATTTTGGTATAGTTTATATTCGGAGAAATAGGGAAGAGATAGAAAACATCGGAGATTAGGTTTACATTGAACAAGGGAAACTTAACCCTGCTTTTTTTAGGCGTAGCCCACTCCTTGAACCACTCACTCTTCCTCGTCCTCCCTCCGCTTCTAAGCGTTGTCTCCAGAAGCCTAGAATCCTCATATCAAACATTGGGGTTCATAATGACATTGACCTTCCTAATATACGGAGGAGGAGCATTAATAGGAGGCCCCCTCTCGGATTATCTTGGATCCAAGAACATTACAAAATTGAGCCTCATCTTAAGCGGGGCTTCAACATTAATTTTTCTCCTTCCCCCTAACATTATAACATTCAGTGCAGGTATGCTTGTAATGGCTTTCTGGGCTAGTTTCTACCATCCTACTTCTAACAGCCTTATCTCCGAGATTTTCCCCGAGAATACTGCCAGCGCTATGGGGGTACATGGAGCTGCTGGAAGCATCGGTCAGATACTCACCCCGACGGTAGCATATTTTATCGGAATACTCGTAGACTGGAGACTCTCCTTCCTTCTGTTTGGGGTACTTTCATTAATCACCGGCTTCTTTATGGGAAACATATTAGGCTCTGACTCAGGGAAGACCTCTAGAAGGTTTACTGCTACGAGACTTAAGGCCTTTCGAAGACCCATTGTCCTTCTAATCCTCACATATAATATTTTCATAGGGCTTTTCTTCAGAGGAGTAGATCTTTTCTTGCCCACGTATCTAAACATAATAAGCGGTTTACCAGGCGAATTAGCAGCATTTTCAAGCTCTATGATTCTATTGTTTGGAGTGTTAGGCCAGTATATCGGGGGAAGAGCGTCAGATAAGCATTCTTCCCAGAAGGTTATATTCGTTTTCTCCGTAGGCATGGTCGCAAGTATGATGAGCATTCTCACACTTTCTAATATGGGTGTTAGCTTATTCATAGTCCTTTTCGGGCTTTCATACTACGGCCACCAACCAGCTATGACAGCTCTGCTTGGGTCGTTAACCCCTAAAGAGGCTTCTGGAACAGCTTTCGGGTTGATGTTCTTCTTCTCTTTCGGGCTGGGGTCGATTTCAGCCGCTATAGCTGGATATTTCGCAGACGTTTACAATCTTAAAGTCTCATTCGTAATTTTGTCGGTCTTCTCAATACTCACTTTGATAGTTTCCCTCGGGATAATAAAAAAATTGAAAAAAGAACCTTTTCATCAAATTAAGTTTAGAACGGGTTTATAGGAAAGTTATAGAAGATATTTTCAGCGAACGTTCAAAATTTCCAATCCTTTATCTTTAACAATAATAACTAATCTTGATCGATTTAAAAGTGAACACGGGAGGTTCAACTGATGTCTATTAAAGTCGTATTAGGCTATCTAGCCTCAGCTTTTCTAATAATTTTAGGATTAATCTTCGCATGGGCTGCGAGTATCCAAGCTGCTTCAACCCGTCTACCAATAGCGATTCTGATGATCTCTCTAGGCATCGGAATCATATACATATTGCAACGCAGGCAACCTTCCCAAGTAATCCAAAAAATCGAAGTTTCAGGTGAGTTGAAAGCTAAAGTAATCCAGTGTCCTTTCTGCTCAGCTTCGCTGGATCCTAGCCTCATGAATATAGTTGACGGTGTCCCAACCATAAGATGTAGTTACTGTGGAAAGCAGTTCCAGATTGTAGAGGAGCCAAAATGGTGAATAAGACCTATAAAACGTTCATCTTCATCAGTCTTATCGTAGCGTCGTGTATATCATACCATATTTACACGGTTCAGTCTCAATCCATATCCTACCATATTGAGCATCAGTATGCGAAGTTATGGGTAAACGACGACGGTTCAATTGATCTATTATACGATATTAAAATCGCAGTTGATTCCGGAAGAATAAGCTCCGACATATTCGTCGGAATGCCTAATGAAGACTTCACGCTCGGAGAAGCTTTCCAGGAAGACGGAACCAGTCTACTAATTACAAAAGACTTTGAAGAGGGCCCAGCGGTAGATGTAAAGCTGATGAAGCCGATTAATGCCGGGAGCAGTCTTAGATTCAATCTCACCGTAAACGTAGAAAAGATGGTTTATCTCGATGAGACTAATCCTGGAAACGTTGGATTACAGTTCATCCCAACTTGGTGGGAGAGGATTGTTAAGGATCTAAGAGTACTGATAATCCTCCCTGAAGGCGCCACAAGCGAGAACGTGAAGAACCAGCCGGACTATGATAATCTCCAACAAGACCCTGAGACCGGGAGAATGACGCTCTTCTGGGAGCGTATGAATCTAGCCCCTAATCAAAAGTTTATAGTAGGCGTCTCCTTCCCTAAAGAACTCGTTAAACAATATCAAGTTAAAAGGACAGGCATAGAGGCGTTTGTATATGATTTTCTGCTTCCGATCCTCCCAATAATCGTATTAATCGCCATTCTTATCATCGGATTCATCTTAGTTATCCGTAGAATCAGGAAGACTGATTATGTTAAACCCTCATTGAAAATGGAGTCTCTTGGCGTTCGAAGAGGCTTAACAGCCGTTGAGGCGGGATGGCTGCTAGGGCTTGGACCCGTCAAGACCGTTGTATCCATCCTTTATAGTCTACTCCATAAGAAGGCGATCTGGGTTACAGAATCTGAGCCTAAACTTAAAATTGAAGTTATGATGGATTTCAAAAACCCGAGTGGAGAAAAAAAATCGTCTCTCAGATACTATGAGATAATGTTCCTGGACGCAATAAAGGAGGATAACACGCTCGACGAGGGTAAGGTGGCTAACGCAGTTATCGCCGTTAGAGACACCGTCGAGCAGAAGATGAAAGGCTACAACAGGGATGAAACCATAGCATATTACAAAGCTATAGTGGACAAGGCATGGAAACAGGTTACCGACGCTGGAATCCCTGAGCTGGCTTCACAAGCCTTCGACGAGAACCTCCTCTGGCTCTACGTGGATGAAAGGTTTAATGATAGGTTAAAAGAAAACCTAAGCGAGCGTGTACTCATACCAGACCCAGTTTGGTGGTGGTACTGGTGGTGGGCTAAACCTGGAAGAACCCCTCCAACAATGAGAACCCCTGGAGAAGCTCCTGAATCCAGCCCGCTTCCAGGCGCGGAAGTAGCTGATAAGATCGTCACCTCGATAGAGAAATCTGCTAACGGTATTGTCAGCAACCTTGAAAAGTTTGCTGACGCAGTAGCCCCTGCTCAGGAGTCGACGAAGAAAGCCCCTGTTCGTCGAGGCTCCGGGGGGTTCTGCGCATGCGCAAGCTGCGCATGCGCATGTGCTTGCGTCTCATGTGCATGTGCGTGTGCAGGAGGCAGAGTTAGGTGAGAAATATGGGCATGATACGAAGGTTAGTAGCCCCGAAAAGGATCCCAGTTGGATTATTCACCTATAGAGGCGAAGAGGAATTCTCAGGGATCTCCCTCCAGCTCAGGGTTGAACCGAATACGCAAGGGCTTCTCGCGATCAACGCTAACACTATACTATACTTGAATGAAACGGCTACAGCCTTAGCCTACTTTTTCATGCAAGGCTACTCGACGAAGGAGGCTGTTAAAGCGTTGAAGAGGATCTATAAGGTAAAAGATGAGACCGCTAAAGCGGACTATGAAAATCTAGTATACGCGATAAGTACGCTAGCCCAGACTGAAGAGGTATGTCCGCTCTCATTCTTAGGTGTTGAAAAGATTGAACCATTCAGCAGCGAGACTACAGCACCCTTCAGAATGGATCTCGCTTTAACCTTCCGCTGCAACAACAACTGCCTCCACTGCTACACCGGAGGACCGCATAAGACTCCTGAAATGTCGACTGAAGATTGGATGAGAGTTATCGATAAGTGTGTTGAGCTCGGTATTTTCACCTTAACCTTCACAGGTGGAGAGCCGACTCTGAGAGAGGACCTACCCGTCCTTTTAAGATACGCTCAGAAGCGTGGAGAAGTCACCGGGCTAGTAACAAACGGCAGAGCCCTCAAAGACCCTGGATACGTTGAGACGCTTGAAGAAGCCGGGTTAGACTACGTGCAGATAACTTTGGAGTCTCACATCCCTGAAGTTCACGATTCGATAACGAGGGTCTCTGGAAGCTGGAAGGAGACGGTCGAAGGCATAAGAAATGTTGAGAGGTCTCAGATATATTTGAGCACGAACACGACTCTCAATAAAAGGAATTATGAATCTTTTTTAGAGACAATCGACTTCATTAAGAGTCTAGGGGTAGCTGCATTTGGATGCAACAGCCTCATATACTCGGGCTCGGCTACTAACGTTGCTAGAGATTTCGCCCTAAACATAGATGAGCTGAAGAGGATCCTGCCAGAAATCCATGAAAAGGCAGGCATCCTAGACTTGAAGTTCAACTGGTTCACGCCTACACAATACTGTCAACTGAACCCGCTCGAGCTGGGCCTAGGTATAAAATCATGCTCCGCATGCAAGATGAATATGTGCGTGGGTCCTGAGGGTGAAGTATATCCCTGCCAGAGCTACTTCACGAGCCTTGGGAACATCCTAGTGGATGACTGGAGCTCTATATGGAATCACCCTATCTGCAGGGAGATCAGGGAAAGAAAATATGCGCCAGAGAAATGTGAGAACTGTCCCGAACTAACTATCTGTGGAGCAGGATGCATTCTAGAGCTACGTGAAAAAGATCAGGAAGGTTTCTGTAGATCATAAGTTTTTTATTTAGAAACTATGAAACCGTAATTCGATTTATTCAAAATTGTGATTAAGACTAGAATATTGTTTCCATGCATTTTTTGAATATCTCTTGTTTCAGAAACGATGAATATGAAAAAAGCTATTTTAAGATAGTTTTTCCCCACAGTTTCCGCAAAACTTTTGCCCAGCCTGGTTTTTCGCCCCGCATTTCGAACACACAACCTCTCCCGTCAGGATTGGTTTTCCACAGTTTCCACAGAACTTATTAGTTTCAGGATTATCAGCTCCACAGTAGGGACATTTCACAGTTTTAGGCGGCAGAAGGCTTTTCCCACAACCCCCACAGAACCTTTGCCCTTCAGGATTCTGAGCACCACAGTAGGGACATATTACAACTTTCTGAACCTGCGCTTCACCCGGCCTCATGCCTTGAGCCATCTGTGAGCCTAAGGCTAAACCTATCCCAGCACCTAGACCTGCCCCTGCGGCTCCTCCACCCCCGGGAGGAAGCACTTGGGCAGTCTCTTTAGCGAATTGCATAGCCATTGCTTGCTGTCCAACATCTGTTGCGAAGCGTCTAGCCTCTTCAGGGATCTTCACTCCTTCGAACACCGTATCCACGATCGTTAATCCTATCCTTCTAGCCTCGTCGTTAATTACTAAACCGATCTTATCCGTCGTCTCATCGACATTCTTAACAAGGTTGAAAATATCATGCTCTGCGAAGGCGTCGATCACCCTTTCAACGATGAAACCTCTAATATAGTTTTCGACATCTGCCGAAGTACTCGCTTTACGGTTTCCGAAGAACTCGGTGACGAAGAGCTTAGGATCCTCAACTTTGTACAAGGCATACCCATAGAATCCGATTTCCGCTTGATATCTGAGCTGCCCGCTAGGCGCAGAGTATGCTTGACCTCCGAAATTAGCTCTTAACTGACTGTTGTTGACGAATATGACTTCGCAATCAAAGATCTCTCCAATAATCCCTAAAGCTCGAAGCGCACCCGTTAAAAGTGGAATATTGTTGCTGGTAATAGTATGCCTTCCTGGTCCGAAGACGTCGAGGGCTTTCCCATCCCGGAAGAATACAGCCCACTGATTCTCCATTACTATGACCTGGCTGCCATATTTGAGTGAGACATTAGGATACCGCTTCGCTACTTCGTTAGGTGCCGCATCCCTCCATGAAATAGCTTCAATAATCGGCATTTTTGAACCTCCTTAAACCTCTAGACTCCTGAAGAGTTTCTCGCGTTCCCGCCATCCAGTCTCCATCGTCTGCAGTATATTTTCTACATCTTCAACTTCTTTCTGAACGATGTCCCACAGCTTCATTTTCACATCAGATTGTACCTTGTTAATCGCTTCCTTAAGTTTATCGAGAGTCTCTCCAAAAGATTTATCGTGATTAAGGACCTGCCCTAATCGGGCTTCTCTTATACTACCCTTGCGGTCGAATAACCCAGCATAGCCATAATCACTACGCTGGATTTCAGATGAGACTCGATCAAGGGTTTTGATAATCCTTTTCAGACTTTTTACGATTGTACCCTGCTCAGATTCGACGATATCGAGGTAGATTTTCTCCCATCTATGCCTCAATTCACGCAGATTGTCCCAATAGTAGTCTCGTAAATTTTTATCGAGTTCCCTTAAGTCTTCTTTAGTACCATACCCAAAAGTGAAAAAGTTCTGTATCTTACCGAATATACTCTGCCTCTTTTTAACCTTCTCTAAAGTTTCAGGCAAAACCTATCACTTCTAAAAGCCTCTTCGACCTTTATCAGCATTATGCATTTCAGTTAATTAGTTTTTAACTTCAAGTTACTTTTATTTGAAAATCTAAACAATACTCTTAATAGAGTTTAAATCAACTAGGTAATTCCTAAAAATAGCCAGAATATTTAACGGTTCTAAATGATGTTTTTGATCCATATCTTAATTTTCAGCGAGCAACATATAATTAGTCTTATCTTCAAGATCACTACCCTTAAGTTTAACATGGTTTTAAGAAACTTTCAGATTAATTAGCCTACTATGGGCCCGTGGTCTAGTCAGGATAAGACGTCAGCCTGCGGAGCTGGTGATCGGGGGTTCGAATCCCTCCGGGCCCGCTCTTAACTAGGTGCAAATACTTTACAAGTGACTTTTTCCTCATTAGCGCGAGCTCACACATTTATGTCCTGCTTTCCTTCGCTATACTAATACTTCTTTGATGTTTTCAAGTATTTAAAAAGTCTTTTAACTTAGGATAAAACACATAGTTGTTGTTTTGCGCGCAGTCGAATTTTAATAATTATTTCATTAAACCAAATTGTATCAACTCTTAATTTAACTACTAGAATCAAATCATGCAAGTTCTTGCTTTAATCCTCTATTTGAATGTGTTCGGAAACATTTTTGAGCGATAGGACATTGATTAGAATCAATCTTCAGAAATACATTGATGACCTGAATCTTTCGGTTCGTTGTCTGTTGATTTTTATCGAGCTTGAGAGTCTATCTCAAAACCTTTCAATCATATTAGGCTTACTATTCCTTTACTATAATACTTGTTTGGTTACATTAAGATTAAATGAGAATATAATGGTTATCATAAATTATTATGGAAGAGGAGCTTTCTTAATGGTTTCAGGATAGCCTTAACTATTAGATTCTTCTTCGGATGCTTTCTCAGATATCTCGCAGGCTCCTCGAAAGAAGACCCTTAGATCATGTTCTTCTTTATTCTACAATTTGCGATAACAAGCCTGTTTTTCTTTACGAGCTAATATTCTATCACCTGATTAACTTCGTGAGAGAGAATTATAAACTTGAATTTTCTAAAATATCTTTAAACTCGCGTTATATAAGTGATTATTCATGCTAAACTCGAGAGAGATTCTAGAGCTTATTAAAGAGGAGGGGTTGATTAAGGATTATATTGATGTGTCGGTACAGTTGCAGCCGAGTGGATTCGATCTATCGTTAAGCGAGGTCCATGAATATGCTGACACTGGGAGGGTTGACTTCACCAACAGGGAAAGACATCTAGCTTCAACGATCCCTATAAAGGAGGATGAAGAAGGATGGTATACGCTTCATAAAGGCTGTTACCTAGTAGTATTCAACGAGACTGTTAAGATACCTCTAGACACTGTTGCAATAGCCAGAACCAGATCAACTCTTCTTAGAAGCGGGGCTTCGGTAGAGACGGCGGTTTGGGATCCTGGATACCATGGGAGAAGTAGCTCTCTTCTCGTTGTCCATAACCCGAAGGGAATAAAACTGAAGAAGAATGCGAGGATTGCTCAACTCCTTTTCTTCAGAATCAAAGAAGTAGAAGAGGGGTATCGAGGCATATACCAAAAAGAACGTTTAAAATAGAGGACAAGTTTCATCTAAAACAGTTTTCAACGGTTTTGTGTCAATTACGTCACAATATATATTAAAGAATTATATGTGAGGTGTTAAGGTTGGTGTAGGCTTTGACAGGCAGCATTTTCAGGTCTAGACTCTCTAAGGCATTCGACGAGCGAACGGCGCGCTTCCATACTTCCGTAATTGAGGATATGAGGATATTTGACGAGGATATCGACGGGACTGAAGCACATGACATCATGCTCCATGAGCAAGGGATAATACCTTTAGAATCTTTGAAACTCATCCTCAAAGCTCTTGAAGAGACTCGAAACGAGTGGCATAGCGGAAAATTACAGATAGGACCAGAATTTGAGGATATCCATGAGTTTATTGAGAAGCATGTCATCGGAAAGATAGGATTAGAGTCAGGAGGTATGATCCATACAGGGAGGAGTCGAAACGACCAGGTTGTTGTTGACATCAGGATGAAGGTGAGGATGGATCTGCTGGATGTCGCGGAAAGAGTTTTGCAGCTTAACGAAGCCATCTTCAAACTAGCAGAGACGCATGTCGACACCATTATGATGATGTATACCCATAGTCAACACGCGCAGATAGGTACTTTCGCGCACTATTTGCTGTCGTATGCTGACGCTCTCGCACGAGACTTTCAAAGACTTATGGAATGCTACTCAAGAGTTAACAAGAACCCTCTTGGTGCAGGTCCTATAGGAGGTACAAGCATTAGGATAAACAGGGAGAGGACTGCTGAGCTTCTTGGATTCGAAGGGTTGGTTGAAAACTCTATCGATGCCACTAGTGGGCGAGACTGGGCGGTTGAAGCGGCTTCGGTTTCAGCGATCATCATGTCCAACTTGAGCCGCATATGTGCAGATTTTATAGAGTGGTCTACAAGGGAGTTTAACTATATTGAGCTAGCTGACGAATACGCCTCTTCTTCAAGCATTATGCCTCAGAAGAAGAATCCATCGACACTTGAACTTATCAGGGGGCGATCTGCCGAGACGTATGGCACATTAGTTGAGCTTCTTAGCATGGTTAAAGGCATACAGAGCGGATATAGTCAGGATCTCCAAGGGACTAAGCCTCCACTGTGGAGATGCTTCGACACTGTAAAAACGAGCTTAGAGATAATGGCGGGAATAATCTCCACATTGAAAGTTAACAGCATTCACATGGCAGAGTCGGCTAAAGAGGGATTAACAGCAGCTGTTGAATTAGCTGAAAGACTTGTAACGGAGAAGAATCTATCCTTCAGGGAGTCATATAGGCTGGTCGCAGCCCTTGTGAGATATTCTATAGAGAAGAATACGAGACTCGAGGATATTCAACCTGAAGCCTTTTCGGAGATATCAGAAAGGACTATTGGAAGAGAGATTAAGCTGGATGCAAGCTTTATAAAAGAATCAACTGATGCAAAACTAATCTTGAAGAGGAGGCGATCCCGAGGAAGCCCAAACCCTGAAGAGGTGAGAAGGAAGCTCGAAGATCGTAAAAAACAGTTAAAAGAGAGTTACGCTGCCCTAAACTCTAAACGAGAAGCAATTTCAAAATCGAAAGAACTTCTCAAAGAGACAGTTGCCAAATATATTTCACTCTAAGGATCAAGAGATTACTTAAGGTGTTTTTAAATACATTCTAGCCACAATATAATTTGTTGAACCTAAAGCGACATCGGTTACTCATCTTAGGCGCATCAATTCTAGGGATAGTTGTCTTAGTCGAAGTCTTTTTTTACCTGGCCTACCCTGAAGTAAGATACAGCCCTAAGACTCTTCCCAGACTCACTCCTGAAGAATATCATTATACTCTTCTCAAAGATAATGCGACGGTTGGAGAATATACATTTCGAGTATATGAGTCTGGAATGTTCAAAGGGGTCAAGGCATATTTCTCAGATTCTTCAACACACATTGTTTACAAGAACAAAACGATTGAGATCGAATCGTATTACATCTTCGATGAACGGCTTAAGCCTTTAGAGTACAAGTTGAATATCACAGTAGAAGGGGTTCTTTACACCTTATTATGTAACTTCAGCGAAAGCTCCGTGAATGCGTTATATAAGACACATAACGAGAGTGGTATTAGAGAGGTTAATCTACCTGAGAATACGATACTCCTCGATATTAACATGGTTGGGCAATGGTACTTATTCTTCAAATCATTTGATATGGTTCCTAATACGAGATACTCTTTTACAGCTTTCATCCCACAGTATCTAGACAAAATGAGCATGGGAATATTCGTTGCAGCCGAAACGGAAACCATAGAGATCGGGGGAGTAAAATACGAGTGTAAAGTCGTGAAAGGAACTGAACAGAACTTTGTCTACTTCATATACGGTGACCAAGTCCTGAGTTTCGAAGATCATGACCAGAATGTTGTTATGTATCTTTTAAAATAGAATTTTGTCTTGAAGAAACTCATATATCTAGAAAGCCTGGTTAATTAGAAAATGCGCTTCGGTTTGCAGAGGGAAAATACAGGAAATGTTCTAGATTTCAAAAGTTGATTCCTCTCGAAGTCAATTTATTAAGTGAGAAATAAGGTTACTAATATACCATGGAAGAGGGGAAGATTAGGCTTAGGCAACATGTGAAAAATCCGAATCTAATAAAGCACATGATTGCTGTGTCGGGTATTATGAAAGGCTTAGCCATATACTTGAATGAGGATGAAGATCTTTGGGAGACGGTTGGACTGCTCCATGACATCGATTATGAGGAGGTGAACGATGATTGGAACAAGCACGGGTTAGCATCTGCAGAGATGGTCCAGGATCTACTGCCGGAAGCCGCCCTCCACGCCATAAAAGCTCATAACCCTAAAACAGGGGTCGAATTGGAAAGTAAATTAGATCTCGCGCTCATAGCTGCTGATGCTTTATCTGGATTGATTATCGCCACAGCCCTAATGATGCCAAGCAGGAAAATAGCTGAGGTTAAAGTGAAGAGCTTGAATAGTAAGTTTAGAGATAGATCGTTCGCCAGAGGTGTAGACCGAAATAATATACTATTATGTGAGAAGCTTGGAATAAGCCTCAACGATTTCTTTTCCCTAGGCTTAACCGCCCTAATGCCTCTAAGCGAAGAGCTAGGAGTATAAACATGCGTGGATATTCGGAAGCCGATTAACACTTTAAATTCATGACCCACTGTATTGAACAGTGATGGTTCGAGAGAAGAAACTAGAACATAAGGTCCTGTTCATCTGTGAGGAGTGTGGTCTAGGCTATCACGACCGTGAGACTGCTGAGAAATGTGAAGAATATTGTAGAAACACGAAGACATGTTCTCTAGAGATCATTAAAAAAGCAGTAAAAATATAGTTATTTATCTATTTTCAACGGTCTCGATGTTATCTAGACAATAAGCAGCTAGGAGCTGTAGACTGTCTTGCCGCCGAGAATCGTTTTCACTATTTTAGTATCTTTTATCTCATCTTCAAGACATTTCAGGATATCTCTATCGAGGACGACAAGGTCTGCCAGCTTACCCTGCTCAATGCTCCCAACCTCATCCTCCCTTAAAGCCAAGTAAGCGCCATTTAGCGTATACATTCTGATTGCTTCTTCTCGAGTTATCTTTTGGTCTACTCCGAGCGGAGTGCCTTTTACCTCAGTCCTTCTCGCGATGGACGTCCAGAGGCTTGGAAACGGCAAGTATGGTGTTACGGGAGAATCTGTTCCAGCCGCCACCAGAATCCCGTTATCGATCCATGCTCTGTGAGGCTTCAACCATTCGGAGCGCTTAGCCCCAACATTCTCGTAATAGCTGTCCCCAAGATAGTATAGAAAACTTGGTTGTGATGCTACACATACCCCGAACCTTCGGCACTGTTCAAAATTTTCTTCACTCGGCTGATAAGCATGAATTATCGAGAATCTCCTACCCTTTATAGGGTTTATTTTATCTGTATTCTCGAAGGTTTTTAAGACGATATCCATGGCTCCGCCTCCAGCGCAGTGGATTCCAACATTCATTCCCTTAATGTTTGCTGCGTCGACGAGTCTTTGGAGCTTATCCTCAGGCATGGTTAGTATCCCGCAATTTTCTTCGTTCTCATATGGTTCTCTGAGAAGCGCAGTCCTTCCCCCTATCCCACCATCTATGAGCAGTTTGAGACCGAGAAAACGTATCATGTCGTTTCCGAAGCCAGTAGTCATCGGGAAGTTTCTGATCCTTCTGAGGCTCTCCTCCTCCGACTCGTCTTCAGCCACGCCTCTAAGCATCATATTCACCCTAACGGTAAGAAAACCTCTTTGCTGTGCAATCTGGTAGGCTCGCATCTCCTCCTCGGTTATCCCTGCTTCAATGACGCTTGTGAGTCCTGCTTCGCTGAAAGCCTGTGAGGCCATTTTGATAGCCTCAATCTTCCTCTCAAAGTCTGGGGGAGGAATCTTCTTTTTCACTAGGATGAAAGCCGGCTGCTCTAAAAGTAATCCTGTTGGTTCTCCATGTTCATCCTTTACGATCGTCCCACCGATTGGCTGAGGAGTGTTCTTGTCTATCCCTGAGATTTCCAGGGCTTTACTGTTCACAACGACGACGTGTCCGCATGTTCTGATGAGGAAGACCGGATTATCCGGAGCAGCCTCGTCTAAATCCCATCTAGTTGGATTCCTATGCTCTATTAGCTTCGCCTGGTCCCAGCCTCTGCCTTCTATCCATTCTCCAGGCTTTAGACTCTCAGCTCTTTTTTTAACGGCTAGTTTGATATCTTCGATCGACTTCACTGGAGGGGTCCGGCAATTAACCATGAGCATGCTTAGCCCTGTCCCTAACATGTGGAGATGCGAGTCGATAAGCCCTGGCATCACTGTTTTCCCTTCGAGATCGATCACCTCTGTATCCTCGGCTATTCTATCCTTTATCTCAGAGTTTGACCCAACTGCTATAATCCTGTCTCCTTTAACCGCTACAGCCTCAGCTACGTCGAATCGTTCGTTAACAGTCAGGATTTTTCCATTAAGCAACACTAGATCTGCAAAAACTCCTTTCCTATGAGTCATAATATCTCAAAAGATAATGGATTTATGTTGCATTAAAGGATTTTCACATGCAACCTTCAGTAGAAGAGTATAGTTATCTCCTTAACCAAAGATTCTGGGATTATTCTCTTTCCTTGTTTAACCAATCTGACTAAACCCATTCTCTCAAGAATCTTCAAATCCTTATACACGTTTTTAACATCCCTCCCAACCTTGAATATTAGATCTATCAG
>JAGTQU010000081.1:1403-3299 GCA_018396695.1 Candidatus Bathyarchaeota archaeon | reverse complement strand
AGATCTTCGAAAAAGGAGACATCGCGTTATCAGGCGATGAGCTGGAGAGATTAAACGATGAAGAGTTCGATAAGATAGTTGAAAAGGTGAAGGTATATGCTCGGGTATCACCGATCCATAAGCTACGGATAGTGAAGGCGTGGAAGAAGAGAGGCCATGTCGTTGCCATGACGGGTGACGGCGTCAACGATGCGCCGGCGGTTAAGCACGCGGATATAGGCATCGCAATGGGCTTAACGGGGACCGATGTGACGAAAGAAGCATCGGATATAGTCTTGGCGGATGACAATTTTGCCACAATTGTCAAGGCGATAGAGTTAGGAAGGTGGATCTACGATAATATCAAGAAATACCTCACCTATCTACTCGAGTCAAACATCGTGGAGATAATAGTCCTCTCAATGGGCATCTTCTTAACCTTGCCAATCTTCAGAGAATTCGTATTCCTTCTCTTGCCCGCTCACATCCTATACGTGAACCTTGCCACGGATGGGCTCCCGGCCTTAGCATTAGGGTTCAGCCCACCGGACCCAGACCTTATGAAAAGACCTCCGAGAAGTCCTAACGAGTCAATCTTCACAAAAGAGGTGAAGACTTTCCTTATAGCAATACCAGCCGTCAATTCTCCTTTGCTTATCCTGATATTCTTCACCTTTTACCCTATATGGGGCATGGAACACTCGAGAACCTTGCTATTTTTAACATTCATCTTCTTTGAACTCGCGGTAGCCATAAACTGCAGATCTCTGAAATACTCGATACTCAAAGCACCACCCCATAGGCTACTCTTACTGGCTGTGCTATGGGAAGCTATCCTATTAGCGATACTAATCTACTTGCCTTTCACACGCGAAGCCTTACACTTGACGATACCCTCACTTAGCGACCTTGTGGTGATATTACCCGTATGTCTGTTTATTTTTTTCACATTAGAACTTGTTAAAGTCTTAATCCATCGTAAGACTTGAAAACACTCGTACGATATATGCCAGTTCGGATAAACCCACCCAACGCTTAATTCAAAGGTAAAGCGTTGATATGACGTAATATTCCTTTGCTCATGTTAGACTAGACATCAGTCGAATCTTCATTTCTAATAATGATCTTCAATATCTAAGATAATACTTGACTTACGCGCTAATCGATGAAAAATTAGAACAACGGGTTTACGAGTCGTCTAACCTCGTCTGGTAATGCGAGGTTACACTTCGTGGTTTGGATCGTATAAGCGTTTCCGTGACCCAACCAATTCAATAAACATACCCTGAACATTTTCCAGGCCTATATTCAGATTTAGCGACCTCCTAAGTTCATTAGAACAATCCGGTATTATGGAGGGGGCGGCCTCTCACCTAACCTAACAGTAACGTCGAAAACGTCACCCTCCCTCCAAACCTTGAAGACGACATCCTCACCCACCTTCTTGTTGAACTCTATGTAGACGAGAATATCATCAATCTTCCTTATGGGGATGCCGTCAACTTCTAGTAGAACATCCCCGCCTACTTTAATCGAGGCGCCCTCAGCTTCTGAGCCGCCTCGCAGACCCGCTTTATCGGCCGGGCCGCCCTCAATAATATCTGTGATAAGAAAGCCTTTATCGATCTTTAGGCCTAGCTCATCAGCAAGTTGAGCGGTGAGGCCGACTCCTGAGATTCCAACCCAGGGATGCTTATACTCGCCCTTCTCTATAAGCGACGGGACGACTCTTTTTACAAGTCGCGAGGGGATTGCGAAGCCTACCCCTGAGAACTCCCCAGTTCGAGAGGCTATTGCCGTGTTCACCCCCACCACCTCGCCTAGGGAGTTTAAGAGCGGGCCTCCAGAGTTGCCAGGGTTTATAGCAGCATCTATCTGGATCACCCCTACAATGAGGTAATTCCCCGCTGCGGGCAT
>JAGTQU010000081.1:0-1314 GCA_018396695.1 Candidatus Bathyarchaeota archaeon | reverse complement strand
TGAGTCTTTCAGAATCACCAAAGAGTACTGGCTTAAGGACAGCATTCTTTGAAGTAACCTTGATAACCGCTAGGTCGCTGTATACGTCTATTCCTATAAGCTGGGCCTTCTCGGTTATGCCGTCTGAAAAGGTGACCGAGATCGTGGACGCCCCATCAACCACATGCGCGTTGGTGATGATGTGGCCTTCACGGTCGTAGATGAATCCTGTACCCCCGGCCGCTGAGCTAACTGAGGAGAAAGGAAACGTAACGGTGATCTGCACCACCGAGGGCGCAACATTGCCGTATATCTCGCTAACAGGGATAGAATAGGCGTTGGCGCTAACATTCAAAGACTCTATTATGTCGCGCAGCTGCCTAATCTCCTCCCCGGCTGATGTCTTGGAGTTGAGGAAACCCTCAACATTCTCAATCCTTTCGTTGAGCCTGATATAGAGAACCGAAAGGCCCGCAACAACTATCATGAAAGTCAGGATCAGTACTAGAATTGAGATCTTAAAGCGCCGATCTAAACGATAGACAATTTCCTCCATAGCCCCCACCCTCTTCTTGGTAAGATCAATCATAACATTTAAACTTCATTAGTTGGAAAGCTTAAATAACGTTTTCCGGCCGATTCCTCACCTAAAATGGTTCTTTCTCTGAGATAGGCTATACTCGCTACTTTAATGTTCTTTATGATCCTATAAGCCATCCCCATTCTCAGTGTCCAGAAACCCCGATCAAGTTGTTGAAGGACGAGACAAGAAGGCGGCTATAGCTATCTATTCGTTGCGCATCGTCTCACTTGCGCCCGAGGTCAGGGTTCCTTTTCCGCGCATGGTGATAATTTTCTATAGGCTATCTCATATTGCACTTATCTCCAAAGGATATTCAAACGGTTTATGCAGAGAAGCAAGTTTCACTTTTAGCACTGAAGCTGAAAGTCTACTATGAGCTTTGATAGGCTTTTTGATGAGCGTGGATTCGGTCAAGAATAACGGCATTTATACTATAGATGAAAACATCCTTAAAAACGCTCGATGAGTCCGTCGCATGGAGGGCTTGGATTCGGCTTTAAATAAAAATCGCGCGCGCTAATAGAAATGTCGGCCCTATATATTAGCCCCCCGGCGTTATACAAGAAATAGGGACTGGACCTTTCATAAGATAGTTATGTTTTGAGCCTTACTCAAAGCTTCCGTTAGGGTGCGCCCCTCGTCTGACTTGAGAGGTATCGCGATCCGGCCTCTCCGGTTTATCTTGAACCTCCCAACCAGCTGGCCGTCCACCTGTACTTGAACAACCCTCCCTGCATAACTCTTGTCTATTA
>JAGTQU010000006.1:4136-73134 GCA_018396695.1 Candidatus Bathyarchaeota archaeon | reverse complement strand
AGCGGAGAGATCTATGGAAGCTTGGATTCCTGCTATACCTCCACCAACGACCAGAACATCTGTAAATCTTTTAATAACCTGTCTTTTAAGAGGAGTCAACATCCTGACTTTCTCTATGCCTGCCTTTATCAACCTCTCAGCCTTAGTATTGGCTGAAGCACCGTCATCATGAACCCACGCGCATTGCTCGCGAACATTTACAACCACCAGACGGTTGGGATCTAATCCTAGAGCCATCATTCCCTTCTTCAAAGGTTCCTCTACTCTTGTTCTAGTCCCTGTTACAGCGACCACGCTCTCGATGGGTAGAGACATCTCATATCTAAGCTTCTCAACTGTATCAATCAGATAACTACTGGAGAGATGTGATGTTTGAACCGTAGCGGCTACACCGCTCATCTCACTCATAATTCTCTCGAGTCTATCGATATCAAGTTCCTGCTTCAAAGTGCCTCCAAAAGTCTCGAATATGACTAGAGTGCTCAAGCTTAACCAAACCTCCTAATAGAGCATGGTTCTCCATCAATGACGAGATCCGTCTCGATCGTATGGACGGAGCAGCTTAAACAAGGGTCATAAGCCCTCACAATTTTTTCGATACCCCATAAGGCTCGATCTCTGGTACCCTCATTCTTCAACTCATCGATATGTGCTTCAGCCCAAAGCCTGAGATTCCTCTCTATGTTTGGGTGGTTGAACGTCGTCGGGGCGATGATGTTAACGTATCTTATCAAACCATCCTCATCTATCCTATAGTTATGCAATAGGAGGCCTCTAGGAGCCTCAACGAATGCTACGCCTTCCCCAGCCTTTGATTTAACAGGGACCCGTGTATCTGTTGAGACTATCTGATCATCTGAGAGATAGTGAATACACTCTTCGGCAGCAGCAACTGTTTCAATAGCTCTAGCCAGATTGTATGCAGCCGTATCATGAGTTGGTCTCCTGAAAAGCTTTTCATAGTCTTTGAGGTAGCTTTCAGCCACAGTCCAAGGCATAGAGTCCATGACATTGAACCTGCTAAGTGGACCAACCCTTGCAGCTCCATCAGGATAGCCCTCAGACCTTAAATATGGAAGTTTGGTGAAGGAGTGGTCGCTAACAGCCTCCTCTAAGTAGTTTCGATAATCTTTAGGCTTGAATTCGTGAATTATCTCTCCCTTCTTTCCCTTCGCCCTTACAGAGCCGTCATATAATTCGTGTTTTCCGTCTCTAACGAGACCCATGTGAGGAGTCTCATCAGCCATGTATTCAAGAGGATCGTTAATCCTCTTCTCGTACAATTCGAGAACCAGTTCCACTAAGCTTCTCACATTATTTAGGGCTTGTCTACCTTCTACAAGCAGGTTAAGCCTAGCCTCACCCGTGAGCGCCTTAGTCATGCCTCCGGGAACAGCTGTGACTGGATGGACTACCCTTCCACCAATCTCTTGGACAACTCGGTTGCCATACTCATGGATCTGTATAGCCTTCTTAGCCAGGTCTGGATACTTCTTCGCTAATCCAATGAAGTTTAACTCCTCCAACTCTAAAAGATCAGGCAGCGCAAGGAATGCTAGATGGAGAGAATGGCTTGTGACGAAGCTGCCCGCGTTGAGCACTCTTCTGAGCATTAAGGCTGTTGGAGGTATCTCGACACCCCATGCATCCTCCACAGCCTTAACAGAGACTAGATGATGGTTCACATAACAAATCCCACAGATCCTTTCAGAGATGCGGGGCGCATCCTCTGCCTGTTTATTCAATAGTAGAAACTCGAAAAATCTTGGAGAAGTCGTCGTCGAGAACTGAAGATCTTTAACCTTTCCGTCTCTAACTTCAATCTTAACTCTTCCTCCTCCCTCGACTCTTGTTAAGGGATCGATCGACAAATTGAGACTCAAATCTTAAACCTCTCTCTAAGTAGTTTTTCAATCCTTGAGCTTGCAAAAGTGTATCTATAGATTGATCCAGAATGTCGGGGTAAAGATAAGTTCACCCCAAGCTCGTTTGCTAAACTAACCAATGCATCAAGCATAGTCAAACCCTGATCATCATTCTTCTCTGTTGGACCTCTGCAGCCGTCGCATGTATGTCCTGCAGCTGGACATGGAGCGCCGCATCCACCGCGCGTTGCTGGACCCATGCATAGGTAGCCTTGCTCTAGAAGGCATCTGTCAGGATCTGGAATGGATTCGTGTAAACGTTTAGCAGCCGTCTTGTAAGTACCAAGCCGCTCCCGTTTACAATCGTCGCAGACATCGCTCTTTGAAAGGAGTGGAACTTTCCCCTCTAGGAGAGTAGTCAATACATAGGCGATGTCATCAATTTCTGGAGGGCAACCAGGGATCGAATAGTCCACTTTGACCACATTTCCCACAGGCGCAACGTAGTTGGTTAAAGTATCGTGCACGGGAAGGTGCCCTTCAACGGTTCCCTCCAACTCTGCGTAAACCTTCTTCAGAAGCTCGCCTCCTTCTTCGAGATTAGCTAGACCCGGGATGCCTCCGAAGCATGCACAGGATCCGATGGTAATAACCGTTTTAGATTTCTTCCTTATCTCTTCAGCCAGATGCTTTTCATGCTCGGTTCTTATCCCCCCTTCAATTATGGCTACATCTACCTCTTCAGGTATCTGTTTAGCATCGATGAGCGTTGAGGCGTAGACTAGTTCATTCTCAGAGAGGATTTGAAGAAGTTTCTCATGGAGCGCTAGAGTAGCTACTTGGCATCCTGAGTCCCCCGCTAAACCTGCAATCAAAATCTTAGCCATCTAATAAGCCACCTTAAATAACAAATATCGAAAACCGTGAATCTTTAAATGAGACTTCAGATCTATCGATTTTAGACCTCTCCAGATCTATTTCTATTCTCATTTCTCAGGAATCTAAATAGCCATAGAAACGTGGAATATATTATTTACGGTTTTTCAATAAAGGTAAATCTAGAAACCTGATTTACCAGCTTCAAATAAAAGAAAACCCTATCAAGACAGATTCGTTTCAATATCACATAGGAAATTTATTATTTTGTCAACATCGCCATTAATATTGATTTGGATAGGACCTAAAGGGGATTCTTGAGGGTGATAAAAAGAGATGCGCCCTACATAGGCTGCTTGCTTATTCAGTCCGAATGAAATGCTCCTTTCCTCGGCTCTTGAAGAGATGAATGAACGTGCAGCATCTCGAATCCTCTGCTTTTTTAACTGTTCTTTAAAGTATTTGAGAGCCTCTAAGCCTTCCATGCGCGACTTTAATACTATAGATCCGTTTTCTTCGACCCTTTTAAGATCGATCTTCCCTAACACTCTTCTGAGAGCTGTTTCAACTTTCTCGACGCTCTCCGTCGGATTGACTTTTGTAGTTACGGTAATAACGCATCTTATCCTAGAAGTAGACATTCCATCAACTCCTCGAATTTTTTCCTAAGATCTTGTATCGAGCCTTCATTAACGACCATGTAGTCAGCCATAGCTATAGCAGAGCCTATTCCGAAACGTAGTTCTCTGAGGTCTCGCTCAATCATTATTTTCTCCTGATTAGCATCGTCGCTTCTCCCTCTAGCCGATAGCCTTTTAAATCTCGTTCCAGGTGAGGCGTGGATTGATATCAACTTCACTGAGTGAACTCTTCGGAATACCTCAACTTCATCTAAGCTTCTTATCCCATCGACGACAACCTTCAAATACTGTTCTTTTTGAATTATCTTGAGACATTGTTCTGCAACTACACCTTCCCCCTCCTTTTTCCTCACCTCTTCAGCCAGCTTTCCCAAGGTTGCTGAATCTAAACTCATCCCCATTTCCTCAGCAAGTCTACGTATAACGTCTCCCATAGTAAGAATCCTGAATCCATGTTCTTGGAAGAATTGTGCAAAGGTCGTCTTTCCAGACCCAGCCATCCCAGTGATGAGTATCAAAACAGGTTTAGCCAATCTCACTCAATCCTTCTGAGACCTGCTTCTCTAATTTTAATATAAGTATTCTCTATTCCAATGTCAAAATCCATTCTTACAAGAGGCTTCATAAAGCTGAGACTCGAATATAGAAGCTTCATTGAAGAATCTAAAACCTCTCTTTGATTTAAAGAGCTTTTATCTAGACCTCTAAAAGTTAAATCCAGCTTAGGGACGTTCTATTATTTAGGTTGCATTTAAATGAATGTCCGTTGTTTTGTATCCATCGATATCGATAACCCAGACCTGTTAACAAGGCTTATAGGGATTCAAAGAAGTTTAGAAGATTCTGGAGCCGACCTGAAAACTGTTGAAACAGAGAATATACATATCACGTTAATGTTTTTAGGAGATGTTGAGGAGAGCCGACTTGGGGATCTAAGAAACGAGATAACGGAGATATCATTTAAACCGTTCAAAATCGAATTCAAAGGAGTAGGAGTATTTCCTAGTATTTCCAAGCCAAGAGTTATCTGGGCAGGCATCTCAAAAGGGCTAGAACAGCTGAATCTCATCTACAAAGATTTAGAAGCTAGAGTCTCCGGAATGGGTTTCAAGCTTGATGATAAAGGTTTCAGTCCTCACGTGACTCTTGCGAGGATTAGATCAGGAAGAAACAGAGATAAACTTGTCACTTTGTTAAGAGAACTTGAAAATGATTTCTTAGGAGAGATGATCGCGAAACATATTCGATTAAAAAAGAGTCTCCTCACTTCTAAAGGCCCCATATACTCAACCATCACGCAGTCTCAGAGTCTTGATGAATAGAGTGAAGGGAGTTAACAACTTTCCTTTTTTTATCCATATTTTTAATATGGGTTTATTTAACTCATAGTTAATATTAAGTATATTTCGACAATCAATATATTAAACTTGGTAAGAAAAAGTTCGATCCTATCATGGACGATAAAATATCGATCAACATATTTGAAAGCACAGACCGATGTCGATATACTAACATCTGTGAAAGCTTTCAAACCATGATAAAGTCTGAGAAATGGGTTGAGGATGAAATCATGAAAATTAGGACAGAATTCGAGCAGCTTGATCGAGAAAGCGAATCTCTGTCAGCAACTCTTCAGTATAGGTTGAATGAGATAGAAAGGATTAAAGAAAGGTGTTATAAATACAATCATCGCTGTTTAAGATTCTGGCAGTTTAGAAGGAAGGAGGAGAACAAACTTCTACTAAGCTATAAACATTTAGATCTCTCTTTAAGGAAACTGGACGAGCCATTAACTGCAGCGAATATAGCCGAAACCTAAGAGGAATCCCCAATATTCAATAAACAGGACTCTTCATTTTAATAACCTATTCAACTATATTTACTATCTCAGAGAGCTGAGTTTACAAAGGGTGGTGAAAGGATTATCCAGAATGACTGGGAATATCTTAGAGAGAAGATACTTAACAGATTGAGACCGAACACTGATGAGATTATAGAAGTCGAACGATTTTGTACGAAGATCATTAAAGAACTCTCTAAGAGACTTGAAGAGGAGGGTATAGCCACCAAAGTCGAGACTCACGGATCGGTAGCAAGGGGAACATGGATATCTGGAGATAAGGATGTTGACCTTTTCATTATTCTCGATCCAAGCCTTGATGGAACATATCTTCATAAAACATTAGATGTTGTTAAAGGGTATCTTGGCACAGGATGGACTGAATCTTATGCTGAGCATCCATACATTCGAGCGAAAAAAGAAGGATTTGATGTGGAGTTCATCCCGTGCTTCAATTTTGACCCAAGCAGAAGTATTATCTCCTCGACAGACAGAACACCTCTACACACTCAATACGTTAACCACAACCTGAAGACGGTGCAAAGGGATGAGGTTAGACTTTTGAAGCAATTTATGAGAGGGGTTGGAGTTTACGGTGCGGAAGTGAAGATAGGCGGATTCTCAGGATATCTATGCGAGCTTCTAATAATCAAGTTCGAATCCTTTGAATCAACCCTTAAAGCAGCTTCAAGCTGGAAGCATTCAGAAGCAATCAACCTAATAGACGATTCGAATCCAAGTAAGCCATTGAAAAAGTTTAAAGATCCTCTTATAGTCCCTGACCCAGTTGATCCTAAAAGAAACGTAGCTTCAGCAGTATCAGAGAGGTCAATGTGGACCTTCGTCGCAGCTGCAAGATCGTTTCTCAAAAATCCGCATGAAAAATATTTTTACCCTGAAAAGGTTGAGGCTGATGAGTCATCGATTCTGCCTCTATTTAGAGAAAATTCCAGGTTCATTTTCATTTGTATAAATGACGAGTCAGTACCTGTTCCAGATGTCCTCTGGGGTCAACTCTATAAAACAGAGAGAGCAATATCCAAGTTTCTTAGCGTTAAAGATTTCACAGTGATAAGATCAGGAGTTTGGAGCGATGAAGTTTCTCAACATATTCTGGTATTCGAATTAGCCTATGATCCAATATCCAAAACCCTGTTGAGTATGGGGCCTCCCGTTGAGATGACGAAAAACAGCGAAAAATTCCTCAAAGCCCACATCCATTCAAATCTAGTAACTGCTGGACCTTGGATAGAAGGCTGTCGCTGGTGGGTGCTTCTAAAACGTGAAGAGAACCGAGCTCGATCCATTTTAGAAAAAGAGTTTAAGAAGAAGTGTCCTATGTTAGGGGCTCCGAGGAGGTTCAGAACACTTTTAGAATCGAACAGTAGAGTACTCATAGATAATGAAATTGTTGAATATATAAAGGGACGATTCGGAGAATTCCTTTATCAATTCCTAAAAGGAAGACCGTGTTGGCTTGACTGAATTCATACCTATTGAGAATATTCTGAAAAGTAAAGCAGCTCCTCTGATCTGTTATCCTAGGTTTGATGAAAAAGAGGCTGAAGAAAGACTGCGCGAGCTCGAAACGCTCAGAGTCGACGGAATTGAACTAAGGGGTAGACATAGCCTTAATGGTTTACCTATTTTAGGCAAAGGAAAGACGAGTATCGTAACGGCAGCTTGTTTCAATGGTAGATTAGTTGCTCTCAAGATGAGGCGAACCGACTCGAGTAGATGCTCCATGGACCATGAGGCGGAGAAGCTTAGATTAGCGAATCTGGTTAACGTTGGACCCAGATTACTGGTTTCATCCAATAACTTCATAATCATGGAGTTTGTTGAAGGAGAGTATTTTCAAGACTGGCTATTAAGGCTGGAATCTTCGCAGAAAAGAACTCTTGCTAGAATAATGAAGAATCTGATGCAGCAGGCGAGAAAACTCGACGAGATCGGCTTAGACCATGGAGAACTGAGCCGAGCACCTAAACACATTATCATAAAGGGGGAGTGCCCAGTGATAATTGATTTTGAGTCAGCGAGTTTGATGCGAAAACCATCTAACCTACAGTCTTTAATCAACTATTTCTATTTCAATAAAAAAAACAGGGAAACTATAGGCAGACTGCTTCATATTCCGCAGAAAAGGCAGCTCACAGAACTGTTAAAGAAATATAAGGATTCTAAAAATGAAGAAAATTATGAATCCTTGATCAAACTTTTGTCTCTGGAAATTTAAACAACTCTTCAAAAGCTTAATTATAGAACACCTCATTACATAAATATTTAAGTCATAGCTGTGAACGAATGATTTCAGGCCAAGGGGCCGTGGTCCAGCTTGGTGTAAGATTCGCGCCTGGGGCGTGCGAGGTCGAGGGTTCAAATCCCTCGGCCCCATAGAACGGGAAAAAACATTTTGATTCTTTCAGTTATTTGGTTCAAGAATAATTGAAAGGGATTTTAGAGGATTTTTCGCCATCAAAATTGCTAGATTGGGTTTAGCCATATACTATTAAGATCGCATTAAATTGCCGAAATGAAAAAATGGCTATCTGCTCATTATTCGGGTCTCATATTTTTCAAATTTATTGTAATTTTAATCCAAATAAGTTAAGGATTTTTTAGCCTCCATACTCTTCGACAATAAACCCTAGAAACTCGCGTGTAAGTGTTTTCACTTTATGGAATTTAAAAGGAGGACTATAACTCGAACGTCTCTCCTGGCCTGAGGACTGATACCTTTATGTCTGACTCGGACTCGACCATCCTCTTAAACTCGCCAGGGTTCGTATCCCAGATATGCATGGGGATGGTGATCTTCGGATGCATAGCGATAACCGCCTGGGCCGCCTCGGCATTGTCCATGGTATATGTGCCTCCACTTGGCACAAGAACAAGGTCTAAACCCTTCAGATCTTTCATTTCAGGTATAAAATCCGTATCTCCAGCATGATATACGACTTTACCTTCAGTTTTTATTAAATAACCTACTCCAAACCCCTTAGGATGGAACGGGTTCCCGGGAGACCTAAAGCGTTTATAGTTATATGCTTCAACAGCCTTGATCGTAACTTTACCAAAGGTTGCCTCCTCGTTAGGCTTCAAGCTTTTAACTGGATAATTAACCTTTGAAGCAACATCAGAGGGGGCAATCACTACTGTTTTTTCTCCCCTAATGAGTTTCACCTTTTTAGGATCGAAATGATCCTGGTGAGAGTGGCTTGCAAGAATGATATCTGCCTCCTCATCATATTCTCCCTGGTACGGATCCACGTAAATCACTTTATCATCTGTAGTGATCTTCCAACTAGCATGCCCAAGCCATTTTAATTTCAAATCAGACACCTATAATCAGATCAGTTGGTTAAAATAGATGATTAATCTTTATAAAAAGATGACGCAAGTAGACTCTATCAATCTTAAAAGAGAAACTAAGTTTAACCCTGTCTCATACTGAAAGTTTGACGCCTAATATAAGCATTTCAATAACAATATGGCAGTTTCTACACTGCATATTTTAAAGGTATATTAGCCTCCTCTACAACTTTTTGAACGGTGTTAAGCTTGCCTCTTAGACAGCCAATAGTGTGTATGCTCGGGCATGATCCGATAGAGTAACTGCTCTTCGGATGCCATTCGACACTGGGAAGACTTCGCTTCTTGATAAGATTAGGGGAACCGCTGTCCAGCTTAGAGAAGCTGGAGGGATGACTCAACAGATAGGAGCAAGTTTCTTTCCACTTGAAACCCTAGTTGCTATAACCCAAAAATTAATGAAAGATTTTAAAGTCTCAATTAATATCCCTGGCCTATTAGTTGTAGACACCCCAGGCCATGAGGCTTTCGCTAACCTTAGGAGGCGTGGAGGCTCGGTTGCGGATATCGCCATCCTAGTTATCGATCTAATGCACGGATTCGAGAATCAGACTTATGAGTCAATCGAGATCCTCAAATCTAGGAGAACGCCATTCATCGTTGCTGCGAATAAACTTGATCTGATACACGGTTGGAAAAGCAAACCAGACGAGTTATTCATGAGATCCTATTCGAGCCAGGAGACTCTAGTGAGAGAAGACCTTGACGCGAGAATATACAACATGATCGGCGCACTCTCACGTATAGGCTTCAGAGCAGATAGATTCGATAAAGTAAAGAACTTCACTAGAGAAGTCACCATAATCCCTGTAAGTGCGAAAACGGGCGAAGGTATAGGTGAGCTTTTAGCCGTCCTGATAGGTTTAACCCAACAATATCTTCAAGATAAGCTTAACGTAGGTTTTGGACCTGCTAGGGGGACGGTTTTAGAGGTGAAAGAGGAGCCGGGTCTAGGGATCACCCTGAACGCAATCATCTACGATGGCGTTCTAAAACAAGAAGATAAAATCGTAATCGGGGGAAAGAATGGACCTATACAGACAAACATTCGCGCGATCCTTATGCCTCAGCCTCTAGACGAGATCAGGGATCCTAGAAAAAAGTTTAATACTATTTCAGAGGTGACTGCAGCAGCAGGAGTTAAGATAGCCGCTTCAAACCTGGAAGACGCAATACCTGGAGCGCCTCTACTAGCAGTTGGAGTGGGTTTAACATTGGAAGAGGCTCTGAAAGAGGTAAGTTCAGAGGTCGAGAGGCTGAGAATATCGAGTGATAAAAAAGGTGTAGTAGTTAAAACGAATACTCTTGGCTCTCTTGAGGCGTTGATAGAGAGTTTACATGCAAAAGGCGTGACGATAAGGCTAGCAGATATAGGAGATGTTTCGAAGCGGGATGTTATGGAGGCGGTCTCAGTTAAGTATAGCGATCCACTTCTGGCAGCGATTCTCGCATTTGACGTGAAGGCTCTTCCTGATGCTGAACGCGAGGCAGTTGATCAGAAGATACCGATCTTCCGGAGCAATATCATATACAATTTAATAGACGACTATATGAGGTGGATGGAGTCTGAGAAGGAAATGAAAGAGAGACAGGAGTTCGAGAGTCTAACGCAGCCGGGTAAAGCAGAGGTGATGGAGGGTTTCGTTTTTCGCAGATCAAACCCTGCAATATTCGGTGTTAGGGTGTTATCTGGAAAGTTGACGCCGAACGTTGACATCGTGAACAGAGAGGGAGAGAGGCTGGGTAAGATAACTCAGATCCAGGAGTCTGGTCAACCTATCTCTCAAGCCTTTGAGGGGATGGAAGTAGCTGTTTCTATGCCTAAGCCAATATTCGGTAGACATATAAAAGAGAAGGATATCCTATTTGTGGATATTCCAGAAGATCAAGCTAGAAAGCTGAAGATGAGGTTTGCTATGAGGCTTACGGTGAATGATATGCAAGCCCTCGATGAACTCATCGAGATTAAGAGGAAAAAAGATGCGATGTGGGCAGTGTAGGTGAAAAAAGATGCCTGTGTTAATGGTCTCTGACCCTAAGACAGGGAAGACTCAGAAAGTTGAGGTCGATGAGAGTAGACTCTCTCCACTCATCGGTAGACGTATTGGAGAAGTGATCGATGGGACAATAGCTAACCTTCCCGGAAAGAAGTTGCAATTAACAGGAGGATGTGATAAAGATGGGATCCCGATGAGACCAGATGTTCATGGAGGGGGAAAGAAATACGCTATCCTAAGCGGTGGAGTAGGATATAAGCCAGAGAGGAAAGGAGAGAGACGGAGGAAGATTTTAAGAGGTAACACGGTTACACCTGAGACCCTCTTCTTAAACTTTAAGATAGTTGAAGCAGTTGAAAAGGCTGATCGTTTGAAAGTAAAGAAAAAGAATTGACCCACCTCTTCTTCAATATTCAATAAGCTGAAGCTTCGTTGTCAACCTATTAATCGGACCTGCTCTGGAAAATAGATACGTAGCTTAAATTCGAAATCTTCAAGTTTATAAGATTATTTCGTTACAGTTACAGTAATCGAGTCAGGAGAGGGATCTGAGATAGTTAAGCTTCCGAAGCAGCCTGAGATAAATATAGGGACGATAGGGCATGTTGATCATGGGAAGACAACTCTAGTGCAGTCGCTTACTGGCATCTGGGCTTCACGCCACAGTGAAGAATTAAAGAGAGGTATCACAATAAAGCTAGGGTACGCTGACACAGCCATCTACAAATGCATCAAATGCGATGACCAAGAGTGTTACTGCACTTCCCCTAAATGTGATAAATGTGAGAGTGAAACAGAGTTTCAAAGAGCCATCAGCTTTGTTGACTCCCCAGGCCATGAGATCTTGATGGCGACGATGCTGAGCGGAGCAGCGGTGATGGATGGGGCTCTCCTTGTTATAGCCGCTGATGAGAAGTGCCCTCAGCCTCAGACGAGAGAACATTTAGCTGCAGTAGATATTATCGGGATAAAAAAGATTGTGATAGTTCAGAATAAGATAGATATAGTCTCCCGCGAGGATTCGATAAGAAACTTTAATGAGATTAAAAAATTTGTTAAAGGCTCTGTGGCTGAGAACGCACCTATCATTCCGGTTTCAGCCCAGCACAAGGTGAACATTGATGCTCTATTGAGTGCGATGGAGAAATACATCCAGACCCCTGAACGCGACTTGTCAAAACCTCCCAGAATGTATATTCTAAGAAGTTTCGACGTTAACAAGCCTGGAACTCAAGTTGAAGACCTTCGAGGAGGAGTCATAGGAGGGTCGATTATCCAAGGGAAGTTCAAGGTTGGAGATGAAGTAGAGGTGAAGCCAGGGTTGCCGATAAGAGAGAAAAATAAGCTGGTGATGCATGAGTTATTCACCGAGATAGTCGGGTTGCATGCTGGAGGCGCTGCGGTTGAGGAGGCGCTTCCAGGCGGCCTCGTAGGCATAGGCACCACTCTCGATCCCTCTATCACAAAATCGGACGGCCTCGTAGGAAGCATTATAGGTAAACCTGGGACTCTTCCTCCAGTACTCAATGAACTAACTATGGATGTAAGTATATTCAAGACGATCGTCGGAAGCCAGGAAATGGAGAAGGTAGAAGAAATAAGCAGGGGGGAGACCCTCTTATTTAATGTCGGAACATCTAAAACCACAGGCGTCGTGTCTCATATATCTAAGGATCGGCTAGAAGCTAATCTCTCGATACCAATTTGTGGAGAACGTGGCGACAGAGTTGCAATAAGTCGCCGAATCAGTGGAAGATGGAGGCTTATAGGCGTCGGAGTTTTGAGTGGTTAATTTGACAGGATCCGATTCTAAGCAAGTTAGAACTGTGATTTTAGACACTAATTTTTTATTCATTCCTTCAAAGTTTGGTATAGATATTTTCGAAGAATTGGAGCGTCTTTTTGAAGGCCGGGTAAAATGCATCGTTCCCACCACAGTTATCGAAGAGTTGAGGGTTCTTAGAAGTAAAGCTAAACCATCGATGGTAAAGAAAATAGATTTCGCTCTTTCATTAACTGAAAAGTGTGAGCTGAAGCAGGTGGAGGAGTTTAAGAAAAGAACTGTTGATGACTCGATAATAAGATTAGCAAAAAAATTAGAGTGCCCCGTAGCAACAAATGACTCTGAGCTTAAACATGTATTGATAAACGAGAAGATTCCAGTTATCTATCTGAGGCAAAAAGATCATTTAGAGATCACACGTGCGGATATGGTTTAATCATGTAAAACTCTTTAATCGATAAAATTTTAAGTTTCAAATACGGCTCTTTTTGAAGATCTTTAAAGATAGGGCGGAGATGAGTGTGGAAAAAGTATCTTGGCACGCTATTCCCCTGAAAGAAATATTCGAAAAACTAGGGACGAATGAAAACGGATTAGACGAAGAAAAAGTGCGGCATAGATTAGACCAGTATGGTTTAAACGAGATCAGGGAGGAGAAAAAAGAGTCTCCGTTGAAGATGTTTCTAAACCAATTTACAAGCATTCTAGTTATAATTCTAATCATCTCCGCCATCGTCTCAGCTTATATCTCCCATTTGAAGGGTGAACCCTACACTGATACTTACGTCATTATAGCAATCGTGATTATGAATGCGATTCTAGGATTCGTGCAGGAATACCGCGCTGAGAAAGCTCTGGAAGCCCTGAAACGCATGGTTGCTCCACAAGTTATAGTGTTTAGAAGGGGAGTAGAGCAGAAGATAGATTCGAAGAACCTGGTTCCAGGAGACATTATTCTCTTGGATGCAGGTACCCGTGTGCCCGCGGATGCTAGGTTAATAGAGGCTGCAAGCCTGAGAGTAGACGAGGCGGCGTTAACTGGCGAATCAACCCCGGTTTCAAAACAACTTGGAGAACTTCCAGAGAATACTGTGGTCACCGATCGGAAGAATATGCTCTTCATGGGAACTATTATAACCGAAGGGCGTGCGAAGGCGGTAGTTACTGAAACAGGAATGAGGACAGAGTTCGGTAATATTGCAGGTTTGGTTCAAGAAATCGAAGAGGAAGCTCCTCCGATGAAGCAGAAGATGGAGAAGATGGGGCGCCAGTTGGGCACGATCTCAGTAATCCTCACAATATTTGTATTCTTGTTAGGCTTATTGGTTCATCAAACCGATTTTGAAGACCTCTTCCTCACCTCAGTAAGCCTAGCAGTATCGGCCATCCCTGAAGGATTGCCAGCAGTACTAACGATAACCCTCGCGTTAGGAGTATCAAGGATGGCGAAACAGAAGTCAATAATTCGGAAACTAGCTTCCGTTGAAACCTTAGGCAGCACCACCGTAATATGCTCTGATAAAACCGGAACATTGACGAAAAATGAGATGACTGTATCGAAAATATACGCTAACCGAAAAGAGATTACAGTTACTGGCTCAGGGTATATGCCGGAAGGAGTATTCCTAAACCAGGGAATGGAACTTAACCCAATCGAAGATGGGCAACTCAAGCTTCTACTAAGTATTGGAGCGCTTTGCAATGATGCTCATCTCCATGAAGAGAATAACAATTGGAGCATCTTCGGAGATCCAACTGAGGGTGCTCTACTAGTCGTTGCGGCGAAGGCAGGCTTATGGAGTGAAGATCTGCTAAAAGAATATCCTAGGATCCATGAAATTCCTTTCGACTCAAGCAGAAAGATGATGAGCTCTATACATAAAACGCCTGAAGGGGACAATGTTGCCTATGTTAAAGGCGCGCCTGAGATGGTGTTAACAAAATGCACCAAAATCTATGAAGATGAAAGGGTTAGACCTCTTAACTTAGAGGATGAGAAGCTTATCCTCTCAAAGACGGTGGAGATGGCGGAGAATGCTCTTAGGGTTCTGGCATTAGCTTACAAAAAAGTTTCTTCAAACCTTACAGACTATAAAGTTGAGGAGATAGAATCTGATCTAATCTTTGTAGGGTTAGTGGGTATGATTGATCCACCTAGGGAGGAAGTGAGCGCTGCTATCAAGCTTTGCAGGCAAGCTGGCATAAGATCTGTGATGGTTACTGGGGATCATAAAACGACTGCTATAGCAATAGCAAAGCAGATTGGTATACTCCATGACGAGACCTCTGCATCTGTATTGACTGGAGAAGATTTAGCGAAGATGAGCGACGAGTATCTGGATAAGGTAATAGATGGAGTTCTAGTATTTGCGAGAGTTTCCCCGGAGCACAAGATGCGCATAGCTCAGTCGCTGAAGAGGAGAGGACACATAGTTGCTATGACAGGGGATGGTGTAAATGATGCTCCGGCTTTGAAAGTAGCTGACATAGGTGTCGCCATGGGTATCAAGGGGACAGATGTTACTAAAGAAGCATCAGATATGATCCTTGAAGACGATAATTTTGCGACGATTGTGAAAGCAGTTGAAGGGGGGAGACACATCTACGATAATATCACAAAATATGTAAGGCTAATGCTCAGCGCCAACTTTGATGAGTTTATGGAGGTCACAGTGGCAGCGCTTATGGGGATTCCTATACCATACCTTCCAATTCATATACTATGGATAAACCTTGTAACAGACGGATTACCTGCAGTAGCTCTGAGCATAGACCCTAAGGATCCTGAGATCATGAAGTTTCCGCCAAGAGATCCGAAGGAAGGGCTTCTAAACCGCTTCTGGAGGTTTATAATATTCTCATCAACAGTAGACTTCGTCTCGAATTTCATTCCATTCGTATGGGTTTACTTAACTACAAAAGATATCGCCCTCGCTCGAAGCGTATCTTTCACAGCCATCGTCTTCTTCGAATTTATTCTGGCATACCAATGTAGGTCGGAGACACATCATATATTCGCGTTAGGTTGGAGAGGATTCTCGGAGAATAAGATGCTTTTCCTCTCAGTAATCGTCTCGATAGCGATGCAATTTGCAATAATCTATTTTGAACCACTCCAAGAAATCTTCCATGTAACCGCTCTAAATCCTTACCTGCTACTTCTAACCATACTGGGAGCTTCAACAGCCTTCCTAATAATGCCTGGAAAACTAATTAAAAGGCGGAAATACGCATCTGAAACCTTAAAGATCGCTTGAAATTAATCGTAATTTATATATAGAATATGACGCATTTCTTGAAAAGCCATATAATTTAGTTGCTTTAAGTACTGGGAGTTGACTAAATGTTAGGAGATATCGAGTCTTGGATGATCGCGCCAATAGCTGCAGTAGCCTCCGTCTTGACTGCAGTCTACTTTAACCGATACATAAAAAGGCAAGAACAAGGAACAGATAGGATGAGATTCGTCGCAGAAGCGATAAAGGAAGGAGCGAAAGCCTTCCTAAATAGAATGTACAGGACCCTCCTAATCTTTGTTGCTGCCATATCTATACTCCTATTAATATTTCTCCCTCAACCCATCTGGTCTAGCCAGACTCCACTAAACAACATTAAGTTGACCTTAGCCTACCTTTTTGGATCATTCTGCTCCGCCTTAGCTGGGTATCTAGGCATGGATGTAGCTACAGATGCGAATCTTCGATCAGCTAATGCCGCTAGAAAAGGCTTGGCGAAATCATTCCAGATCGCCTTCCGAGGTGGAGCGGTTATGGGACTAAGCGTCGTAGGGCTCGCTTTACTCGGAGTAAGTATCATCTATCTTCTGACAGGAGATGCGAGCATGATCACAGGCTTCAGTTTTGGAGCTAGCGCAATGGCACTCTTCGCAAAGGCGGGCGGAGGAATCTACACTAAAACGGCCGACATTGGAGCCGACTTGGTCGGAAAAGTTGAAATGGATCTTCCTGAAGATGATCCTAGAAACCCTGCCGTAGTAGCCGATAATGTCGGAGACAATGTAGGCGATGTTGCAGGCATGGGTGCCGACCTATTCGACTCATACGTCGCAAGTTTGATGGCTACCATAGTCCTGGGAAGCGTGTTTGGAGGCCAACTTAAAAGTCTATCTTTAGTCTTCGCCGGAGTAGGATGCTTCGCTGCAATAATTGGAGCTTTATCTGTGAAGGTTGGTGAAACGAGTGATCCAGGAAAAATTTTGAACAGAGGGACTTACCTCACATGCGCCATATACGCCTCTTTAACCTTAATCAGCTCTTACCTTCTAAAATATGATTACAGGATTTGGGGGGCTTCAACTACGGGTCTTCTAGTAGGGATTGTGATTGGAGTGACCTCAGACTACTTTACTTCAATAAACAGGACTCCAGCAAGAAAAACCGCTGAAGCCTCCGTCACTGGAACCGCCATAAACATAATCACCGGCTATTCCTATGGGCTACTGAGCGTTTTCCCACCTTTAATAGGCATAGGATTAGCAGCACTCGTTTCGTATAACTTATGCAGCTCAATCGGTCCAGAATATGGTGTCTACGGCGTTGGTGCAGCAGCCTTTGGAATGCTCTCCATAGTCGGTATGGTCGTAACCAACGACTCATTTGGACCTATAGGAGACAATGCTAAAGGTATAGCTGAGCAATCCTCTTTGGAGCTAGAGATGATAGATATTCTCGACAAACTTGACGCCGCCGGCAATACTTCAAAGGCTATCACGAAGGGATTCGCTATAGGAGCCGCCGGTTTAACCGTGATCTCTATTCTAGCGGCGTTTAAAGAGGTTGCAGAAGAAAAGCTTGGAACAACAATTATGTTTGATTTGATGGATCCTCTAGTATTAGTCGGTGCTCTAATAGGACTCGCCATACCTGCAATATTCTCTGCACAAGTGATGCTCGGCGTCGGTAAGAACGCTTTCAAGATGATTGAAGAGGTTAGAAGACAGTTCCGGGAGATATCTGGGCTTAGAGAGGGGAGAGAAGGTGTTAAACCGGATTATGCTCGATGCGTAGATATAGCTACTAAAGGCGCACTGAGAGAACTCATGCCAGCAAGTATCGTCGCCATAACAACGACACTGCTCGTCGGGTTAGTCTTCGGCATAAAAGCCCTTGGGGGATATCTATCAGGCGCAATCTTTTCAGGATTAGTCTTCGCCCTCCTAATGTCAAACGCGGGAGCACTTTGGGATAACGCTAAAAAATATATAGAGGAGGGGGCTTTAGGAGGGAAAGGCTCGGAGGCGCACAAGGCGGCTGTAGTCGGGGATACTGTAGGAGACCCATTCAAGGATACCGCAGGCCCTTCACTTAACACCTTGATCACCGTGATGGGGCTAGTTGCGAACGTCTTCTTGCCATTGTTTATAGCCTTTTCACTTATGTAACTAATAACCCAAACTTTATTAATACCAACTTAGACTCATTCCGTTAGCTTTAGAGGTGCACACCCGCGTTGTATAGGCAGATGGCAAAGCTCTGGAGGAGACCAAAGGAGGACTACTTACAAAACTTGATGCGAAAAAGGGTAGTTCGATGGCGAGACCAGCCTACAGTAGTGAGGATTGAGAAACCTACACGCATTGACAGGGCACGTAGACTCGGCTATAAGGATAAAAAAGGCTTTGTGATTGTGAGGGTTAGGGTTAGGCGCGGAGGAAGCAGAAAAATTAGACCTAAAATGGGCAGAAGCCAGAAGCGTATGGGGGTTGTGAAATATACTCCTTCAAAAAGCTTGAGACTGATCGCTGAGGAGAGAGCCGCCAGAAAGTTCCCAAACCTTGAAGTCCTCAACTCATATTGGGTTTGGGAGGATGGGAGATCTAAATGGTTTGAGATCATCATGGTCGATCCCCACAGCCCTTCGATTAGAAGTGATAAAGCAGTTGGCTGGATGTCGAAAGCAAGAGATTAGCTCGAAAAGATTCACAAGAATTAGTATCATAAATTTTCTTACTTTTAAGGTAAATTTCAAATATTGAGTTTATACGTTTTCTAAACATATACGATTCGAAGGATTAGCACTAGCCTATTGAGGCTGCAAAAATATGTTGATGAATTATTGTGGAGAGTGGATAAGACAAGAAAATTTGAGGTAAATTCCAAATGATTAACAGGTTTTCCATCATCATCCCCACACTAAATGAGGAGAAGAATTTAGGAATATGCCTTCAATCCATCATAAACCAGACGTATAAAAATTTTGAAGTTGTAATCGTTGACGGGGGAAGCAAGGACAGAACTAGAGAGATAGCGGAGCTGTATGGATTTCAGGTCATAAAAGTAGAAAAGACTAAACCACATGATGTCAGCATAGCTAAGAACAGAGGATCGGATGTTGCGGAGGGAGACATTCTTCTCTTCTTGGATGCTGACATGATTTTAGAGCCTAATTGTCTTGGATTATTGAACGATTATTATGAAACACCTAGCATTGTAGGTATAGCGTGCAGGATCCTGCCGTTCCAAGGTAATAGCATAGAAAACATAATGTACGAGATGAATAACATTCTAGCCAGATTCTCCAATAGGATAGGCTTACACGAGTTGAGTTACTTCTCCTGCCACTCCTATCGAAAAAACAGTTTCATAAAGGTAGGCGGTTTCCGAGAAGACCTCAACGCATGCGAAGACCTAGACTTATCCCTTAGGATAAGAAGGCTTGGCAAGTATATAGTTACTCCAAAGATAACGATCTGGACATCTCCAAGGAGGCTTAGAAAATGGTCTTACGGCAAATACTTGCAAAGATATATTAGATTTCTCGTACAGTACTATTTTTCGAACAGGATCGAAGACTATTACGACGACCTCTAGCCTTTTTTAAATAATTTAATTAACTTCTCAGCAACGATAACTGAGTTAGCCCTCTGCGCCTCGACGGTTTCAGCCCCGATGTGAGGAGTGCAGATCACATTCTTCAATTCTGTCAACTCTTTTCTTTTAGGCGGCTCCTCTTCATAAACGTCTAGTGCTGCCCCAGCGATCTTCCCTGCCTTTAAGGCTTTGACTAAAGCCGCTTCATCCACTATAGCTCCGCGTGAAGTGTTGATGAGATACGCGCTACCTTTCATTTTGCCAAACTCCTTTTCCCCTATAAGATACCTCGTATCAGGAGTTAGAGGTATATGGAGTGTTACGAAGTCTGAGATTGATAAAACCTCCTCGAAGGATACTGCCTCACCACCAACCTCTCTGACCTGATTCATTAATTCTTCTATAATAACGTCATGAATTAGAACCCTCATGTCAAAAGCCTTAGCCTTTTTAGCGACTAGGTAGCCTATTTTTCCGAACCCTATTATGCCTAGAATTTTATTCTTCAACTCGAACCCTGTGAGCCTATTCTTGATCCACTCACCCTGTTTAACACTGGCATCAGCTTCAGGTATCTTCCTAGCGAGAGACAGCATCAAACCGATAACGAGTTCAGCTACAGCGTTCGATGGAGCCTCAGGCGAGTTTATAACGATAATACCCCGCTTGGTTGCGGCCTCCACATCTATATTATCTAAGCCTACGCCGGCTCTAGCAACAACTTTAAGGTTTTCGCCAGCCTCTAGTATTGGCTTAGTGACCCTCGTTCTACTTCGAACCACCAGTGCATCATATTTGGAAACTTCACTTATAAGCTCCTCAGCCTTTATTAAAGGCTTAAAATCGACTTTAAAGCCTGAATCCTCTAAGATTCTGATACCTTCATCATGAATAGAATCGCAAACAAGAACCCTTCCTAAACATGAATGAGACTTAAGTTGCATAACGATACCCAACTACTCTTAAACTTTTAAAGGAATATAAGGAATACTAGTCAACGAATGTCTTACGCAGTCTATTGAACCTGACGCACCCTGGAAACTGAGAAACCCCGTTATTTTCTCCCCTTCGCCGACACTATTTGGATGACATCGTTGTTTTTAAGAACATAATCCTCCCCGAGCTTTCTCTTCGTCTTCGCATCGATGGCATAGATGAACCCCTCAGCAAGATCTGAGTGGATGAGACCTGCAAACTGCTTTGCAGTAGTCCCTTTAGGAACAAGGTAGCAGTCAGGCAGAACCCTCCCCCAGTGGTCTGTTAGTTTCTCAGCATCTTCTACAGGATAGACGTTTATAGCATCCAAAAGTTGGTAGAAGGCAGCGTTTATCGCTTTTTGGACACCAGTACCGCCCCAGCGCTTGAATACCTTCCCCCTAATAAATTCTAAAGCCTTCCTCTGAGTCTCTGAGAGAGTTGTAGCGATGACCTCGAAGTCAGCATCTCCAGGGGTATACTTGATTATACCTGAAGCTGCAGCCTTTCTTAACGCTAGCTCTGCTTCAGCGCATGTGGGAACAACATTATAGCCAAATTCTCTTAAACGTTTTATATTATCTTCAGCAGGCTCTTTATCCGCCTTGTTAGCCGCAACGATGAAGGGTTTAGAAGCTTTCTTCAGTTCAGATACGAATCGATTTAAATCTTCGGAAGACCAGCTCCTCACCTTGTACGGATCTAGACCAGTTTTCTCTATGGCGATGGAGATATGCATCCTGTTGATGCCTAAACCAGTAACTTTTTCCTCTAAATATTTCCCAACTTCTTCTCTAGCAGCCTCAGCGGTTCTCACAATTTTATCCCAGTCTTTCTTAATTATGCCTAAGAGCCATAAAGTGAATTCAGATTCAAACATCTGGACATCATCTACGGGATCAAAGGTGCCACTAGCTACAGGTTGACCATTCTCATCGGTAGCGCCAGCAGCATCACATAAAATTATAAGAGCATCTGCCCGCCTAACTTCGTCGAGGAACTGATTTCCTAGACCCTTACCTTGATGGGCCCCCCGTATCAATCCAGGACAATCCACAACCTCAACAGGGATAAGTCTGACACCATCGATGCAAGCCGAGTTTACAGGCTGATCTTTAACACCTAACTCTTGGCATACACATTTAGCGCTAACATAGGCTACTCCTCTATTAGCTTTTATTGTCGTGAATGGAAAGCCCGCGATCTCAACGGACTTCATAGTTGCAGCCGCAAAAAAAGTGCTCTTACCTACGTTAGCTTTCCCAACTAGCCCTACTAGACGGGTCAATCATCATCAGCAGGTAGATGATAGTAGAAAAGGAGTTTAAACACTTTCTGAAGAACCGGGTATTTCTCGATAATAGAAACCTTCTCTCTTATGCGAACCAAAGCTTCTGAGACCATCTTTATGTAACTGTATTCTAAGCTCTTTAGCTCTCTGATGAGTGATCTCATTTCTATTCTCCATGTAAGTGATGATCTCTTCAGCCTGTTCGATAGTCTTACATCTTCTAATGAAATCTATGACATCGGGTTCGTATCCTGACCATGCGCTCCCCGACTCAATTATTTTGACTTCGGATCTGCTTTTAGCACTCGATAAAGATATGTAAGCGACTCCCCCTTCAACCTCCTTATATAGATGGGGGAATAATTTTTTGAAGCGTTCTTTTTCCATCCGTATTCCATCCAAAAATTAGAATAAAAAAAGATAAACTTATTGAATCAATCATCCATTTCTTTAAGAGGTTTTTAGAAACGTGTTTTCAGGAACACTCCCATAGACGGTGACCCCTGGAGCGATCCAGGATTTGTACCCTATCTTGACTCCTGGCATAATACTCACGTTTACGCCTGTCTGAGCTTCGTCTCCTATAAAAGCCCCAAGCTTGCCTTTTTTAGAGTCAAGAATCCTCCCCTCTATTTCAACCTTCACAGTCTTCTTATCGAATCTAAGGTTTGCGGTGATCGTGCCAGCCCCAAGATTACACCGTTCACCTATTACACTGTCTCCGATATAAGAGAGGTGTGAAATATTTGTCCCATCCATTATTATACTATTCTTTATCTCACAAGCATTTCCTATTCTAACTTTCGCACCTATACTCGTATGTGGGCGTATATAGCAATTTGGACCAATATCACAGTCTTTTCCTATGAAGACTGGACCCTCAATATATGCCCCCGACCTGATCCTGGAACCTCTCTCAACTTTAACCATGCCCGATAGATGTGCGCCTTCTTCTACCTCTCCTTCAACTACGCTTTTCATTGAGGTTAAGGCTCGCATGTTGGCATCGAGCAAATTCCAAGGTAAACCGACATCGATCCACATATCGTCTGTTATTTTAACCGCGCGAACAGTTGAATCATTTTTCACCATCAGTTCAATGGAATCTGTAATCTCGTATTCCCCCCTCTTAGAAGGTTTAGTATCCCTGATCCAGCGGAAAATCTCGGGAGGAAAGATGTATAGTCCAACGTTCGCATAGTGACTAGCAGATTCCCCGATTCCAGGTTTTTCAACGATCCCTGTAACTACGTCGAGATTACAGATTCCAGGTTTTTCAACGATCCCTGTAACTACGTCTCCTCGAAGTTTGACTACACCGTAATTAGAGGGGTCATCCATCTCTAAGATAGTTAGAGTCGCTGAACCCTCTTCATGGTTCCTCATCACAGTCTCTATCGTCCTCTCTGATAGATAGCAGTCTCCGTATAAACCGATGAACTCTTCATCATGCGAAAAAGGCTCCATCAAAGCAAACGCATCAGCAGTCCCTTTCAGAGCCTCCTGTCTAGAGTATTCTATTTTTATACCGAGTTTTTCTCCATCTCTAAAATATTCTCTTATAAGATCCTCCAAATAGTGTGTAACTATCAAAACTTCATTTACGCCTGCTTCTCTAAGCCTAATTAGAATCCACTCTAATAGTGGCTTCCCGCCAATCGGGATCATAGGCTTAGGCTTCGTTAGAGAGAAGGGTTTGAACCGAATCCCCTTCCCTGCTGCGAGAATAACTGCCTTCATTTATTGAACCTCTAACGCAGTATGTATAAGTCTTCTTCCTATCTCAAGAAGCCTCTCAGCTTCGCTTAAATCATGAGCTTCGACTGTGGCTCTGATAACTGGTTCGGTGCCCGAAGGCCTAATAAGTATCCATCCCTTCTCTAGATCTAAACGTATCCCGTCTATCAGGTTTATTTCTACATCCTCGCTAATAAACTTCCGATGATTTTGCGATATCCATGTTGATACAGAAGACTTCAATCTGTTTTGGCAGTCAATCTTCTCTTCTAATAGATAATATTGAGGAACTCCTTCTAGGAATTTTGACAATGTTCCTCCTTCCTCTTCTAAGGCTTCTATCAACTTAAAAGCGGAGAGTAGACCATCAGGACACATGTGAACACTAGGATGGATCCACGCTCCGACAGGCTCGCCTCCGAAGAGGGCCCCATTCTTTTTAATCGACTCTGCTATACTGACGTCTCCCACTTTTGTTCTTAAGGTTTTTCCTCCAGCCTTGTTGACTACTTCGTCTACGCACATTGAAGCCCCTACGTGAGTTACGATGATTCCACCCCCGGCTTTCTCAACCACATGTCTGGCATATGCAGCGAGCACCCTATCGGGAGAAGGTATAGCTCCTCTCTCATCAACTACCACCATTCGATCCCCATCTCCATCAAAACCGAAACCTAAATCAGCTCCTTTCTCTTTAACAAGGGCGGCGAGCCTCTGAAGATTTTCCCGAGTTGGTTCAGGACTACCTGACATGAACCTTCCATCAGGTTGGCAATTTAATAGTCTATAATCGTACCCTGCGAGTTTCAAGAGCTTAGGGAGGACAACCCCAGTAGCACCGTTGAAGATCTCGCAGATTATGCTTAATTTTTTACGTATGTTTATCGAAGACAAGATGGAGTCGATATAGAGTTGTTCGAGATGAACCTCCTCAGCGTCGCCTATCTCATTAAAGCCTTTAAGGGAAAACTGGCTTTTCAACATGATTCTCTCGACATCACATTGTTTATCCTCTGTGTACGACATCCCGGAGGAGTCAAAGAATTTTAACCCGTTATATTCTGCAGGATTATGAGAGGCAGTTATACTTACCCCAGACGAGCCACCAAGAACCCTTGTAAGATACGCTACAGTTGGAGTTGGCACCACTCCAAGGGTTTTAACATGAGCACCGCAAGAGATTAATCCAGAGATTAATCCGGATTGGAGCATCCTCCCAGTCAACCTTGAATCCCTCCCAACAGTGAATAATCCGCCTTTGTATATTGACGCTAAAGCTGATCCAGCTTGCATAGCCAGTAAAGGAGTTATTTCAAGATTTACAACGCCTCTGATGCCTGAGGACCCGAAGAGCTTTGACCCCACTTGTAATTCACCTTAACACTCATCGTGAAAATCGAGATCTTCTAAATATATTGGCTCAAATATTCAATATTATAATTGTTAGTTATATTTATCATCATAAAGCCCGCATGTATAAGAACTCTTAACGAGTTTAAAATGATACAATTTCGTAGTGCATATTCTCTGTTTTGGATAGGGAGAAGATAAGCATGATTTATTAATTTGGCATTGCCAATAGTTCAGACTTTCTTACACCGACATGTCTCAAATTCGTGATCTTTCTTGCCTCATTATAAATATCTGATGCGAGTTTACCTAGAACGATTTCGTGAACCATTTGCTCGAAGGTTAAAACCTTGGCTTTCGATTCAACAATGTTTTTCATGATGCTTCTAATCTTTTTCTCTTGAGAAGTTTTGATCCTTTTCTGGCTCAGAGCCACGACAATGATCTTCAGTTTATATCCATCAATAGTATTTACCATGAAAATGCCGTCTATCTTCGTACTTCTTCTTCTAATCAAGCTTCGCAGATAGTCTCTTAGATACTCGTGTCCTTTGAAAACGGTTTTAGCTTGGTGACCATCAACGCTGGTTATCTGAAAGTAGAGTTTCAAATACTCTTGAGAGAAGTCCCCAGTTATTTGAGAGAGAGTCGTCTCTAGGACCCTCCCAACGATTTTGTTAGGATCCTCAGCAGGGGTCTCTCCTAATTTTGATTCCCCAAAGTAACGAGGAAGCTGCGCTTCAAACCACTCTTTCTGTCTCCACTTGTCTTTTACAGCTCTTGACAAAGCTCTTTTAAACCCCGATAGTTTGATGACTTGAAATTGATTGTCCAAAATTTATATCTTTCTGAGATTTCTCAGGATTCAACCACAGTTTTTGAAATATAAGCCTAATTTTAAAACCCCATTTAAATCTCTAGAGTAAAAAAATTTTTAGTCATGTATTATTGCGACATTATTAACTATTTTATATCAAAAAATCTATTGAGGTTTAAAAGAGCTTTGTCAAGAGCTGTAAAAGACAAGTGGAGACAGAAAGAGTGGTTTGAAGCGCAGCTTCCTCGTTACTTTGGGGAATCAAAATTAGGAGAGACCCCTGCTGAGGATCCTAACAAAATCGTTGGGAGGGTCCTAGAGACGACTCTCTCTCAAATAACTGGGGACTTCTCTCAAGAGTATTTGAAACTCTACTTTCAGATAACCAGCGTTGATGGTCACCAAGCTAAAACCGTTTTCAAAGGACACGAGTATCTAAGAGACTATCTGCGAAGCTTGATTAGAAGAAGAAGTACGAAGATAGACGGCATTTTCATGGTAAATACTATTGATGGATATAAACTGAAGAGCCTAATTTTAAAACCCCATTTAAATCTCTAGAGTAAAAAAAATTTTTAGTCATGTATTATTGCGACATTATTAACTATTTTATATCAAAAAATCTATTGAGGTTCTATTCATAGTAAAGAGTATTATTGTTTCCATTAAACAGAAAGATAAAATACTTCTCAATACTTTATAATAGGTGTAGCGCGGATAAAATCGTGACATGAGACTCATCGGACTGAAGTCTCCGAAAGGAAGCTGAAGGAAGATGAACTACTCGGGTTAGCCTGAGCGAATCTCATGTTTACGAGCACAGGCAAGGCGACAAGATCCTATAAGCAGTCGCGCGGTGCTTAGGATCGATCGGCCGATGTTGCCGCACCGGGGACGCTCGGTTAAGGTCTGTGATCCGCGCTACAACTATTATAGAGAACCTAACTAGCTAAATTTATCTATTTATGCTAATTTATTATCCCTTTTAAAGCTTTTTCAGCTATTTGTATACATGAGAGAAGATCATCAATTGTAGAAATTAAGCTTCCTAGCCCCTTAACGCAGGAAATAGACAACTTCACCGCATTCTTTGAGACTTCGGACTTTATTTCTATGCCAGGTGGAGCAGAACGATTGTCAGGCGAGATGGCCTTTAAAATAGACTCGGCTGAAGCCTTATCAGGATAGTTAATCTTTATCTCCACTATGAACTCCAATTTTTCTCTGGTCTCCGACAAATTCATCTATCATCCTGAGAAACTCTTCCTCACTTGATTCAGGGATGTAAGCACCCGCAGCTATGTCGTGCCCTCCCCCTCTACCATTGACATTCATAGCTGCCTTCATCATAACTGAACCTAGGTCCACTTCCATATGCGCCAATTCCTCAGTAGCGCGTCCAGATATCTTCAACAATCTTCCATCAGATTTCGCGATGGCTATCAAGGGCATCTGCTTTTTAAGTGCTCCTGTAGATAATAGGATTGACGCTACAACTCCGATGATCCGATCGTTTATTTTTTGGTCTCCTCTAAGAAGGTAGACGTTCTCTAACTCGACAATGTTCCCATTTGTTCGAACCCAGTCAAGATATTCTGAGACTTTTTTCCGATAATCATCTAAGATAGCTTCTCCTTCATTGAACGCGGTATTCCTGTCTCCTAAACCTATTGCTAAACCCACACTCGGTCGATCCATTCTTGCACAGGCATTGAGCAGCGATGCGTATTCTCGTCCGTCCCTCATAGGAGTCCACGGATCTTCTCTCGTAAAAGTATAGACTGTCCCGACGAGCTCGTGCACCGTCTTCGGGTCGAACCCTTCGAAGACCATGTGTTTCGACAAGGCTGAGAAGACTTTACGCTTTTCTTCTTCGCTTAGATCTCTAACCGCCCTCCATCGTCCTTCGCTCTTTAGTTCTACTCCGATCTCTTTAAGAAATGCTAAACATTTATCCTCTCTACCGCTTAAACCAGGGATGAAAGGGTTAGTGGTGTAGGCTATAGCTTTTGCAATAGGGCGGGTCTCATAGCCGTAGAAGAGAAGACCGATGCTAGTCTCCAATAACCCTGAATTTTTAGCATCTGACTCTATTATACAATTCAATCCTAGAAGATTTTTTTTCTCTCCCTTATCTTGCTGGTCTGCCAAGGCTCCGACTATTCCAAGAGGGCTTAAGTCAATATTCTTCTTATCAACCTCTTTCGAGAAGAAATAGGATATCCCTGCCCCGCTTACGCCTTTTGAAGCGTCTAACCCCTGTATCATAGGGTTTACGTGCAAAATATTATCTGAGTTAGCTTCAACATAGACATGATGATCAAGCACAATAACCTCTTTCTCTTTCATACGGTCTTTTAATACGTCTAGATACCCGCTACCTATGTCAGAGAAGATTATGAGAGAGCATTCATCTCCTATGATCGACCCTATAAGAGATTCATCAATGCGGTTAACACATGAGACTTTAAATCCGATTTCGAGTCTTGAAAGAGCACGAGCGAGGATCGCGCCTGCAGCTATGCCATCAGCATCGCTGTGGATTATCAAACGTATAGATTTATGGTCAACTAAACTCTCAACTAGTTTTTCAGCGGCGATCTTAACTGTATTGAAAAATTCGATTTCCGTGTCCATCTATCATCTCATACAGTGATCATCTCAGACCTGTATCGCCAATCTTGAGGGAGAATCTTCATACGTTTATAGTATCTTGTAAGGCTGTAGATTTTAGATTCAGCTATTTGCAAACCTCTCTTATTATTTAGATCTTTAGGATTCCTCTCGAGATGGCGTCGTATCCTATTCGCTTTCACCATGAGGTTGTAGAGATCCTCAGGTATACTTGGAGCAACCTGAGCCTCCCTGAGTATTTTGACGATCCCTTTACCTACTAACGGTTTCACTAACGGAACATTATACTCGTCGCGGAGGATACCTCCTATCTCGCTCGGAGGCCTGCCTTGCCTATGAAGATTTATTACGAGAGCCTTAACTTCATCAGGTTGATAAACTATCCAGCTAGGAGGTCTTTTAGATACTGGTCTAGTTGAGCGTGATCTACCCCTCATCAGAGCCATTTTGCCAACCATTCGAATCATCCAATCCTGAGGACTTTTCGAATATTAATTCCCAGATTTAAAAAGGTTTAGTTCCTAGTTAAAAGCCATTCCCCAAGTTTTCTGAAAGCTCTCGCCCGGTGAGATAGAGCATTCTTCTCTTCGGGAGACATTTCACCAAAGGTTCTGCCGCCACCTTCTCCAGGGATGAAGATGGGATCATAACCGAAGCCTTGAGACCCTCGTATCTCAGTCGAAATTTCGCCTTCTACTACTCCTAAAAAGCAGGTTGATTGGTCACGAAACTTGTAGGCTACAGCGCTTTTGAATTTTGCCTCCCTATTTTCAACATTTTTCATCAACTTTAAAACTCCCTCCAGACCTATCGTCCTTAGAACATACGAAGAGTAAGGCCCAGGGAAGCCATTTAAACCATCGATGAATAAGCCGGCATCTTCGACGATTATAGGTCTAGATTCGGATTCGAGATTTCTCAAACTGTAGGAAGCTATCTCTTTAAGATCGTCTGCCTGTACTTCTACTCTATTAACCTCAAGGATTTTTAGGGTTACTCCCATAGAGGAGAGAATATTCTTAGCTTCAGAGTATTTGTTCTTGTTACGCGTCGCCATCCATAGTATCCTCTCTTTCGACATATCTTCCCCTCTTTTCAATCTCCTTCATTTTTTTAAACACAGCCTCAGCATCTCCCCCTAAGATGGATCTATAACCATCCTCAAAGGCTTTAAAGAGCTCTTCCTCGAGCATATAGTGAGTGCTGATGAGCATTCTCCTCATCAAATGCAAGTCTACCCCCCTCTTCTCATCTTCGGAAGAGAGTTCGGCCAGTCCAAAATCTATGAAGAAGATGAGTGTCTTCTCCTTTATCATATTTGATGTGGTCAAATCCCCATGGATTATGCCAGCCTTATGAAGTCTACCCGTTTGAACCCCGATTATCCTGAAGATCTCTTTTCGTTTCTCATTCTCAACAAAGTTGATGACATCTCGTATCTTCTCTCCATTAATATGTTCCATGACGATAACAGCCTCTTCAGGGATTACCTGATATACTACCGGGGTAGGTACTCCAGCACGTTTCGCCCTGTGCATTATCAGGGCCTCATGAATAGTTCTATAACTTCTCAGCTGGTTATCCAAATCCTCATGTCGATACAGTTTCCTCACTCTCCTTTTGATTAGAACATCTTTACCGTTCCAGTCTATGTCGCGCCAGATGTCAGCTTCAGCCCCTTTAGCGATCAATTCGAGCTTCTCCAAGGCACCTCCACCTCATCCATTCTCCAATGGCTGTCGATATAACTCGTCTCTACATCCGTTCTTAAACCGCTCACATAAGCCAGGATCCCAGTCCATGCTATCATTGCTCCATTATCTGTAGCGAATTTTTGGGGTACAAATTTCGAAGCAGCGCCATGCTCCTCGGCTATAAGTTGTATTACGGAACGTAGTCGCTTATTAGCCGCTACTCCTCCCGTTAGGAGGAGCTCATGCTTCTTTGTATGAGCCAGAGCCCTCTCAGTCACTTCTCCTAGCATAGCGAAGGCCACTTCCTGGAGGCTGAAACAGAGATCCTCAAGCCTACATTGACCCTCATTCAACTTCAGTATTGCTGCAGTTAACAATCCGCTAAAGCTTAGATCCATTCCCTTCACGATATATGGTAGAGGGAGAAGCTGGTTACCTTTAGCTGCGATAGTTTCAACAGCAGGACCCCCAGGATAGGGAAGCCCTGCTTCTCGAGCGAATGTATCGAGGCAATTACCGACTGCTATATCAAGGGTTTCTCCAAAGATTCTGTATCTACCTGACTCGTACGCCGTGATTAAAGTATTCCCGCCAGAAACATATAGGGTTAAGGGATCCTTTGCACTTGACATTAAGCGACCTATTTCGACATGTGCAATGCAATGGTTGACGCCTACGAGAGGAATATTTAGGTATACAGCTAACGCGCGGGCTGCTGTGGCACCTGTTCGAAGACATGGGCCTAACCCGGGACCTTGCGAAAATGAGATGAGATCAATATCTTTCGATCTTATTTTTGCGGCTTTCAAAGCTTTTTCGAGAACCCTCCCAAACTCTGCAGAATGATGCTGGGCAGCTTCTCTCGGATGTATTCCTCCAGTCTTCGGTACGTGTACTTCAACCTCGTTAGCGAGTATCCTGCCATCTGAGGATACTATACCTACCCCTAGATTATCGGCTGTTGATTCTATTCCGAGGCAGATCAAATGCTCTTCTTTCTCCACTTCAAGATGTTTGAAAACGTGGATGATAAAAACTTATAGTATGCTCTTTCAGTCATCATCAACATTAGAAAGCTTTGAATAGAGTTGATAATCAGAAATGTTTTAAGTCAAGAGTTAGAATGTTATTTCCTTCTAATCTTGGAGTGTTGGTTATGGGTAAACGAGTGGTAATAGCGCTTGGAGGGAATGCCATTAAGCAGCCTGAAGAAGAGGGAACAGTAGAGGAGCAGCTTAGGAATGTGGATACCGCATGCGCGCAGATAGCGTCGATTGTTCGCAAAGGTTATGACATCGTAGTAACACATGGTAACGGTCCACAAGTAGGAAACCTTGCTATCCAGCAGGAACAGTCTAAGGAGATAGTCCCACCACAACCCTTAGTGATCCTAGGAGCCATGACTCAAGGACAGATTGGCTATATGATCCAGCAGAGTCTCAGGAATCAACTTAGAGGTCTGAATAAGAATGTTGTTACGATCATCACCCAAGTCCTAGTGGACAAAAACGATCCAGATTTTTTGGATCCTCATAAACCTGTAGGTCCATTCTATACGGAGGAGGAAGCTGAAAAGCTCATCGCTGAGAAGGGTTGGACCATTCGTAAAGTAAGGAATCATGACGAACGTCCATGGAGGCGTGTTGTGCCATCTCCAGAACCACTTGACATTGTGGAAGGCAAGATTGTGAAGCATCTTGTAGATCTTGGATCCATCGTGATCGCCTCCGGTGGCGGTGGAATACCCGTGGTCTTGGATGAGAATGGGGATTTAAGAGGAGTTGACGCTGTAATAGATAAGGATAAAGCTGGAGAGGTTTTAGCGGAAGCAGTTGAGGCAGACATCTTCTTGATTCTTACAGACGTCGATTGCGTTAAACTTAATCTAGGAAAACCCGATGAGAAAAATCTTAGAGAGCTTAGGTCTTTTATGGCTAGAGCGTACCTTAAAGAAGGGCATTTCCCTCCCGGTAGCATGGGTCCTAAAGTGGAGGCTTGCATAAGATTCGTTGAGCATGGCGGAGAAAAAGCGATAATAACTTCACTTGATAAAGGATTAGAAGCCCTTGAGGGGAAGGTAGGCACGGTAATCACTGGAAGTTAGCTAAACCAATTATTATAAGTTGGGGGGATTATTATTTAGAATGTCGTCAAGCGATATATTAGCTCCTATAGCCGCAGAGATGAGTATAGGAGGTATCGGAGGATTCGTAGTTGGTTATGCTATTAAGAAGGTAGCGAAGCTACTGGTCATCTTGCTCGGCATAGGATTCCTAGTTTTCGAGTATTTCGCTTATAAAGGGATAATATCTGTAGACTACTCTGCATTAACTGAGTGGGCTGAAGGGTTGGTTGGGAAAGCTAGTGGACTACAAGCGGTGGTCGCAGAGATAATCGCTCACCTGCCTTTCGGTTTAACCTTCATCACAGGATTTTTGTTAGGTCTGAAGATGGGTTGATCGGAGTAAGCATAATACAATAGAGAGACTCGAAGAATAAGGGTTTCTCTTCGAGAAGTGTGACCGTATACCTCTTTCTAATTTTCGCTAAATCCATCCCTGAGAGCGATGAATATACTAGTAAAATTCTTCCATCCGGGTTTAGATATTTGGAAGCTTCGTCTAAGAAACGGAGGAGCAACTCGCATCCATATTCGCCTCCAACCCATGAGGTTTCATCCACCGTCCCCTCTGATGGAAGATAAGGAGGATTGAAGACGATCCAGTCAAATTTCCTGCAACCTAAACCATCGAAAAGATTGGAAACCTTGAACTCTATTTTTCCTGAAACGCCCTCCAGCTTCGACCGCTTGAAAGCCTCTTCGATAGCATTTGGGTTTATGTCGACAGCTGTAACCTCATGAACCTCTCTCTTTCTAGCGGCGGCTATGGCTTGTATACCGGAGCCGGTTCCCATATCCAAGACCGACCCTGCAACAAGCCTCTCAACATATTTGAGAAGCAGAAAAGAATCTTCATCAGGCTTGTAGATTTGATCCAGCTCTTTAATCCTCCGATAGCGTTAAACCTTTCCGCATAGAGTATACCGTTAAACTTGAGCTACCTTAGATTTATCAGCCTCAAATGGTTCGAGAAACGTAGACAACCTTTTTTGCTGGCTGACCGCAAACTATGCATGGACCCTTAGTCTCCTCGAATTTATTCCAGAGGCTTCCTCTTATCTCGCCTACCACGCTGTCTTTGATTTTGAAAGCGCAGTCTGGATCTCCACACCAGTTTATCTTCCCGATTTTTCTCTTTTCCATAAGGGATTTCAATTCTTCTAGGCTTTCAGAGTAGACGATTAACTCGTTCAACCGCTTCCAACTCATATCTTTGATATTCTCGTAGATTTCATGGAAGAGACGGTTCACCGCTTCAACTAATTCGCCGATGGAAACCTTGCTTCGAGCCATTGAGTCTCTTCGAACAAGGGTTACATCCTTTGTATCAACTTCTTTCGGTCCGACTTCTATCCTGAGGGGGACACCGAACATCTCCCATTTATAATACTTCTCTCCTGGTCTCAAATCACTATCATCGAGAACTACTCTAAAGCCCGCCTCGTATAGAAGCTTCAATACGTTTTTAGCATATTTGTTAACAGCTTCCTCATGACCCTTATACGTGACAGGTATGATCACTATCTGCTTAGGTGCTATGATTGGGGGGAGGACTAATCCATGGTCGTCTCCATGCTGCGATATAATCGCAGCGAGGACTCTTCCAATCCCCATTCCATAACAGGTGGTGTATACAAGCGCTTGTTTTCCCTCCCTATCCTCGAAGGTTATCTCGAAAGCCTTGGAGAAGTTTTGGCCAAGCTGGTGTACGGTTCCGATCTGATTTATTTTTCCATCAGGGTTCCAAGCGTCGAAGGCTATGCTATATACTGCTCCTGCAAACTTGTCGAAGCTAGGTCGTTCGAGCAACAGATAGCCTAGTCCAAGGAGATCGTACACATAACTGTAGATCTCTGCACCTTCCTTTACCTGTCTCTCAGAATCCTCATAATCTGCGTGGGCTGTATGGGCTTCATTCCAGAGAAACTCCCTTCCGCGATATAATGGTCGAGTAGCCTTAGTCTCGTAACGGTAAACATTGCAAGTCTGATGCATCTTCAAAGGCAGATCAGCATGAGATCTTATCCAGATTTTAAATAGAGGATAGATAGCTGTTTCAGAAGTAGGTCTAAGGAGGAGCCTCCTCTCTAAAATGTTTTCTCCTGCATGAGTTACCCAGAAGACCTCTCCTGAGAACCCCGCGATGTGTTCAGCCTCTTTCTGGAATACATCTTCAGGTATTACAACAGGGAATTGCATAGGTTCGTGGCCATGTTTCTCCAGTTTATCTTCCAGTAGCTGAATAATTTTTTTGGCTATACTAAACCCCCAGCCCATATATACTGTGAACCCTTTCACAGGATATCGGTCATCAGCTATTTTAGCTTCAAGAAGCACATTATCATACCAATCTGTGAAGCTTGATTTAGGTATCAGGCCTTTATTTTTCTCTTTAAACGCTTCTCTTTTCTCGGATCCTAGTTCACTAAAGGTCTCATCCTCAGTCATACCCATCAACTTATGTAAACTTGGTTAAATGTCTAATGTTTAAAATTTTAGATCAATCATTTTTAAGATTAGTTGCAAAAGTTTGTAGATGCTCGAAATTGTGATTTCGAGCGCCTCAGCCTCATAACACTTATTTTAAAAAGCATAAGGTTTAGAAGAATTGAGATCATGAAGGCCATTTTAGTCGTCGGAGACGGGATGTCTGATAGACCTTTAAAAGAATTAGACGGGAAAACACCGCTAGAAATCGCCGAGACGCCGAACTTGGATAAGGTCGCAAGAGCAGGCGTCTGCGGGATAATGGATATAATATCTCCAGGGATTCCACCTGGCAGTGACATAGCTAACATTGCTCTACTTGGTTATGATCCGATTAAAAGCTATAGGGGGAGAGGAGCATTAGAAGCTTTTGGAGCTAACATTCCAGTCAATGAAGGCGATGTTGCGTTTCGAGGTAACTTTGCATACATAGAAGAGGGCATAGTGATCGACCGAAGGGCCGGCAGAATAGACGGAACAATATTCAAGGATTATCTCTCAGAGGTGCACCTCCCATCTCATCCAGAAATATCGGTAACAGTTATGCCTACGCTTGAACATAGGCTTGTCGTAGTCTTACGCGGGAGAGGACTCAGTTGGAAAGTTTCAGATACTGACCCGCATAAAGACAAAGTAAAAGTGTTAAAATCTACGCCTTTAGACTCCTCTGAGGAGGCTGAAAGAACCGCCTTCATCGTTAACAAACTCTCTGAGGAATTAGCGGATCTGATGGAGAAACATCCAGTCAATCGTGAACGAGCTGGAAGAGGCCTCCCCCGCGCTAACGGGATCCTTCTCAGAGGCGCAGGGGAGCCCCCAGCCATAAAATCTATGCGTGAACTCTTCAGCATAAAGGGTGGATGTGTATCGGCCACACCAACGGTGCGAGGTGTCTGTAGATATGCGGGATTCGACGTTTATGATGCCCCAGGCGGGACGGGAAGCATCAACACGGATACTATCTCAAAGGCTAAAACAGTTGAGCAGATTCTACCAGATTATGATTTAGTCTACCTCCATGTTAAGGGAACAGATAATGCGAGCCACGATGGGAACCCTCGCTTGAAAGTTAAAATCATCGAAAATATTGACAAGATGATTGGACACCTTTTAGACCATATTGATCTTGATGAAACCTATCTTGCCGTAACAGCAGATCACACTACCAGTTGCACTGCTAAAGATCATAGAGGCGATCCCGTTCCTGTAGCAATATGTGGTCCTGAAGTTAGATCAGACTCTGTAGCCTTATTCTCAGAAAGGTCATGTGCCGCTGGAGGGTTAGGAAGGATCAAGGGCATGGATCTTATGCCCATACTGCTAGATTTCCTCAATAAAACTAAGCTTATCGGTAGTTGAAGTTATAAACAAAGACTTTATAGCTTAGAAGCAGAGTAAACCGTTTATTATTATGATAGGTAGGGCTCCTATTGACGAAGTTCATCTTCATTACTGGAGGAGTGTTGAGCGGGTTAGGTAAGGGGATGGTAACCTGCTCGATTGGAAAAATGCTTCAAGTTAGGGGATTAAAGGTCAGTGTAGTAAAATGTGATCCGTATTTGAATGTAGATGCTGGAACGATGAACCCGTATATTCATGGTGAAGTCTTTGTGCTCGATGACGGGTATGAAGCAGATATGGATCTCGGAGCATATGAACGCTTCCTTGGAATCGAACTTACAAGATTGAATAACATCACATCAGGTCAAGTTTATCAACATGTGATAAAGAAGGAGCGGGAGGGAGGATACCTCGGACAATGTGTTCAGATAATCCCTCACATCACAGATGAGATTAAACATAAGCTTAGGCAAGTGGTAAAATATACGGGCGCCGAGATTCTTCTAGTCGAGTGCGGAGGAACAGTCGGAGATATTGAAGGCTTACCATTCCTCGAAGCATTTCGACAAATGCGACTTGAAGAGCATAGAGGCGAAACCCTACTGGTTCACGTGACTCTAGTCCCGGTTCTGAAGGCTGTTGGAGAGCCAAAAACGAAGCCAACACAACATAGTGTTAAAGAGCTTAGAGCGATAGGCCTCCAGCCTGACATAATTGTAGCCAGATGCGAATGGGGACGCCTCCCAGAAGAGCAGAAGAAAAAAATTGCACTCTACTCTAATGTTGAAGAGAGGGCAGTCTTCACATCCGTAAACGTTGACCCCATCTACGAACTCCCCCTAGCCCTTGAGAGAGAAGGAATGGGAGATCTAATCATCGAGTATCTTCAACTCAAGGGGTCTAAGGCAGACTGGTCTCAGTGGGAGAAAGTTGTAAATCGTTTCCATGACGCGAAGGAAGCCGTCAATATAGCGATCTGCGGCAAATATGCTGAACTCGCGGACTGTTACGTGAGCGTAAACGAGGCTTTAAAGCATGCTGGAGCAGCCTCAGGATGTAAAGTAAACATCAGTTGGATAGAGACGGAAACGTTTGAAAAATCGGGAGTCACAGAAACAATACGTAATTTTGATGGAGTTCTAGTGCCTGGCGGATTCGGGCAGAGAGGCGCCGAGGGAAAGATTAGGACGATCGAGTATTGCAGAACCCATGATGTACCTTTCCTCGGGATTTGCTATGGTTTTCAGCTAAGCATAGTAGAGATTGCTAGGAACTTGTTAGGATTGAAGGGCGCCCATTCTACAGAGTGTGACCCAGATACGCCTCATGCAGTTGTAGATCTTCTTCCTGAACAAAGAAGAGTAGGAGAGCTAGGCGGAACCATGAGACTAGGTTCTCGACCTGTGGTAGTAAAGAAAAATACTTTGGCTTACAAATTATACGGTTCCGAGTTGATCCGTGAGAGGCATAGGCATAGATGGGAAGTGAACCCGGATTACTGGGATCGATTGGAAGATGCAGGAGCAGTATTTTCAGGCTGGAGTGCCGAGGGAGGTATGAAGGAGATTCTTGAACTCCCTGACAACTACTTTTTCTTAGCTACTCAATTCCACCCAGAGTTTAAGAGCAGACCTTGGTCACCTTCTCCTCCCTACTACGGGCTTGTGAAGTCCTGTTTTGATAAGAAGAGGGGCATGCTGAAGCCTATTTAAAAGTACAATATTTTTTCACATTAATATCTAAATATTGATTATTATTCGAAACATTGTATTCGTTAAGATTTCTTTAAATTAAAATCGTCTTTTCTGCGGGTACTCACCTTTTTATTGGATTGATAAGTCTAAAGATTATTCAAGTATGGTAATCGTTTTTATTCTCGAATATATCCAGTATTATTCGAGGGTTCTTAGGTGCAGATTCTGATCCTGTATGGTAACACTTTTAACATAAATGCTAAAGAGCTTGCCGACAAGGCTGTAGAGTTAGGCCATAAAGTATCTGCTGGAAGAATTTCGGATCTATCCTCGTTCGTATCTAAAAAGGAGTCTAGATTCTGGCTTGGGAGAGAGGATGTTACCGATACAGATATCTGTTTTGTAAGGAGCTTTGGTCCAGGTTCATGCGAACAGCTGACTCGCCGTATAAGCATGATCGAGCATATGGAGTTCTCAGGGATTAGAGTTGTGAACTCATGTTACGCATTTAGAAGAGCGCGAGATAAATACGCGACACAGTGTATGTTATCAAAAGCAGGGCTTCCCACAGTTGAAACTTATACAACAGAAGACCTTGATAAAGCCTATGAATGGTCTAAGAACCTTAGAGAATTCGTTTATAAGCCGATACTAGGCTCAATGGGAAGAGGATCAATAAAGTTTGAAGACCCTGATCTAGCATATAATGCTTGGAAAATGCTAAACAGGTTAAGCCAGCCGATATTAATTCAAAGGTTCATTGAGAACCCTGGTCGGGATATTAGAGTATTCATCATTGGTGATGAAGCCGTCGGAGCTGTCTTCAAATATCCTTGCACGGGGATGTGGAAGACTAATGTAGCTCAAGGGGGAACTATGAAAAAAAAGCCTGTTCCCCAAGAGTATATTAAGCTAGCGATTAGAGCTACGAATGTGTTGGGTCTAGACTATGCGGGAGTTGACATCATAGAATCTGATGAGGGCCCGATAATACTAGAGGTTAATGGCTCTCCAGGATGGCAAGCCCTAAAAGAGTCGACAGGAGTAGATATCGCGGAGAAAATCATCAGATACACTACAGAGTCTCTGGGGATTTGAAATTTGAGCGATGTTCTCTCGAAAATACCTATAAAGATAAAAGTTGAGGGGGTAGGGGAAGCTGAAGGGGAACTTGTCAGGATCTATGCACCCTTAACGGTTGATAGACTACTTCGAATGCTACCTATTGAGGGTCGTGCGCATCCAATAAATGGAGGAGTCTCCATCATCATTGGCATCAAGAGAGGAGAAGAGAAATCGGTTAAAAAAGTGGAGGCTGGCACGATCTCCTATTGGCCGAGAGGGGACGCTGTTTGCTTATATTATGCACCGGTTTCTACTCAAAGTCCTGTAAATAGAATTGGGAAAATAAAGAATAATCTTGATCACATAATCGATATTAAAAGCGGGACACCGATTAGAATATATAGAATCAACTCTGCTTGAGCGCGTATACCTTCAAATTATGGCTTTTCGCCACTAGACTGATTATCTGATTTTCCTTCAGAGTCTCTAGCAACTTCTTAGCTGAGCTTACTTTAATGTTGAATTGTATTGCAAGCTCTGCAGGCGTTATCGCCTTTATCTTGCTTAGATGGTTCATTAACTCGCTTTCATTTACATTAGGGAGGTCTAAAGCTCCAATAGTCTTCTCAAACTTGGCTTCTTTTTTAGCAGTCTTTTCCTTTACTGTCTGCCTTTTTTCAACTTTGCTGACGCTCTTTTTCCCAGGCATTCCTGATCCTCCTGTTATTATTCCTGCACTAAAGATAAATTATATGTTTCGGTTTTAGCCGCAAAGTTTATAAATACCTTTTGGTAATTACCATTTGGTAACTTACCTAATGGTAAGGTGAGCACCATGTTGAAGCTAATGTTGGTTGAAGATGATAGAATCCTACTCGAAATCCCCCTATCTGCAGACGATTGGAACTTTGAAGAGCTCAACATGGAACTGAATAGACTCGATGACGAGCTAGAAAAAATAAGTGGATTATTCGATATATATTCGAACGCTAGCCGCATCAAGATGATGAGAGCCTTCTTCGAAGCATCTGATCGTTGCAAGGCTTTCACAGAACTAATGCACGAACTTGATATGAATCCTAAAATAGTATCCGAGGGGACAAGAAAACTACAGAGGGTTGGAATCATCAAGAAAGATGACAAAGGCAAATATAAACTGACCAGAATGGGGGAGATCCAGTTTATGATGACCAGCATTCTGCTTCGAAAGATGGAAGATACCTTAAGAAAAATGGAGGTGATGGAAGAATGAACTTTGATGAACTTTTCAAAGAGATTGAGAGATTAAGCGGACTCTCTGAAGAATTCTTCAGAAGCTTTGATGAAATACTAAAAAACGATGAGCTTGAAGGGGAATGGAGCGTAGAACCAATCCAAAAAGAAGGGGTTGAAGGATTCATTGCTAGAGGATTCTTCAAAATAACGAGTCCAAATGAACCATTGAAAATAAACCCTGATTCATCGAATCGAAACAGGAGGGAACCTCTATACGATATCATAGAAACAAGTGACGAAATTCAGATCATTGTCGAACTGCCGGGAGTCGAGAAAGAGGATATAAAAATCGAAAAGAAAGAGAATGACATGGTAATAGAAGCCAAGCAATTCTATGCAACCATCCCGATACCTCAGAAAACACTGTACAAGGAAGATGGCAAGACAGAACTCAAGAATGGCATATTAACCATAAAATTAAAGAAGATTAATGAAGTCGAAGTCTAAATATTTGAGAATCTCCTACTAGAAAAGTGAGCGACTTCCGCTCCCTTTAATATTTTTTCAGCCTTTTGAAAGTCTTCAAGCGTGTCTAGGTCGAAGAAGGTGAGCAAGTTTGGATCAAAATCTTGAAGCATACTAACCGGTAGAATCTTTAATCTAGGCAAAGAGGTTAGAACCTTTCTAAGTCTTAGTTCGCCCTGCATATAATATGCCTTAGCCAATCTCATCGAAGGCTCAATCCTGTAAGCTGCGGTAAGCGGTTCAATCCACCCATTAGGCCACTGGAAAGTTGCTGCATCAAATCCTCTAACATTTTCCAAAAGAAGCCTGATAGCTGCGGTGGAGATAAATGGCGTGTCACATCCTGTAAGAAAGGCGTAAGCCGCATTCGACTCTTTGAATCCTGTTAAAGCGCCTACGAGGGGGGACTCTCCCTTATCTAAATCTATTAAAAGACGAGCATCATTTTCTAAAACTTGACTGTACGCTCTTTTTTGAATCTCCGATTTTAATACGACAATGATCTCATCCACGAAATTTGAGAATCTGCTCATAACATGATTTATAAGTGGTTCGCCTGCAAGTATCTTTAAACCTTTATCTTCATCTATGCGCCTAGATCTACCTCCAGCCAAGATGATGAGAGAGAAATCCAAAAAACATCCCATATTCTATTGTTAAATCTTGCTAAAATAACGCTCTCAGATTATTTAAGATACTCCTCAACTTCGGCGAAGGATAGCCTTCTAAATATAGGATTTTTCGACGGAATTACAGCGACTTTGATGTTTTTTAGAGGCTCTTTCTCCTCAGAGGCTAAACCAATAGTCTCGAAGGCGAGTTTTATCGAATCCTTAAGCGTTATATCATCATGATACCTTTCATCTAGAAGCTTATTAGCCTCGTCGCTTTTTCTACCTATCGCGATCGCCTTGAATACCCTATATGAACCGCTTGGATCAGTAGCCATCACCCTTGACCCGCTTTGATCAACCCCTCCTATAATCAAACTTACTCCGAAAGGGCGGACACCAGCATATTGAGTATATATTTGAGCTTGATCACCTACTAATTTTGCGATTGATTCAACACTCGCCGACTCATCATAGATCATCCTGTTCTGCTGACAAAATATCCTAGCCTGCTCTATGAGGACACGAGCATCCGAGCTTAGACCAGCAATAGCCACACCCATATGCTCATCCAGTTGAAATATCTTCCAGTTATACTTAGGATCCTGTAATGGGCGCTCTAAACGCTCGCTAGCAGCTAAGACTACCCCTTCACAGGATGAAATCCCTAAGATCGGTGCGCCCCTCTTCACTAGTTCTATAGCGTACTCGACTTGGTATAGTCTCCCCTCTGGAGAAAATATAGTGATTGCCTCATCATAGTCTCTAGGTGAAAGCATTTTGAATCAGCTCAAGATTATTTGACTTTCATATTCAAACCTTTTGATCTATTTAAACTCAATGAATCTTATGATTACTAGAGTTTCAAAGATAAGGAGGTAAAAATTAAAAATACTTCTTTAAAACCTCAGCTGCAGATTTTGAGGTAACCCATTTCCCACTTACATTTATAACTATATGACTTTTCTCCAATACGGCTAAATGTTCACCTACTAAAACATAAGCAAGATCATGGTTCCAATCAGTCTTCTCCATCATATAGTTGATGATCTCCTCAAAAGTTCTTGGTTCTAAACAGTATCTTGCAATAGCTCGGCGATGAAAATGCTCTAGAATCTCTCGAATCTCTTTAAGACTCATCTCATTCAATAAGATCTGAAAGATATAGTTTTTAACATTTTCCCAGCCCTAAGAAAAGGATAAGGAAAATTGATTCAAGGCCAATGCCAAGGCTCTTCGAGCATCCTCAGTTTATAAGTACTTTTTTCCTTACCATATCTTTCAAGTGGCTTAGTAAGATGCCTCTGTGCACTCGGTGTTGGAAGATAGATGCCTAAGGCAAGACTTCTTGGAGACTCTGATTGGATCTTCGAAAGACTAGGATCCTTAAATCTACATTTCCTACACCTGAATCCTCCCCCCCTGCCCATCGACTCCATTCTTCCACCACACCTAGGACAGTATGGGTTCTCCATTTTAACTATTCTAGCCGGTTTTAGTACCTCTATTTTTTCAAGATTTAAAGTCTCTTGAGCAGATTTGACTCCTCCATATACTCTCACAGAATCTCCATTTATGAGACTTCTAACGACCTCTCGAAAGTCACCTGTAGGCTCATAAGCGGCACAATCTATGTAACCGGTTTCATCCCTAGTTTGAAAGATTACATGACCCCCATCGATAATTTTAGGCTTACTGACAACTTCTACTTCGATAACCGCAGGATAATAACGCTTCACATCAGAAATTTTTATTCTTTTCTGCAAATGAGCATCGGTTCCTTGATTGGTTCGGAAGATAACCCAACGTTCAATCTCCTCTCCAACCTTGATCATAAAACCTGCTTTGCGAACTGATTCCGCCGATTCACCTCTCACACCGAATATAACAGGGTCGGGGCCATGAGGAGTAATCAAAATCCGGTTCTTTTTTCTATCTACGTTGTTGAACGTCTCTCCTCTCATCGCTTCATCCATTTCATATACAGATTTTTCATCGATCACTCTAATTTTGCATCTATGTTCCGGGCTTCTATACGCAATGAACTCGTAAGAATGATCCTCCTCCAAACAGTTTCCAATAGCTGCAGTTGCACCTATTATCCCCCTCATATTTTTGTATCCTATGGCTGTTCCACCTACATCGTTAATAAGGTCTAAAGCATCCTCTAAGCTCACTACACCCTGAACGACTTTTAAAGCAAAATCTTTCAGAGACATTGGTATATCGTCTCCTTTGTAGAAGACTATCCCAGGATTAGTATTCTCACATTCATAGTCGGAGAAGGCTTCTACAGCTTCTATTACAGTCTTCTTTATTTCGCCTTCAATGCCTTCATGGGCTTCGACTCTGAGGCAGATGGATCCATTTCCTCTAGTCTTCCAAGGGATATTCGGGTTAAGTCTAATAAGATGGGGATAATCGATGAAATTTACGCCTAGATGGGTTAGTTTTTCAACTAGAATAGCAGCTATGTAAGTAGTGCACCCTCCTGTAGGTGAATCGGTATCATCTAAACCTATGTGCAGCAGCATTGTCTATTCAAACTAAAGAAGGCTACTATAAAAATTCCTAGGGTAAAGAGAATTATTAAAAATTCATTTGGTTATTTTTATAAAAGAAAATATTCCAAAAAGAATATTAAAAGGTTATAGGAGGAAATTAAATATGCTTCCCGAGATCCAGACCATAGCAACGAGACGGAGGAAACTGGGGTTAACCCAGTCGGAACTGGCGACATTAGCACAGGTTAGCCAATCTTACATCGCTAAACTTGAGGCAAGGAAGATAGAGCCATCGTATATTAAGGTTAAAGCCATCATTGAAGCTCTGGAGAAGCAGGAGCAAAAAACCGAGGTAAAAGCCTCGGACATCATGACGTCTAACGTTGTCAGCGTAAAGATGGGCGACCAAGTTCAAACGGCCATCGAATTAATGAGCAGATATGGGTATTCTCAACTCCCAGTCCTCGAAGATGAGAAGCTCATCGGAAGCATATCTGAGAGAACGATCGTTGAAAAGATCATTAACAGCAAGGGTAAAGGAAATCTGACGAGTAAACCAGTATCAAGCATAGTGGAGGAGGCTTTCCCTCAGATTGGCGAGGATGCCCCAATCTCCGTTGTAACAAGCCTTCTGAAGATCTATCCAGCCGTGATTGTTTCGAGAAAAGGGAGAGTCGTCGGGATAGTTACCAAAGCTGATCTTCTTAAAACTCTAGTCCCTCTCTAATAAGAGGTAAAGAACAACACCTATGAGAAACAGTATCGAAAGGATCGCCCAGCCGAGGTGATACGAACAAGTAGCGTCTTTCACATATCCAAGCATGAGCGGAAGAGTCAAGGCTCCTATCGATGCGAAGGTGTTCTGAACCCCAGACAGTTTTCCAACAGCTGAGGAACCATATATTCGCGGTATAATTGTAAACATCGGGCTTCGAACAAAGTTTATGAACCATCCTATGATGAAGATTGTAACATATAATAGAGACCGTATTTTGAATTGGATTAGAATCAAAATAAAGCCGGCTAGAATGCCAAAAGAGAGTATCATCACAAACTTCTCACCTATTTTATCTGAAAAGAAGCCTCCTAGCGGATTTGAGATCATCCCTGAAATATTGAAAAGAGAAAAAGCGAAACCGGCTACTACTAGGTCTAAACTTGCTTCCTCTTGGAGGAAGATGGGAAACCAGGAGATGAAAGTGTAGTACGCGCCTAATCGTATAAACTGTAAGAAGCCTAAAATCCAGAAGCTCGAGTGCTTAAAAGCCTTCAACAAGTCATAATCGTTTCTTGAAGATTCAGAAACGCGATCCTTTAAGCTCGCGTAGGCTATGCCAGAGGACAATGCGCCTACTATCCCAAGAATAACGAGAACCCCTCGCCAACCTGCGCTAATTGATAAGTATGGTGAGAGCAACGATGCAAGGATTAAACCAATGCTTCCTCCAATATTTAAAACTCCCAAGGCTGCACCTCGTTCATCGGAAGAATACCATTGGCTTATCATTTTGACCGAGGGGACGAATAATCCAGCACCAAGTAATCCCGCGAAGAACCTGGCAACTAGGATCTGTGTAACATCATTCATCCAACCGCACACGATACTTGCTATAGCTGTACCGAGTAAACTGAGGGGCATTATTCTTCTTGAGCCATACCGATCAGTTAAAAAACCCCAAGGTATTTGACCAGCCGCGTACCCTATGAAGTAGAAAGAAGTCAATGCACCACTCATCATGTAGCTTAGCGATAAGTCTTTTTTTATAAGAGTTAGAATAGTTGAGTAAGAGGAGTTGATTAGATTTAAAAAGAGTAACGCTGTGAAACCACCAATCAATAGACCTCGAAGTTTAAGCAACCTCTGATTCACCGTAAATGGATCGGTAAGTGTATATCTCCAATATAACGTTGATTCATCAGCAACCTAAACAAGCAAATTTCCTCAGATTAATAATCTCTTTCAGATTAGATGTCTAAAATCGCATATGGTAAAGTATTAGTCAATCTAACTCTATCTAAAATCTAAAACAGTTTTCTTATCTTTTAATGAGATCCACAAAATTGGAAAATCTCATAAAATGAGAGGGATTAGTAAAAAGAACGGTTGATTGCCTTTAAAACTTAGAATCGACTTAAACTATATCTTTATCTGAGAGGGAGTTTAACTAAAGGCAAAGTGTCATTGATGACCACTGAACAAGAGAGCGTATCAAAGATACTATCAACCCTATCACACCCCTTAAGAAGGGAAATACTGCTGTATCTTAACGAAAAAGAAGAGAGCTCCTTCACTGACCTAATGAACGCTCTAAAAATAGATACGGGTAAGCTGAGTTTTCATCTTCGAAATTTAGAACCCTTTTTGGAAAGAACCACTGTAGGGAAATATAAACTAAGGAAAGTTGGACAAAACGCTGTGGTTCTAATAAGGGATGTTGAAGCATGGGCAGTGGAGGCAAAACATGAAGATAAAAAATCCCTACTGCCCTTAGCCAATTTCAAAAAGCGAGTATTCGCCTTCCTAATCGACCTTGGAATAGCTTTCGGATTCATTTTTGGAATTCCGAATATTCTTTATCCAATAACTCATGCCGTTCTCATGAACGTTGACATCCTCTTATTCCTATTCCTCTTTTGGGTGTACCTAACTCTTCTCGAGGGTTTTTCAGGACAGACCTTGGGAAAACGGTTTATTGGAATAAGAACAATGAGAATAGATGGGAAAAAACTCTTTTACGACCATGCAGCCGTTAGGAATTTCGGCAAAGTATTCCTACTACCCTTCGATTTGATCATGGGATATGAAATTAAAGATCAGAGATTTATAAGATACTTCGATAAATTTGCAGGTACAACTGTTGTAGATCTCCGATACCCTAACCTTTCTAACCCTAATTCTTAATTTGATAAAAATAGAATTATAATGGATTTCCAAAAAGCTAATTGTAAAAATATGTTAGAAAATTTATATAAAGAGATTAGTTTAATCAATCGGTAATATTCTTCCTTGATAAACTTTTTTAATTGGATAAGATGTTTTTTCTGATTCAAGTTGAAGCAAATCCTCGAAGATATTAGAGTACTAGACTTCAGCCACGTCTGGTTTGGACCATACTGCACCATGATGCTGGGAGAACTAGGTGCAGAGGTCATCAAGGTTGAGCCTCCTTGGGGAGAGATAGGCAGGCTAGGTCCAGGACCGCTATTTAAAAACGTTGCATCGAACTTCTATGCGCTTAACATTAACAAGAAGGATATCGCCATCGATCTAAAGGCTCCTGAAGGCTTAGAGATAGCGAAAGACCTCGTTAAGTGTTCCGATGTTGTAGTCCAGAACATGGTTCCGGGGGCGATGGAGAAGCTCGGCTTAGGCTATGACGCTCTAAAAAGTCTCAACCCTAGGATAATCTACGCGGCTCTTTCAGGCTTTGGGCAGTATGGTCCTTACAGAGACTATGCCTCATACGCGGTCATCGCTGAGGCTATGAGTGGGCACACTTTCGCTACTGGGAAGAATTTTAACCCCGATGGACCGCCTATAAACATGGCAGGGGCACTCGGAGACCTTGGACCGGCAGTCTTCGCAGCATTCTCCATAGTCTCAGCTATAAGATATCGAGACAAGACAGGTAAAGGGCAGATGATCGACGTGAGCCAGTTGGACTGCATGGCTTCTTTCAACACCTGTGTTACTACAGAGTATAGTCTATTCGGTGAAACTACTGCAGAGATTAGGAAAAGACAGCCTAGAGATCCTAACAGGATCTGGGGGATAATGAAAGTTAAGGATGGCTGGATCCAGGTAGCGGGAGAGAGACCTAAGGCTATCGAGAAGCTTAAAGAGAAGCTAGGTGTGCAAGATTTGAATAGGCAGGATCTTGAGCAGATTGTAGCGGAGATGACTAGAAGAGAAGCTTTCGAGTTTTTAGTAAGCGTTGGGATGCCGGTTGCACCAATATACGAGGCCTACGAGTCCATGAGCGATCCCCACCTTAAAGCTAGAGACATGTTCGTTCAAGTCAACCATCCTATTGCAGGAACATATACCACGCCGAACTTTCCAGTTAAAATGTCTGAAACCCCAGGAATCGTGGAGAACCCTGCCCCGATACTAGGCCAACATACCGAGGAAGTGTTGACATCGATCCTAGGATATTCGAAAGAGAAGATAGAGAAACTTGAAAAATCTGGAATAATAGTCTGCCACAGAAACTGAACACCTAAAAATTCATTTGAGTTTATGCGATTAGATTTCTAACGATTATTATTGTCTATTTGGCGTTGTACAGCGGTCTGTCCTAGTTTGAATGCCTTTAGATTGGTTGAGTGATACCTTTGTGGCAGATTCCATTTCAAGACATTGATAATAACCTTCTCTGGGAAGGGGAGTACTCCGCTTGCGCATAAGGCTCCCAGCATAACCATGTTCGTCGCTATAGGGTCTCCCGCCTCCTCAGCTAAGGCTGTAGCGTCAAAGGATATGATCCTATTCGTTACCTCGGACAGTAAACCAATTAGAATATCCCTGTTTGGATATTTCACCATTCCTGATACAACTTCAGCAGGAGGCATTCTCCTAGTATTAACTAAGGCTAGACCATTCCTTTTAAGATAGGTGACTCCACGCCTGACTGATTCAGCTTCTTCGAAGCCCAGCAACACATCAGCATCACCAGGACAAATTTGGGGACTGCTGGCTTCGCCTATTGTTATGTGGCTCATCACAGGACCGCCTCTTTGAGCCATCCCATAGGTTTCACCGATCTTTACAGGATAGCCTGCTTTAATGGCTGCTTCAGCTATCAACCTTGAGGCTAAGAGAGTTCCCTGTCCACCTACGCCAGCTATGACGATTCTGAGTGGATCCATTTATGACACCTTGGATCCCTTTATGGCTTCTTGAGGACATATTTGCATGCATACCCCGCAGCCCATACATAATGCTTTGTCGATCACTGCTTTCTTCTCGTCATCGATCCATGTCAAGGCTGGGCATCCAAAAGTCGTCATGCATATTCTGCACCCTATACATAAATCCGGATCCACGACATATGGTGTAGGTCGATTAGGTCGCATAGATCTTACTGCCTCAGTAGCACATATCCTTCTAGCTATCACCATGGCTACGCCTTCGGTTTTAAGCATTCTAGTGAAAGCTTCCTTCGCTTTGCCTAAACTATAAGGATCAACAACCTCAACATGGTCGACCCCACACGCCTTAGCGATGTCCTCGATCATTATCCGCTTAGTAGGCTTTCCCATCGCTGTTCTCCCTGACTGAGGGTGCGGCTGAAAGCCCGTCATGGCTATTACCTGATTGTCAGCTACGACGACCTTGATATTATGCCGATTATATACAGCGTTGATGAGAGCAGGGATCCCGGCGTGGAAGAAAGTGCCATCTCCGATGAATGCGATGCTATCGACGCCTACCTGAGACATCCCTTGAGAGACGCCAATACTGGCACCCATGCAGAAGTAGGTATCCTCGAAGCTTATTGGGGGCGCATGCCCCAGCCCATAGCATCCAATGTCACCATTCACAACCACGCTCTTTAAGTCTCCCTTCACTTCCCTAACGGCTTCTTTGAGAGCGTATAGAGTCGCCCTGTGAGGACAACCGGCGCAGAGAGTCAGCATCCTTTCAAATAGAACCTCTCGAGCCTTCTTCTCAAGAACGAGGCGAGACTCGCGGCGAATATCTACGCCGAGTAGATTTGAAATCGCATCTCCGACGATTATTTGGTTTAGCTCTCCCTCCTTCGGAAGGCATCCATTCATCCTACCATATAACTTCAGGCTTGGATTGAAATCCTTTGCAAGACCCTTAACGTGAAGCTCTACGAAGGGGTCGACCTCCTCAACCACAAGCAGCTCATCAACGGTTTCTAGCAACCTGCCTACAAGATTCTCGGGGAGCGGGTAGGATGAAGATAATTTCAAGTATGCGACGTTATTTTCAACACCTAGCCTTCTAACTGCATCGACCACGTAGTTGAATGAAAGTCCTGCGCCTACGATCCCAAGCCTCTCATCCCCGTTAAGCTTAAGCATGTTGAAGCTTAGGCTCTCAAACTCTTCTCTGACAAGGTCGAGTTTTTCATTCAACTCCTTTTCTCTATAGAAAAGTTTCGCAAATCCTGCGACACGGTAACTGAAGCCTTCCCAATCGAACTCAGCCTTCTTATCAGATTTATTTATCCGTCCGAGAGAGACGTCGCTTCTCATGTGGCTGAGCCTAGTCACGGTTCTAACCATGACAGGCAACCTCACCTTCTCCGAGAGCTCGAAAGCGTATGCTGTCAACTCTTTTGCGTCTTGAGGAGTTGATGGTTCAAGGACAGGTATGCAGTTCATCTTAGCCAGCCATCTATTATCCTGCTCCTGTCCACTACTGTGTTGAGAGGGATCGTCTGCGGAGACGATTACGAGACCCCCTTTCACACCACGGAGGCTTGCAAGGTTTAGTATATCGAGGGCGACGTTTAACCCGACATGCTTCATCGACACGATGCTTCTTAACCCACACATTGAGGCACCGAAAGCCACTTCGAAGGCGACTTTCTCGTTTGTAGACCATTCGAAGTAGAGCCGAACTTTATCCGCTATTCTGCTGAAAGTATCACCGATCTCGGATGCCGGAGTACCTGGATATGATGCCGCAACAGAAACCCCTGCTTCTATTGCGCCTCTTGCAATAGCTTCATTCCCCATTAGGAGAACTATCTTTCCAGGATCATTAGCTGTAATACTCAGACTAGACATATAGGAATCATCAATATTCGATGCTTAGAAGAAAAAAGACTTTCTTAATTCGAGTAAAGTTCTATTTTTAATGAATTGACGGATCTAAACTTTGTATGACTCTAGCACTCGAGAACTAACGAAATAGCTAGGCAAGACATAATTACTAACTTTTCTGGAAGCGATGCTCCAACACAGTGTTGAAAAGTGGGCCGGGCCGGACTTGAACCGGCGACCTCCGCCTCGTAAGGGCGGCATCCCGACCAAACTAGACGACCGGCCCTCTTCTTAATTCAGGATTAGAATTTAGATGATGAGTTTATAAGCTATTTACTTCGAGTAGGCTAACTATCTCATTTTGGAGCGATCTCAACCTCTCAACGACGGGATGATCTTCACCTAGTTCTTTCCTGAATTTTTCGACAGTTACTTCGAGGTCTACTTGTCTGGACCCTTCTACGAGTTTATCTGCATAGGCGACTATCTTCTCCTCCAGGGTTTCAGGGACATAGTTGCCTCGTTTTAAGCCGATTCTCTCTGCCTCGTCTTCTGTGATCCCTGCTCCGACATGTCTCTCTATTATCTTGGCGAGGGGTTCTGGTAAACCTTTTTTTCGAGCGACTTCTCCTCCAGCTACTCCGTGCTCCACTGAGTGTGTTTTCGACCTCCCTATGTCATGCATTAATGCACCTATCTCTACGAGCATTGAATCGACTTGAATTCCATGGATTTTAAGCTCCTGAACAAGATTCAATGCGACTTTGGATACTATTAGACAATGGTCGACGACTGACTGACTACACCCAGCTTCGAACATGAGTTTTATCGCTTCTTCACGTGTAGGAAGGTTCAATTCTTTAGCTCCTCCTCAATCTCAGATATCTTTCTTTTTAGAAAGTCTATGGTCTTTGTATTGTTTAAGGGTTTCAGCGGAGAATTGCAGACAGGACAGTGGAAAACTACCTCCATAGCTTCTTCAAATGGTATTTTGGGGCAACTAGGGTTTCCGCAGTGATAAAACTCGTGATTAAGCTCGTATTCAAGTTTGACTTGAAGCTTCTTCAAAATCTTCTGCTTGAGCCCTTGTATAAAGGCGGATAAGAGCTCAGGCTGCAGCCTCCACTGGAAGATGAACCATCCAGTTTCTTTATCTCTGAATCTTCTCGAGGTGATTATGCTGTGATTATAAAACTTGTATAGGAGCTTACGAATAGTATTTACTTCGATCCCTGTCTTTTCTGCGAGTTCTTCAACTGTGATATCTCCGACTTCATGGAGTATCTCGAGTATCTTCGCTCCTTCCTCCCCTCCAATGACCCTTGCTATTTCTAGTAGAGTGTCGTAGCTGACGCCGCTATCCAAAGTATTGAGTTCACTCCTACATTAAATAGGGTTGATGCGAGACTTAAATCTTTAAACATTATCCTGAGATTCTATGACCTTTTTCCCTTGCCCCTGAGGGACTATCCTCAACCTGGCTTTTTCGAATGTTAAGTTCAGCTCGTTTCCATCGAATAACTCATGAAGGAAGATTGCCAATGCGCTCACCTCTGAGTGGGGTTGAGAAGTTATAGACACGTTCCAGTCAGCTATGTTGAAGACCTCTCCAGGAACCTTGGCTCCTCCAACTATAATGAGTTTATCGGATTCGTCTCGCCTTATTTCCTCGATAACCTTTTTGATTGATAAACCGTACATCGTCAGATGAACTACTTTCCCATGTTTTTTCCAGCTTTTGATCTCTTTAGACCAGTCCTTGGCAAAGGATATTTCGAAGCATCCACCCCAGCTCAAGTTTATTCCCTGAATTCTCTTTTCTAGCTGATCGTCTTTGACACCTGTATAGATGGCACCTGACGCGCCTAGTGCGCGGGCGGCTAGGAGAAGGTGAGTTGTAACGCGTTTATCCCTTGAGGGTCTATGACCTAGTCTGAGAATCTTTACAGTCATCACCTAACTTTCCCCTTTTACACTCTCTAATCTTTTGCATCTTTTTCGATACCTTAAAAATTAAGAAGCTTAGAGGCTTAATTAAGAGATGGTTTGAGTAAAAAGGAGTTTATCGCTGAGTGTCCGCTGGATAGGAAGAGAAGGTTTTTAGGAACCTTCGTTCCTGTGATAAATATCTCCATTTTCTCAATGATCCTCTTCTACACTGTCAGCGGTTTATTGGCTGGTCTCCCTATTCTCTCAATAGATTTCATGAGTAACCTTGTCATAATCGTCCTTAGCTTTTTTGTCGGTTTCTACATGCCCAGAAATGCTCCTATTTATACGAGCCGATATGAGTTAAGCCGTGACAAGCTTACCATCTACCGGATTTATAAGAAGCCTGTAACCTTATCCTTTCGTGAAATAAGAGAAGTTGAAGTATATGTCAAGTCTAAAGGCAGGATCCCCAGAGAGGTTATTCAGCAAGAAAGGATGGCGATAGAGTCTCTGAGGAAGAATGGATTCAAGTTTTTAGATTATACCAACACCGAAGACATCATTATATTGTTGATAACTGAAGAGAAGGTTTATATGATTTCTCCTAAAGAACCCGAGGAACTGATAAAGAAGATTAAGAAGTATCAGCCTAGTTTAAAGGGTAGATTAGTAGAATTAACTGATAAGGGTAGCAGAGTGAAAAGGATCTAATTTATTATGTCTCTTTACGTCATAATCTCATCGCCGTTACGTTTAATCTTAAACCCTTTCTTATGACTAGATTTGTTGTTTTTTAGAACTTCTTATGGCGAGTTTCTAAAATAGTCTATATTTGGACATCATCGTCTCATTTATATAAAGATGAAGGATATACAAATCTAAGATACTCCATTGTAAATGATTTTTGAAAAGAGAGTAGAAGGGTTGGAGAAAAAGATGGGTTTCTGAAGGGATAGAAGAATCTTCAGCCAAATCGATTCTGAGCTTGAAAGATTGAGGCAAAACATAGATGAGCTAGAATCCATAAAAGAGAAACTTGCTTACTGGATTAAACCTAGAGCAGAACCACACCCATTCTTTTCCCTTTCAGTGGATTTTTGGCTGAGAAATCTACCTAAAAATTAGTAGTTACTTTTAAATATTTATACTCTAGCTCACAAAGGAAAAGATATGGACACCAAGAATATTTCGATAATAATAGTCTTTACAGCCTTAACAGTCGTACTGAACCTTTCCCCGTTTAAAATCCCTGCTCCATATGCGCCTTTCCTAATATACCAGATCTGGGAGATCCCTATCGTAGCTGTGACTCTGCTTTATTGTTTCAAAACTGGGATCATAATATCTTTTGTGAATACGCTCGTGCTTTTGATCGTCTTCCCTGGAGCACTTCCTACAGGGCCTTTCTACAATCTCGCAGCTGTTTTGAGTATGCTTTTCGGCATCGTGTCGGCTGTAAAGCTTTCGAGCAAAAGCAATCGAAGTAGCGGTTTACGAGAACTAACTGCTTCCACAGGATTAGGCTTAGCTTTAAGGGTTACTGCGATGACTTTAATTAACGGAACCTTATTACCTTATCCTCCTCCACTCGGATTCGGTATTCCTTTTGAAATCGTTACTGCTTATCTCCCTTTAATAGCATTATTTAATGCCACTATTACACTTTACACCATACCTGTAGGCTATGCTCTTGCTAAAGCAGTTAAAAAAAGAGGGGTCCTCAGAAGCGAATAGGCTTATGTTTAAAACCTATTTTATTCAAAGATTTACTGGGAACAGAGAAATTCGATGGCTTATTCGCATTAAGAAAAACCCTTTTCTAAAATTAAATCCAAAAAGGTTCCGACCCATGAGAATTGATCCTTATATTTGTGGAAAAGTTAGACAGTGAAAATCTCACATTTCGCGAATCTTAAAAAATATAGTTATGTTAAGATATGATATAATCATGTCCAAGTCCTCAAAACACAGAGTATTGGAAAAGATACTCAATACAGGATTGTTACCCGTCTTCTTTGAGGGAGACTTTGAAATAGCAAAAAACGTTGTGAAGGCTTGTTTAGAAGGAGGAGCCAAAACAATAGAGTTTACTAACCGTGGCGATAGAGCTTTAGACGTTTTCAATAATCTTTTAAAGTGGTGCGACGCCGAGTATAAGGATGCAATCCTTGGAGCAGGTACAATCATCGAACCCTCAACAGCCTCTCAATACATTAACTCGGGTGCAAATTTCATAGTCGGACCCTCATTTAACTCTGAAGTTGCAAAAATCTGCCACCGCCGTAGAGTATTGTATATACCTGGCTGTATGACACCGACAGAGATCTCCGAAGCTGAAGAAATGGGGATCGAACTTGTCAAGCTATTCCCAGCCTGCGTTTTGACACCGATGTTCGTTAAGGCTATCCTCGGACCTTCTCCACGTACGCTGTTAATGCCTTCAGGAGGAGTCAAATTTAACCGGGAAGAGGTTATGAAATGGATTGAGGCGGGCGCTGTTGCTTTAAACGTAGGTTCAGAGCTTGTCAACAGAGATTTAGTTATGGAGCGAAATTTTGAAGCTATAAGGGAAAATGTGAAACAGTGCCTCGAATGGATAAAAGAAGCTAAGAGGAAAAAAGGCTGAAGATATTAGAGGCGGATCGATTTGGTTGATATTGTTACTATGGGGGAGACGATGATCCAGCTGAATGCGTTCACATCAGGTCCTCTTAGATACGTTAACTACTTTGAGAAACACTCAGCCGGGACGGAGTCAAATGTTGCAGTCGGTGCTGTAAGGATGGGGCACTCTGCAGGTTGGGTGAGTAGACTTGGTTCAGACGAGTTCGGCAGATTTATCTACAATTTTCTTAAGGGGGAAGGAGTAGACGTTTCGCATGTGAGGTTCGATCATGAGGCTCCGACGGGCTTATATTTTGTACAGAGAGACTACCCTGTACCAGGTAAGAGCGTTGTCTATTATTATAGAAAGGGGTCGGCGGCAAGCAAAATCTCTCCTGAAGACGTTGATCAGAATTATATTTCGTCAGCCAAGGTGTTTCACACGACTGGAGTTACGCTAGCCCTCAGTGAATCGTGTCGGCGTGCAGTAGATAGAGCTTTCAAAGTTGCTGAGGAAGCTGGAGTCAAGATATCCTTCGACACCAATATCAGGCTTAAGCTTTGGAGTCCTGATGAAGCTAGGAGAATCGTCTCAAAGTATTTTGAAAAGGTTGACATCCTTTTTACTGATACTGAAGACGCCGGGATTCTTATAGGCGAGAGCGAGCCCAGCAAGGCAGCTGAGATGTTTCTGTCCATGGGACCAAAGATAGTTGTGGTAAAGATGGGGGAGCGGGGAGCATATGCGGCTAATTCTGAGGAAGCAGTGATGAAAGCAGCATTTAAAGTTCCAGTTGTAGACACGATAGGTGCGGGAGACTCCTTTGATGCAGCGTTTCTTTCATCGATGCTGAGAAATTTTAGTATCGAGAAGTCTCTGGAGATAGCGAACGCGGCTGGAGCTTTATGCATCACTGTACGTGGAGACGTTGAAGCAATTCCATCATTTGAGGATGTGCAGAGATTTCTCGAAGGCAGAGGACACGTCTTCAGGTAAAAAAAAGCGGTCTAGTTTTTATATTCATGCCTTTCAATGAAGGGTTTAAGATTGAGGAAATCTTTTATCATGTCTTGAAAATGAGTTTAGAGTTTAATGAGGCTGAACCGCTCAGCGAGGAAGTTGAAGTTGGAGTTAGATGAATGGCTACCTATAACTCGTAGGAGGGTTTCAGCATCCTAGATTAAGAAGGATTAAACATGATCATCAAAGAAGTTAAAGCCAAGCATATTCTCAACGAATCTAAAGTTTATGATTACGTTGTGAATCCCTACACTGGATGCCAACATGGGTGTACCTACTGTTATGCAAGGTTTATGAAGAGATTCACAGGACACCAGGAGCGTTGGGGCGAGTTTGTTGACGTGAAGATTAATGCTCCAGCACTCCTCTCAGCTGAAATTATTAAGAAAAAACGTGGAAGAGTTTGGGTTAGCGGAGTATGCGATCCGTACCAGCCTCTAGAGGAAAAATACGAGCTAACTAGGAGGTGCCTTGAGATACTAAGAAGGCATAGCTGGCCGGCTATTATTCAAACCCGTTCTCCACTTGTTTTGCGAGATATGGATGTTATCAGAGAAGCGGAAGCTTTTGAGGTCGGGTTCACCGTGACAACGGCTGATGATGGAGTTAGGAGAATATTCGAGCCTAAAGCCCCGCCGATCGAGGATAGGATTAAGGCTCTTGAGAGGCTTCATCTGGCAGGTATTAGAACCTATGCTATGATAGCCCCTGTTCTCCCTGGAGCTGAGAATCTCCCTGAACTTCTCGCCCCGAATGTAGACTATGTGATAGTCGATCGGCTAAACTACCATTACGGTGACTGGGTGTATAAAAAATATGGTTTAGAAGATAAGCGTAGTGATAGCTTCTTCCACGAGATGGGGAGACTGCTCTCCTCAAAATTCAGAAGCTTTAATGTAAGCTGCCGAATAATATTTTAGAATAGAAAATTAAGGCTGATTTTCGGGGCTATTTTGTTACCATGTTTTTGATTGAAGAGGCATTTGAGATCGATTGTGGCATGAAGGCTAGGAGTAGGGTTGTTAAAACGCCTAAAACATTATCTTCTTCATATCCTCCGTTATATTAAGTGCCCTAACCATTGTTTTACAAACTCTTAAGGTATCTAGAACTTCGACTAATATGCTCCGCCTGCTTCGTAAAACGCCTCTAGTTCCATGTGCTAAGGCTTTCATCAGCCTCGAATCTTTGAAATTCTTAGATATTGGTTAGACTTGTTTTCAAGTTTTCGGCGGGTATAGTTCGTTCAAAGTTGAAACTGACGTAAACCTTGAGTTAAACATTATTGCCGAAAATATTCAGTTTGGATCTCTGGTTAGTTTATCTAATTTATCTTATTCTAGGGGATAACTCGGAAACTGATAAGCGCCCTTCAATACTAGTCTAGACTCTCTTTGAGACAAGGTTTTAACAGTTTGATTCTGCTCATTTTAGATTCGCCATAAGATATATTTGACGATGGAAATCTATTAGGGTGAATTTGTATGGACTATGATTATTTGAGCTTAGATCCTGATGATTGGGACGGCTTCAGAAGACTTGCACACAAGATACTGGATGATATGATAGATTATCAGCAAAACATCTCCGAGAATACCTCGAGTTTCCCTACTCAGAGTGCCTTTATGAATATATGCTCACCACTACCAGAAGACGGGGAGGGAGAAGAAGAGGCGTATAAGGTCTTTAAGAAGAGCATTCTACCACATCTATTGAATAATAATATTAGACCAAGGTTCTGGGGAGCTGTAGTAGGTACGGGTTCCCCTTTCGGCATGATGGCTGAGCTTCTACGCGGAGGCGTGAACTCCAATCTCGAAGCCCTAAACTCTGCAGGTCTCGTCCATAATCAAGTCATTGAATGGATTAAGCAGATGCTAGACTACCCTAAGGAGGCTGGAGGGGTCATCGTAAGCGGAGGATCTGAAGCAAACTTTACTGCTTTAGCCGTCGCCCGAAACTCGAAGGCAAGGGTAGACATGAAAGCGAAAGGTATGCAAGGTCTTCCGAGTAAGATGACTCTCTACGTGGGCGACGGTGGGCACCACTGCCTTGAGAGAAGTGTGGAGCTTCTAGGCATAGGGAACGAGAACCTAAGGTGGATCCCAACCGACGACAACTACCGCATCAAGATAAATAAGCTTGTGGAAGCGATAGAAGAAGATAAGAAGGCGGGATGTCACCCGTTCTGCATAGTCGGCAACGCTGGAACTGTGGATACTGGGGCCTTCGACGACTTCAACGCTTTAGCAGAATTGGCGTTAAAGGAGAATATGTGGCTACATGTCGATGGAGCATTCGGAGCCTGGGTGAAGCTCAGCGAAAACCATAGGCATCTTGCTGATGGAATGGAGAGAGCCGACTCTATAGCTGTAGACCTCCATAAGTGGATGTATATGCCATACGGCATCGGATGCACCCTGATTAAGGATAAATTATCCCACTACGCGACTTTCGTATACGGTCACGAAGCCCGATATCTCAAATCAGGCTTCGACCGTGTAAAAGCTCAGGGAGACCATCTCAGCAATCCTCACAACCTAGCCCTACCGTTGAGCAGAGAGTTTCGAAGCCTCAATGCTTACATGATTCTGAGGGCTTACGGGCGGAGGAGATTCAGCCGGCTAATCCAGAAGAATCTTGACCAGGCAAAGTATCTAGCTAAGCTCATAGAAGAGAGCGGAGACTTGGAGTTTACAGCGCCCGTAATCAGTAACGTGGTATGCTTCAGATATAATCCTGGAGGTTTATCTGAGGAAGCATTAGAGAAGCTCAACAAGACGATTTCTCAGGGGATTAACGACGTGATCTTCTGGATGTTCAGCGATACGACCGTGAAAGGAAAATATTCCTTAAGAGCTGCAGTGACAAACCACAGGAGTAGAAAGAGCGACTTCGAATACGCCGTCTCCCTCGTCAGAGACCTAGGGAGAAAGGCAGTAGAAGCGATGAAATGAAACATAAATCACATTCTAATGATTTTACTGATCCTTTGAGACACGTATACATAAATGGAAAATTCTTTTCTTTCATCTTCCTATTACAAAGCCGTTTGGATAGGTTAACGTATCCAATTCTTTTATTAGAGGGGTTTAGAGGTATTTAGAGAGATCAAGTTGATAATAGATTTTCACAACCACTTCTACCCTAAGGCTTACATCGACGAGTTGAAGAAGGGACATGGCTATGCCTCTGTCTCCAAGGATAGTCTAGGTCGGCTGATCATCAGCTACGAGGGAGACTACAACATAGTTGTAGGTCCTCATGTTGATTTAGGTGAAAGGATTAAGGCGATGGACAAGTACGGGGTCGATAAACAGGTTCTAACCTTGACGACTCCGGGAGTTGAACGCGAGGAGCCTGAACAGGGGATCAAACTCGCCCGGCTTACCAACAACGAATTCGGCGAAATCATTGAGAAGTATCCAGATAGGTTTACTGCCCTCGCCACCCTACCGCTCCAGAAGCCTGATAAAGCCGCTGAGGAGCTTGAGAGAGCTGTTAAAGAGTGCGGCTTAAAGGGAGCTATGCTCCTCTCTAACGTTAACGGGAAGCCTCTTGACTCAGAGGATTTTACACCCTTGTTTGATAAAGCCGTTAGGCTTGATGTGCCTTTATACGTACACCCAACCTCGCCTATAAATCATCTTTACCTAGATGGCTTCAGACTCGTTCCTATTCTAGGATTTGGGGTTGATACGACTCTATCCGTCCTCAGGCTAGTCTTCAGCGGAGTTTTAAAAAAGTTCCCCGCCTTGAAGCTTGTCGCCTCTCATTTGGGAGGTGTCTACCCCTACCTTCGAGGAAGGATCGATGTAGGCTACAATGCTTACCCCGAGTGCAAGGTGAAGATTAAGGAGCCGCCTTCACATTACCTCAGGAAGATTTGGGTCGATTCGATAATATATGATGAAGATGTCTTCATGTCAACTTACAGGTTCCTTGGGGCTGAGAAGATCCTAATGGGAAGCGACTTCCCCCACCAGATAGGGGATCTGGAGAATGCAGTTGCCAGGATCAGGGGTCTACCCATAAGCGAAACGGATAAGAGAGATATTCTAGGAGAGAATGCTGAAAGGCTTCTCAAGCTTTAAAAAAAAGACTTCCGATCTCTTCTAGTCACCAATTGAACGGTATCTCTCCATACCCTAAGAGAGCATCATATACGTCGGTCCGTCTGTCTAAGATTACATGGTTTAGCCTCGTCTTCCTCTTCCTCAGCCGCGCTTCAGATAGGTTGCACTTCGCATAGATGATCTCCTCGCTATCGTAGCTGGCTGGTCCGCCGAGCACCTCACCCGAAGGCGAGACTATCATGCTTCTGCCCAGGAAAGGCTGCATCCTCTCGACGCCGATCCTGTCGGCAGCCGCTATGAAGATGGCGTTCATATACGCGTTGGAGACGCATACAGTCTCAGTGAGCCGACTGTCCTCTGAAGGCTTCTCTGATGCAACCCAGTTAGTTACGTTAAGGATTAAGTCTACACCCTGGAGGGCATAAATCCTCGTCATCTCGGGAAACCACATATCATAGCAGATGTACATCCCCAACCTGCCTATTGGTGTATTGTATACGGGGAGCCCAAGGTCGCCTGGCTCGAAGAAGAGTTTCTCTCTGTTCCAGAGGTGGAGTTTCCTATAGTTACCGATAAACCCTTCAGGACCCACAAGTATTGAAGAGTTGTAAAGATTATCCCCATCTCTCTCAGCGATCCCTGCTGCTATGTATACGCCGTGTTTCTCAGCATATTCAACCCAGGTCTGAGCCGTATCTCCTTCAGGGATCTTCTCCGCTAGCTCGTAAGCTTCTTGGCGTGTGTTGAAAACGTATCCAGTGTTCGAAAGCTCGGGTAGAAGGATTAGATTAGCCTCTTCGTCTACAGCTTTGCGTATATAATCCAAGGTTTTTTTCACATTCTGCTCCTTTAAACCTACTTTAGGCTCGATCTGGCAGCACGCTATCTTAACTAGGCTCTCCCTCTTTTCTTCGCTCAAACAACCACCTGTATTATGTTTAAGAGTTGTATGTTTATTAAAAATAGTCTATTTCTGAAGATGCCGGTGCTATTCTGCAGGCATATTTTTGGAAAACTTTTTCAAATGCCCTCAAAAACAACATGTGATACTGTTCTTGTGCCGAGGTTAATGATGTTTTAGATTTTTGAATACTTGGTTCATCTTATTTCTTCGTGATAAATTTTATATAGTTATAAGGTAACATTCAACTGATCTTTAATGAAGAGTAGTTTTCTCGTCTTCATCTTTATAACCCAATTGTTGGTCATTCCTTCTATAATAGGCTTAGCCAAGTCTCAGACGTATCTTCCCTGGCCTGATTTCTCGAATGTTGTCCCCGTCGTCGTTGATACAAGGGAGGATGAGGAGCCTAACTATGACATAATCTCCTGCAGGGTCACGGTAGAGGAGGGTATTATCTACTTTAATGTAAGGGTTTTAGGGACGATCCAGCCAGAATCATTGTACATATGGATCGATTCTGACGGGAGTCGATCAACAGGAGACAGTTCAGGCTATTTAGGAACGCATAAAATGGGTGCCGACTATTACATCCATATGTCAGATGGAGCAACCCCTTTCTTCTACCTCTATAAGTGGTCTGGTTCAGCATGGGTGAAGGACAAGGCTCTGCAGTCGAAGAAGGATTCTAGCAGTATAAGCATTGCCTTATCGGTCTCGGATCTCGGTGTTACAGCCGCGATAAATCTTCTGTTCGTTACCGAGACTGAAACAGACTACGCGCCAGATGAGGGGTATGTCACCTACACCATACCGGCTCAAGTTAAGCCTCCATCGATTCAGGACATTCTTATGGCTTGGCTACCCTATCTTGTCCTTCTAGCGATTATAATAATCGTCTCTGTGATAATCTATCTTAGGAGTAGAGGATTCATCTAACTTTTTGGATCAAGCTTGAAGCCTATTAAACGATTTTACGGATTCCATTATTTTTCAGGTATTTTATGAAAAAATAGGATAATTCAACCTTTTTCAAGGTTTAGGGGCTTTTGCGTAGTTTCTTAGAGAAAATTATTATGGCTATGGTCAGTATTATAAGGAATGTGCAAAACTCTGATGTCACAACAACTATTTGAGTTTTCCCTTGGGCTACCGCGATTCCAAGCAACGCCCAAACAACTACAAGGGAGTAGGGTATATCCCTTTTTGTTGCCAATACAAGGACTGTAACACATGTAGCTACTATTATGATTAAAACAGCCCATATTTCAGAGCTTATGCCGAACCCGTCCCATCTAACCGATACTAGCATCGCGGCAAAATTTGCTATGGATGCTATTGTGATCCAGCCTAGGTAGACGCTGAAGGGTAGATGAACGGCTATTTTCTCAAGGGTTGAAACTCCGGTCTTAACGGTCTGTAGGCGTAGGTAAATTAGTATTAGGTCAAGGAAAATTAGGGTCATCAAGATTACGGATAAAACGAGTTGCCCGAAATGCCAAAGAAATATCCAGAAAATATTTAACAGGTTGCTTAAAGCGAATAACCATCCAACCTTCTCTTGGAAGCGGTTATTTTTTTGGCTCGGCAAAGCTTGGTAAACCATGAATACGCCTAATAAAACGTATATGACTCCCCATATCGAGAAAACATAGCCTGCAGGAGTTATTAGAGTTGGAAAAGAATCCGAAACCTCTGCGGTAGTCTTACCGCCGATAAGCCTTGCGCTACCTGCTAAACCGTTGATTATAATAGTGGCGGCGAATGTCAAAATATTAATCCATCTCTGGAAACTGTATGTTTTTAAAGCCATTTTGAATGCCTATCCAGAATTATTCGTTATACAAGTGAAAAAAGGTTTAGGAGGGTAGACTCTTCTTACAGAGGAACCAGTCTACGCATTCGTAGCCTTCACTCAGCCTCTTCTCAGCGTCTTCCTGGGTGGCTGGCGGAGGCACTATAGCTTTGTCTCCAGGCTTCCAGTTCGCAGGTAGGGCCACCTTATGCTTGTCCGCGGTCTGAAGGGCGTCCAAAACTCTCAGGATCTCCTGCATGTTTCGACCTACGTTCAGAGGGTAGTATATTACGGCTCTAATCTTCTGCTCCGGGTCTATGAAGAAGACGGCTCTGATTGCTGATGTCGAGCTCTGCTTAGGATGGATCATTCCGAAGAGGCTTGCGACTTTCATGTCTAAGTCAGCTATTATTGGGAAAGGTATTTGTACGCCCATCTTTTCTTTAATCCATCTAACCCACGCTATGTGTGAATGGACGCTGTCTATGCTTAAACCTATGAGTTGGACGTTTCTCTTCGTAAGCTCGTCATGGATCTCGCTAAAGGCTACGAACTCCGTCGTACATACAGGCGTGAAGTCAGCTGGATGGGAGAAAAGGATAATCCATTTTCCCTTATAGTCTGAGAGCCGCTTCCTTCCATGTGTGGTTACTGCTTCAAAGTCTGGAGCCTGTTCCCCTATAAGGAGCATTGAGGGCTTCTCTATCTTCGTCTCCATGATTAATCAATTAAAAATCATTTAGTCTTTAGTATAAGCATATCCATATAAAGCACCCAACCTAGAATTAGTTAATGTTGAAATTTAATATGCAAATTTAAGTTAGACGGGGGAAAGATTTTTACCATAATCCCCCCTTCGATGTTATCTTGATTTCTGCTTCCATTGAGCCTATACCGATCGTTGCAAAAGTTAGATTATAGCGACCGCTTGGCATTCCAATCCAATCGCTCATATAAGTTGTTTGTCCTCCTTGAGTAGTGGTATGGCTCCATAATAAGTTTCCACCACTCATAATTTTTGCAGCCCATAAAGCGGCTCCAGTGCGAACCGATACCTCTATTCTGACCGAGTCATGCAAGAAGGGTACTTCAAACTCTATCCGTTTCGAGTTTATGCCTAATGTAAATGAGACAGAATAGGTGCTTACTATTCTAGGATAAGTAATCGCCATGTAAGCTAAAGGTATTGCTACGATCAATATGACGGCGAAAGCTGAGAATCTATTCATCGACTTTTTCGTAGGTGATTCCATAATTTAGCCTCGAATCTTTATAGTAAATGGTTTAAGTTTTTAAAGAAATCTCTCGGGTTAGAAGTTGCTGGTATTCGGGGTTAACTTCACCATACTTAATTAGGGTTGTGGAACTAACTTTTAGCCAATCTTTGCGTATCTCGGACCAAAACTCGCTTTTAGCCTGTTTCAAAATATATTCTTTCATCAATTCTTCGCGTTTAACAGTTTTTTTAAGGTTATCTACGCTGATTAGACCCCCCCGCCGGAGATAGAATAAGTTGTGAATGACTTGCTCCTGTTTAAAGGGAAATTCTAAACTGTCTTTAAGAACATCTAGTATAGAATTAATGGAAATCTCCTCTTCGGAGCGGAGGCATATCGCCGCAACTATGATCTGCATCAGTCTTAGAGTTCTAGTGAGCTCGATCCTCTTAGTGGGAATCACAACCAGTTCGAGGGCGGGTACATATCGCATCCAGAATAATTTCTTAAATATTTCATCTATGGTGAAGTAAGTTAACAGTATGCCCCCTATTATCGCTAGGAGTATTAAGGGGGGTGGATAAAATTCGAATATTGTATTGACCGGGGAGTAGGGGAGAAGCACTGTTAATAGGCCGCATATGATGGACATGGATAATAGAATTCTGCTTGGGCTACTCTGATAGAACCTCTTCTTTGTTCGAATCGCGAATGTTACTATAATCTCAGACAGCGTGGACTCGATGAACCATGCAGTTCTAAACAACATTACATTGTCTCCTGCTAGAGCCAAGGCTATACCGAAAGTTGTGAAGTCGAATACTGAGCTTATACCCCCGAAGAAAGCTGAGAACCTACTTATCAAACCTATATTCCAGTTCTTAGGCTTACGTAGCTCCTCCTCATCAACCTTATCCGTCGAGATCGATAGAAGTGGCCCGTCACTTATCAGGTTTGTAAGTAGGACTTGGAAGGGGAGCATGGGGAGAAAGTCTAATATAACTGAGATTACGGCAAGCGATGCCATATTGCCTAGGTTGGCGGAAACAGTGTTCAGTACGTACTTGGTTGTGTTGCTGAAGGTTTTTCTACCTTCCACAATACCTTTGGAAATAATCTCTAGACTACTCTCCGTCAGGATTATATCCGCCGCCTCTTTCGCTATGTCTACAGCGCCGTCTACAGATATTCCCACATCGGCGCTCTTCAAAGGCGGCGCGTCGTTAACCCCGTCACCTAGAAAGCCTACAACGTGACCGTTTTTGCTCAATGCTCGGACTATTCTGGCCTTCTGGTCTGGTGTTAGCCTCGCAAACACGTTAGTCTTTTCAACAGCCTCTCCAATCGCTTCATCATTCATGGCGTCTATTTCTTTCCCTGTAAGCATCTCTACCTTCATGCCTACCTCTTCTGCCCTAGCCTTTGTTACGATTGGATTGTCTCCAGTCAAGATCTTGATCTCGACACCTAGTTCTCTGAGTTGATGTATAGACTGCTCAGCTGTAGGTTTCAGAGGGTCTAAGAAGCAGAGTAGGCCTAGAAAGGTTAAACCATGCTCATCGGATTCAGAGTAATCTTCCTTCCTTTCAATATCCTTTACTGCTAAGCCTAGAACTCGATATCCTTTTCTAGAGAGCTCTTCGAAGGCTTTGAGAACTCGATCCCCGTCCAGCCTCGTAACGTTACCGTTAATCCTCATAGACGAGCAGACGGGGAGTAAGCTCTCAGGAGCTCCTTTGCAGATGAGCATATACCCTTCTCCATTCCTAGTCACGACGCTCATTCTTCTTCTAGTATAATTGAATGGTATTATTTCGATGAGCTCGGTTTTAGACTGTGTGATACCATGGCTTAGGGCATATTCGACTATGGCTACATCCATCGGGCTACCGGTAAACGTGCTCTCTAATATGCCACTTATCTCCATAACGGATACGCAGCGAGAAGCTAATTTTATCAGCTCCTCGCTTCTATTGCCATTCAAGTCAAAATAGTCATGCAATGTTATCTTGTTTTGCGTGATGGTCCCGGTCTTGTCTGTGCATAGGACGTCCATGTTTCCAAGATCCTCAATAACGCTCAGCTTCTTCACTATGACGCCGCCGCGGCTCAGCATGAGCGCGCCTCTTGAGAGCCCGATAGTGATTATAATCGGAAGCGATTCTGGTATTATACCGACTGCTAATGCTAAGGAGAACAATGCCGAGTCGATGAGGCTTTTACCCGTCAGAGAGTTCATTACGAATATGAAAGCCGTTCCGAAGAGAATGCTTTTGACTAGGAACCTGCTGAAGTTCTTGATGTTCTTCTGATAATTAGTCTCAGGCTCGGTTAATTTTAAAAAGCCCGCCACCTTTCCTAGGATGGTGCCCATCCCGGTAGAGACTACTACGCCTTTCCCCTTACCGTTTACCACTAGCGTGCCAAGAAAAGCCATATTCTCCATGCGTTGAGGTTCGAATCCCTCAACCCTAATCGGCTCAGATGATTTATGGACCGGAAAGGATTCTCCAGTGACGATTGACTCATCTATTTCAAGATCGTCAGCTTCAAAAATCCGGAGATCAGCTGGGATCCTGTCGCCAGTCTCGAGGAGGACAATATCTCCAGGCACGAGATACCTAGTGTCTACTTCAACTACTTCGTTACCCCTCAGGGCTTTAGCCCTGTAACTTATTAGCGAGGCGAGTTTTCTCAGCGAATTCTCAGACTTATATTCCTGTATGAATCCTACAAGGATGTTAACCAAAACGATGGCTAGAATTATGAACGCCTCAGTTTCTCCGCCAGTAAAATACGAAATAATTGAGGCTATGATCAATACAATAGCCAATAGATCTGTAACCTGATCGCTGAGAATTTTTAAAGCGGTTTTCTCCTTCCTTTTAGGGACATCATTGAGCCCGTATTTCTTCAGTCTACTTTTAGCCTCTTTCTCACTTAGACCATTCTTAGAAGAGTTTAGGTCTCTCAGCGTTTCTTCGAGGCTTTTAGACCAGTAGCTCATTTAGTCCCCTTCTTTTCAATGCTTTGAGACGATTGCTGATAGATTTAACGCTATCGAAGATAATATGGTGAAATTGGATTGTGGGATCTAAAGAGAAGGTTTTTTAAGTTAACTTGCTATACCCCTTTAGCCTTTCCTGTATCAATCGTTTCAGTTCTGGTTGATTCCTTTTGAACACGTCTGGAATACCTAGAACTATTGTTTTCTGCACAGCTTCAGGCACTATTCGTATTATTTCCCTTTTATGCTCTTCCTCCATGGCGAAAATCTTGTCAGCCCAGTTGATTAGCTCTGCCGAAATCTTGTTTGGGGCTTCTGGAGATGTCCCAGCCGATTTCACTGAGAACCCTGGTTTGCCTTTGAACATCTCTTCAGCCGTCGGGCTCCTATCGATATTTCCGGTGCAGACGAAAAGAATCTTCTCTCCCATTTTCACAACCTTTTTTACGCATTAGTTTTTTAGCTCTCTTACATATCGGTAACACCTCTTTTTTAGATTTTATTTCTCAACCGTTAAAGGGTCTAACAAAATCTAAGAGTCTCTGCGAAGGTTCTGGATTTTTAATTATGTTTAGGACTTAATTTGTCAAGGAGCATCGCTAATGAGAGATAGTATGGTGGCTTCTATCAGTCAAAGGCTGATGGAGGCGATTCAAGAGAACGCGAAGCTGCTTTATCCCAGAGAGACCATACTACTACTCCGTGGAGAAACACGTGGAAATGAGATTAAAATTACTGATCTGCTTATCCCTCCTCAGGCCACATATGGACGTGGGTTTACAAGCTTTCCACCTCACATGCTCCCAATAGATTTCTCAATCATTGGAACCGTCCACTCCCACCCGTCAGGGAGCCTACACCCTTCTCCAACCGATCTAAACCACTTTTACGGTAGGATGCTGATGATAGTTGCTCCCCCATTCAGAGATTATGATAGCGTCGCAGTGTATGATAAAAAGGGCAATTTAATCCCATTGGAAATAACCTAATCATAAATCCCGGATTTTTAAGCCTTCGATTTGGATAAGGCGAACTTGATTCTTTTCTCAAGAATTCTTAAATTGAGATGGTTGTCGATTACGCCAGATGGCTTAGAAGCTTAGAAGACAATGATCTCTTAAACACTTTCCTAACATCTTCTATCCTCTCCCCAACTACCTTAATCTTGTTCAAGTCATAGGTTCCAAGCCCCTTCTTTGCAGCGTATAGGAGGTGCTTGACTTCGCTCACAGGGACTCCCATTACGGAGGCTCCGACAGTATCAACCGCTACGGGATCCAACCCCGCTATAACAAGATTCATCTCAACAGGATCCCCGCTCGTCTCGTGTCCTTCGCCAGCTATTATGCCATCGATCACTGAGACCCTCGGCTTAACGACTGAGGCGAGGTCAGCAATATTCTTGCTCAGCGCTATATGCATGGATCCTTTCGGAGTCATCACTCCCATGATATTCTTAACGCTCAACGTCACTCCAGTTATTCGATGAACCTTGAGTTTTGGAACGCTTATCACCATGCTCTCCAGAGCAGTCCTAGCTATCTTCACCTTTCTCAAAGCCAGTGGATTGGGTGGATGAACCTCAACGAACTCATCTCTGTTTAAGTCGACGAGCTTGGCCCCAATCCTCTCAGCTACCGCGTCTACTCCAGCGTTCCTAAACGCTTCAAAAGTGTCAGAGTGCCCACTCCCCTCTCCTATTATGATCTCATTTACTCCGCATTGCTTTAGAAACAGTATGACCCCTTCAATTACCCTGCTATCTGTGGTGATTCCTGTTGAAGGGTGTCTCGAGTTGATGTAGTTTGGTTTCACCAAGACGGGCTTATCCTCAGTTAAGGCACCCTTAGCCTCAACCATCTCGAGCGCTCTCACTGTCATCTCCTGAGGATTCTCGCCTTTAACTATGGCAACAATACTCATCAAGCATCTTGAAAAAATATTTTATCCCAAGATTTGAATTATACTTTAGAGAATAGGAAAAATGCTTGGTTTTTAAGATTAGCTGAAGAATTAAACTTTAAACGCTGTAATATCATAATCTTTAAAAGTAATTTTTGTCTGAGGCAGTCAAAATGGGTTTAAGTAAGGTTTGGATAAGGAGAGATTATGAGCGCTGCAGTGGCTGCAGGAGGTGCGAGATCGCCTGCTCGCTAAGCCATGAAGGCTTGATCTGGCCTGAAGCCTCTAGGATCAGGGTTTTCATGCTCGTCCCAGGTGTGGAAGTCCCTCACTTATGTTTCCAATGCGAGGATTATCCATGCGTTGATGCCTGCCCCATGGGGGCTCTATCGATTAACTCTGAGACAGGCGCGGTAGAGACGGACTCTTCGAAATGCTCAGCCTGCGGTTTATGCATAGAAGCCTGTCCAGGGAAAGTTCCCCATCTTCATCCCAAAGGGAACCCTATTGTTATATGCGACCTATGCGGGGGA
>JAGTQU010000006.1:0-4117 GCA_018396695.1 Candidatus Bathyarchaeota archaeon | reverse complement strand
TTGAAAAGAAGGGTGAGTGGGAGGCTCTGAAACTTGTTGAGAAGCGTAGAGATTTCTCATATGGCGCCTTGGCTAAGACCCCAAGAGAGATAACGATCGAGACGGCTAAGAAGATTCTCCCTAAGAGCTCGTTAAAGGAGGTTATAGATACTTGAGAGGGTATACTGGAAAGTTTCTGGAGGTCGACCTTTCAAACGAGAGTTTTAAGGAGGTGAGATTTTCAGAAGAGGTTCTACGCGACTACGTGGGTGGAAGAGGGCTAGCTGCGAAGATCCTGTGGGATAGGCTTGGCGAGAACTGGGAGAGGATCGATCCCCTTGGACCCGAGAATATTCTTCTAGTCCTCACAGGCCCTTTGACAGGGTTCATCCCGGGGACGAAGGTCTGCCTCTCAGGGAAGTCTCCGCAGAGTAACGGCATGGTGGGTTCAACAATTGCTGGCGAGTTTGGTGTAGATTTGAAGTGTGCAGGTTTAGACGGACTAATAATAACCGGGAGAGCCGAGAGGCCGAGCTATATCTTCATATGCGACAGCCATTTTGAACTGAAAGATGCTGGAGAGGTCTGGGGAAAACGCGGAAGGGAGACTGCGAGGTATCTGGTTAAGAGGTCTATGGAAGATATCAAACAAATTAAACCTGGATACGGCGAGTTTAAGGAGCCCTCCTCACTGTATATTGGACCAGCAGGAGAGAACAAGACAAGGGTTGCAGCAGTCGTCTCCAAGTATTCGCATGGAGCCGGCTACGGCGGATACGGCGGAGTCATGGGCTCCAAAAACCTTAAGGCGATGGTCGTTAAGGGTTTCGGACCCTTACCTGATGTTTATGATCCAAGTGAGGTTCTCAGGCTATACCGAGAGTTCTCTAAAAGGGGTTTCCAGCAGGAACACTTCAGGCGCTGGGGAACTGGTGGGGGAGGATGGCGTTTCGGCTTCGAAACGAGTTCTGAGCCTATCAGAAACTGGCAGGAGGAGTGGCATAACGTAGAGTCCTATAAAGGAGAGGAGTTCGACAAACACTGGGTTAAGAAGTATTGGGGGGACTTCGGCTGCCCAATGACCTGCCTGAAGCTCGCCTGCATAAAAGACGGACCCTTCAAAGGCGCAATATGTGATAACCCAGACTACGAGTTCGAGTCTTACATGGGGACAAACCTCGGAGTCTTTAAGCCTGTGGAAAACATCTATTTGGCTTACCTAGGAAACGACCTAGGCCTCTGCGGGATCCAGGCTGGGGGCGTCTTAGGGTTCGCTGGAGAGCTCTATCAGCGTGGGATTTTGACTAAAGATGATTTAGATGGATTAGCTCTTGAATGGGGAGACGCCAAAGCTTTCGCCGCCTTAGCTGAGAAGGTTGCTCTCAGGGAAGGCGTAGGAGACATTTTGGCTGAAGGGGTCTACAGGGCTGCCTTGAAGATCGGGGATTTGAAAGGAGTAGACTTGTCAAAATACGCAGTACATGAAAAAGGGATAGCGATCGGCGCCCATGGAGTTAGAAGCGGGAAAGACTTCGCCCACAACATCTCCTACGCCTGCTCAGTCCAAGCTGGGGACCATACCTCTCTAGCCTCCATAAGAGATTACGGGAGCGGCGAGGCGCACTCGGTTCTGAACGATTCGATGATCGCTTGCAACTTCGCCATCTTCGGCTCAGAAGACAGCGGCGTCATAGAGTTCTATTCAGCTGTTACAGGCTGGAGGCTCACAGAAAAGGAATGGTATAGGGAGAAGGCTTTGAGGATACTCCAGATCCAGAGAGCGATGCTCCTACTGGGAGGACCAGATGCTTCGTGGAGATCTGAGATCGATGACGAGAATCCTCAGAGATTCTGGGAGCCACTACCCTCAGGTCCCTTCAAGGGTAAGACGGTAGACCGGCAGAAGTTTGAAAGCGATAGAGCTAGATACTATACGTTGGTGGGCTGGGATGAGAAAGGGTTGCCGAAGCCTGAAACCCTTCGAAGACTGGGATTAGGGTCAGTTGAAGCAAAGTTTAGAAGCTCAGGCATAATATGTTAGGTTCCAACATACTTTTCCAGCTTAGGATAATAACCCTGACCTGCTGATTGATAATAGAGCAATTTCAGTCTTATGCGATTATAATTGGGTTTAGTTGTCTTCTTTTTGAGATGTAATCGTCTTCGAGGTTGTAGATACAATTTTCTTCTCGATTATTGCTTTAGCCCATCCACCATACTTTATCCAAAGAATTGCTGGTATTCCTCCTACTATATTGCTTAAAGATATTGCCAACCAAGCCCCTAGAGCCCCCATACTGATGGAGAAGGCTAGATAGTAGCCTAAGGCTATTCTCACGACCCAGAGCCTAAGAATCCCTATCAGGGTTGGGAAAGTCGTGTGACCTGAGCCTCTACCTGTTGACATAGCTATCATGAATAACCCGAAAAAGGGTAAAGTCGGAAGTAGAGTTCTCAGGAAAAGCTCTGTTTCAGATATTATGGCTGGGTCGTCCGCAAAAATGTCAACCATGCCCATTCTTAACGGATAAATGATAACAACGCCTATGGCAACGATGCTGAATAGGAAGAGGGCCGACTTGAAAGAGATCTCCCTAGCCCTATCGTTGTTCCCTGCACCTAGGTTCTGGCCCACCATTATGGCGTTAGCTCCGACCAGTCCCCATAATGCTCCATCCACCATATCCATTATTATGAATCCTATTGAATAAGCGGTGGCAGCGATTATGCCTAGGAGGTTAATTATCTTAAGCTGGAAGAGGAATGCAAACCCGTTCGTCAAACCGAATATGAGGACCGGCAACCCTATTCTAATCACTAACCTTGCCCATTCAAAGTCTATATCCTTAGTGAACCCTATTTTAAGATCGGGATATTTCCTCCTGATGACGTAAGCTAGAGCTATCATGGATATTATTTTACCTAGGACATCTGTTATCGAAGCCCCTACGACACCCAGCCTTGGGAAAGGACCTATACCTAGTACTAAGAATGGGTCGAGTAGTATGTTCAGCCCGACTGCAATGCCGTTAATTATAGCCGGTTTCTTGGTGTCGCCTATACTTCCGAGTAGTGTGGCATAAGTGAAGACTATGCAGTTGAAGAAGACATCGAAAGATATGACTGCAGAGTATTTCATGACATCCTCATGTATCTCAGGCGGGACGGATATGAGCCATGAGAAAATAAATTCTCTCAGAGTTAAAAGAAGCGTGCACATAGCTGCACCTGTAATGAAGGATACTGTGAAGAATCTGGAAGCCGATAGGCTCGCCTCCTTGAAGTTCTTTGCTCCGATATACTGAGACACCGTGCTCTGGTTTGCCGCAGTCAGGGCGTTGAGGATAGCCATGAAGAGCATTATGACTGGCCAGACCTGTCTGGGAACCCCTATAGACACCTCTTCGTAGAGGCTGAGCCAGTATGCGTCGGCCACATTGTAGACGACCACTATGAGCTGGTTTAAAAGAAGAGGCACTCCAAGCCAGAGTAGGGTGCGAAAGATAGGCCCACCTATGATCCTATCCCTATGTTGTCCTATTGAGTATGTCTCTGAAACCTCTAAATCATCGGACATGAATTATCTCTTACAATAAAATTAGACTAATAAGATTTTTCATCATGCAGACAGGTGAAAAATCATTTAACCTGAACCTTTTTGTGTTCTAGTTTTATGATTAAGTTTTTACATGGATTTACTCTGCCACAAAAAATTCTGAAAACCCTTTTCTCTAGGCTAGCAGCTTTTATAGGATAACATGAGGATTGAAATTGTGTATTAATCCTGACGGGGAATGGAGAATGCGATTTTTAAGAGTTTACAAAACGGGTAATGATGATTCTCTAATAGGGCAATGCTAAAAACTCCATAAAATGATCCTGTGTTTGCAACAAATGCGACATTAATTCTAGAGATTGTTTTATCGAAGACTAGAACCTCGATCTTTTTCGATTTGTTGTAGGAGTGGTTTCAGGCTCGAGGATACAATTTGTATCTTTCAATTCCCGCTTTATGGGATTTTCCTCTGAAACTTCAAGCCTGCGGAGACGCAAAAAGTCACCTATTAAACTTTCAATTCCCGCTTTATGGGATTTTCCTCTGAAACATCTCCTAAAAAAAGACTTCGATTTAAACATA
>JAGTQU010000078.1:1894-3392 GCA_018396695.1 Candidatus Bathyarchaeota archaeon | reverse complement strand
AAAAGCCCACTCATGTTAGCCGGAGTCAACACAACAAACATCAACTGGACAACATACTCCCAGAAAGAACATCAGGTCTAAATGCAACAGCGCCGAAGTTTAAATTATTAACATGTTACCCGATTTGAAAAGTCTACAGAATAGTGGTAAAGTCGGTTTGGCATCAAATGTCGTAGAACGTTTCAAAACTATTTATTAAACGTTATAGATTTTAAATGATCGGGTCCATTTTTTTATTAAGCATCTAGCTGCTGTAAACTTTTTGAAGGAGCCGGAGTGCAGGAAATGTATTACGCGATCCCTCGAAGACCGAGGCCTATCCTTAACGTCCCAAAACCTGTAGAATACTATTCAGCGGAGTACCGGTTTCGCAGGCACGTGTATCAGCCCCCAGTGACTCAGACCTATTTTACCCCCCCTCCAAAGGTTTTCTATCAACCACCCCCGATAAGATACGAGGTTGTTGAGCCGCCTATGATCTACAATTATTATATACCCCAACAATTTGTTTCACCAGCTAAACGTCAGACCTACACCATAATGCCACCGTGGATTCGTATTCTTTAGTTTATCCTTAGGCTTACAATCTCTATAGGGTTAGTTGGAATAAAAAAGACACTTGTTGACCGCTAATAATGCTGACCTTGTCCCCTTTCGTAGCGCTTGTGAACATAAGCATGAGCTTCTCGTCTCCGAGACTCTGATACTCATAATTCTTGAACCCACAATGAGTTTTCGCGTTGAAATATAGCACTTGCTAGACTTGTTGAAATATCCAGCAGCGTTCTAGCAGAGGATAGGGATTGGTTGCGCGCCTGAATTGAAACTATAGCTGAGCGCGCGGGCTTATCCTGCCTGAGCTTTCATTAGGTCTTCTGTTGGCTACTTAGGTGAGCTTTACGTATACCTTTCATGAGAGGTTCCGGGAAACGGTGTTTCTCAGTCGTGTAACGGTTTTTTATATGTCGAACTATTCCATTGTGGCGTGCCGGCGGAGAGAGGATCGTGTAAAGCTTGAGATGTGCGCGCTTGGAGGTATTGATCACGTTATGCCTAATGCCTGCAGGGATTATAACCCCGACCCCTTCCCCGACTCGTTCTTCTGCCCCTTCGATAACGATTGTCCCTTCTCCGGCTTCGAATCTGAAGTATTGATCCGTGCGGTCATGGGTTTCTTCGCCTATCTCTTCTCCAGGCTTAAGGCTAATTACTGAAAGTTGGATATGTTTCCCACTATATAACACGCGGTGAAAATCAGTATTCTTTCTAGCCTCCCTTCTAAGATCTATTAGATATTCTCTCAATACTATCGCCACGGTTTGCATATGGCTCTTCGCAAGCCTTGGATTATCCTAATCATTAGGAACGCTCCAAAAGAGGAGGAAAGGATTAGTGTTAGAAGCACAAGCCAAACCGCTGAAGCTGCCATAAGCGTCTCTGTGGAGAATATTTCGGATACCCCCACAAGAGCTAGAGCCGCTACCCAAGCATAAGAGAA
>JAGTQU010000078.1:0-1862 GCA_018396695.1 Candidatus Bathyarchaeota archaeon | reverse complement strand
TCTTTTTCATAATCAATAGCAGGGCAGCTATAAAAGGCGAGAAGTAGGATGCGCCTATTAGGCCGCTGGCTACGATACCCGTGCTGATGATGCCGAGTTCCCTATTGAAAGACAGACCTCGGTATACGTAAGTAGATATTTGTAGTATCTTGACGAGTGGGCCGATTAGGTATCTGGAGATTATTCTTACGCCTGGATGGGATGCTACTAGGCTTGCTATTTCAGGGCTGAATGTGTAGTACCATCTGTTGAAAGCCTTCATAAACCGGGCTCCTGCAAATGTCGAGAGGGCTACGTTATCTCTAAAGCCTCTCAGAGCCTGGACAGCGGGCGATAGGTCTGAGCCGTACGTCGCAGTCGCTATTAGACAACCTGATGGCGGTGGAATTTCTTTCTCTTCAAGAGGAGCCTCAACGCCTAGTTCTTCAGGGGTCCTTCCAAACCGCACCTTGAAGGAGCCGTCACCGATAGGCTCAGCTAGGAAAGCTATTCGAGAGTATTTGTCCCAGAATAGATTATTCTCCAGAAAGAATTCGGCTTTTATACTACCTAAGGAGAAATAGTATGTCTCGCCATCATTATTGTATGGTGCGTCTAGGAGCTCGTAGTGCATGGCCACTTCGCTAAAATAGTACTGGCCGCTCTGCTTCAAGGTTCCGGGATTTGCGTCCTCCATCAAAGCCAACTCAGCTCCAGAGTAACTTTTTTCTACGGTGGCATCGATCCTAAAGACCAAGACGCCGTCCGCCGGTAAACCTGCATCCGTACCGGCTCTACGGCGTGCATGAATCAGATAGTACTGGTCCGGGTTGTCCGGTATCGTCTTGATCAGGACTTTGGGATCTTGGTCTGAATCGAGCGTATGGATTATATACTCTCCCGCGGAAGCTTCAACAAGTATTGGATTAATCCACCCCAGAATATATTTACCCCAGCCGTCTATGTCTGAAGGCGGATCCAGTAGTGCGCCGCTATCCATGTTTGACCAGAAGCTTACGGCAGTGCCTTCGCTGTAACCATCAGGACCATATATGTAGAGGTCGGGTAAGCCGAGGCTGTGGGCATACTCGTGAATGAATATTGAGACGCTCTCCCTCTCCGAGAAGGTAGAAACCCCCCATATATTGTGGGCCCGCTCGTCTTTGCCCGTGATCCAGAGCCCGTTCTCTCCGAGTTCGTCGCTTACAGGACCGTAGGCGATGCATTGGCTCCATATGTCGTACGAGTTGCCTGTAACAGCCTCGTCCCCTCCAGAGTGAATTATCACAATGTCTTTGAAATTTGCGAGGTCAACATCTGTCTGCTCAGAGACCAGATCGATCACGTCGGTATAATACATTTTTAGGCCTTCTTCAGAATCACCCCTCTGGCTTCCCGGTTCAGGGGCTCCATAAGAGGACATAGGTAAAGGCAACTGTAAGAGGTAGGGGAAGATCGTATAATCTATGTACATCTTTCCATACGATGAGGTCCTAAACCAGGTATTCGCCGATTCGACAAAATACTCGATGCTAGACAACGAGCTTTCGAACCTCACATCTTGAAACTCTGCTAGTATGATGATTGTTTTCACGCCGCCGACTACTGGTCTAGGCCTCCAAGGAACGTGGATCAACTCCTCATCGATAGGCTGGGCTAAAGCGAACCATATATGGGCGTTTACAGCGACCGATAATAACAGAAGGCTGAGAAAAGCCAGAGTCGATAGAAGTTTAGATCTATACATAGCCCTCAATTGGATACATCACGTCGCCAGCTTCATCATATAGGCATAAGAAGAGCCGCATGCAGTATGACCCCTAGGAAGATCATATATCCCAACACGTAGACGCCGTTAGCCATAGGGTCCTTCTTAATATCGT
>JAGTQU010000080.1:1076-3367 GCA_018396695.1 Candidatus Bathyarchaeota archaeon | reverse complement strand
CCAATATTGCCCATAGGTCCTTTAACCGGGTATCATTAAAAACTCGCGCCTCGCGGGCTAACATCATCTTAGCCACTTCTCTGAGAAGTAAAGGAATATTCACTATTGAGGAGAGCAGGAGCATTATTATCTCGCGGGGAACACGAAGCCCTACTAGCCCCCTCACCATTCCTTTCCAACCGATTAGATAAACGATGGAAGTAAATATCGAGGCTGCAGCTATCGTTCTCAAGATAAACATGATCATAATATAGATCCCGTTGCTATTTACCCTCCATGATATTGTAAGTGCCAAGGTGATCGCGTCGGACTTGATATGTGTCATGAAAGGTAGAGGTATCGACACTAAAGTTACCCATCCCAAAGTCAATGACACGATCCTAATCCAAGGACGGAGAGGCTTTCCCCCGGCGCAGGCTATCAAGAAGCTTAAGACAAAAAACGACGCAGAGAGGAGGAGGCTTTTAGAAAACGCAGCGGCCCCCGTCAGAACTAATGCGAGAAGTACTATCAGACTTTGACCTCTGCGAGTAATAGGTTCAATGTTTAAGGTCTCAACAACTTCAGCCAGGCTTTCTAGAAACTGTTTAGCGATCTTAGTTAACTTCAACTGTTCTTCATGAACCCCTTTAGGACGGCTCCTACCCCTGCGATGATTCCAACACCGATGAGACCTGCGACAATATAGCCGACTTCTGGCGAAAGATATGGGACAGTATAGTCGAGAAATGGGGTCCAGTTAATATCCTCCGTCAGATCGGGCAGGTTGAGTTTTTCAGCAGCGACATCTAACGGCTCATGATAACCCACAACTTCTGCGAGAATTACACCAAGAATCGGACTAACAAAAACCATTGCGATAATGATTATCCATGCTTTTCGAAAAGTCGATTTCGCCAAACTCATCTTTATCTACCTTCCCTTTGTAAGGAGAGTTGGCGCCCTTTGCGCCAAATAGAGGACAACAAGAGCAGTAATTACTCCTTCAATAATTCCTAGGACTGCGTGCCATCCAATCATCACAGGCAGAGTAATAGCGAACCCATAGGGGAATAAAGGAGAATAACCCAGTTGGAGACCTGCAGCGGCACCTGCAATAACGATCCCAAGCCACGCCCCTAAAGAAGCTCCAAGTGCTCTATTTGAATTACTCGGATGGGATTTTGAGGTAAAGAGTTGGTAAACTAGGTACCCTATCAGAACATCGATAATTGCCATGTTAATCGCATTAGCCCCTAGCGCGGTTATTCCCCCGTCATGAAAAACCAAGCATTGGATTAGGAGAACTAGAAACATAGTTAAAAAACCAAGCCAAGGACCAAGCATGATCCCTGCCAATGCTCCTCCGACGAAGTGAAGACTCGTGCCACCGGGAAGAGGCCAATTCAACATCTGGGCAGCAAAGACCCCAGCAGCGAGGACTGAGGAGAGAGAAACGACCTCAGGTGTCAGGACCTTTCTCACCCTTCTAAGAGCGAAAAACCCATAGAGGATCAGTATGAGATATGTTAAACCCGCCGTTACCGGGTCTAAAAAACCGTCGGGTATATGCATAGAACCATCTTCTGTAATATAGGATAATCATAAAAGATAAAATATAAATATTACTTTTTATAAAGAAGGTAATACCAAATTCTACCAATGCTTTTTCAAGAAAATCCACGAGTAGTTGATTCAAGAAAGATTAGGAAGCATAGATACTTCCTTTCACGACTTCTTATGACGTGAACAAGCTCGTAATGCTATCATTCTCATAAACAGGTGGATCGGTTCTTATGAAAACTGATCGGTGCAGCATTGGACTACGTTGGTTGCGTTATATAGGGTCGGCTTTTTAGGCTTTTCAACCTTTTCTAAATTTTGCCGCGCGATTTGCGATTAGGGCTGCAATGGATCCGGCAGCTATCCCGTTATCAATATTGACGACCGCGAGACCAAGAGAGCAGGATTGAAGCATGGCCGTCAGCGCACTCAATCCTTTATCTCCAAAGCCATATCCTACAGATGTGGGGGTTGCTATGATTGGAACATCGACTAGCCCTGCGACGACTGAGGCTAGGGCCCCCTCTCTACCAGCTACAACAACGATTACGTCTACGTCCTCCATCACCATCCTTTTGAGAGGCTCGAATAATCGATGGATACCTGCAACACCTACGTCGTAGATGGCGAAGACCTCGCACCCCATCTCTTCAGCGATCAGTTTCGCCTCTTCAGCAACCGGTATATCAGAGGTCCCAGCTACAAGAATGCCGACTTTCCCACCTGTTTTTTCTATCGCATAAGACCTA
>JAGTQU010000080.1:0-1064 GCA_018396695.1 Candidatus Bathyarchaeota archaeon | reverse complement strand
ACGGTTCCGCATTTATCATGAACGTAGACCAGGGCTTTTTTAGAGAGTTGCTTAGCAAGTAGACGCGCATGATCTTTTGTAGCTCTGCTCACGATTACCCTACCTCTGTGCTGGAGCATCGAGATGGCGATTTTTACAGTATCAGCCGGCGTCTTCCCCTCAGCAAGAATAACCTCCGGCAGTCCTTTTCTAACCTCTCTCCCACTATCTATTTTAGCGAGGTCTCCGATCTCCTCTATAGCGTAAGTTCTCAGAAGTCTCTCAGCATCGGCGACGGTGATTTCACCTTTGGCAACCTTTTCAAGTATCTCCCTCATTGTAAACCATTAAACTAAATATAGATGAGCAATAAAATATTTTGCGAAGATGCGCTGAAATGTTGACTTCCAAGCGAATAGTTGTAGTCGATTGCCAAACGTCAGGCGTAGCTGGCGATATGTTCCTCGGTGGCCTTATAGACCTCGGAGCGGACCTTGATGAAGTCAAGAAAGCTCTGAAGTCCCTTCAACATCATATTGATGGATCCCCGACCATAGATGTAACTATCAGTGACGTAAGACGGAAAGAACTTCATGGTAAAAGGGCCGACATAACTGCTGACCCACCTACTACATTAACCAGTATAAGCCTTATCAGTATCGTCCAGAAATGCGTAAGGGATCTTGAACTTTCTGAGAAAGCAAAGAAGTTCGCTTCCGATGTAGTCTCCACGCTCATAGACGCAGAGGCAAGGGCTCATGGCAAGAAGATTGAAGAGATTCATCTTCATGAGACAGGCGAGATTGACACCCCTGCAGAAGTCGTAGGTGTAACGGTCGCTCTAGAAAACTTGGGATTCTTTGACTCTGACACGAAGATATATTCGACGCCTGTGGCTGTCGGAGGGGGCGCATTTTCCTTTTCTCATGGGATTGTTCCAAGCCCTGCACCATCTACATTAGAAATACTCCGATCTAGGAATTTCGATTTCAAGGGAGGACCAATTGACGCAGAACTTTCGACGCCAACTGGAGCCGCTCTGCTCGTTAATCTCGTTGACGAAATAACACCTTTCTACCCTCATA
>JAGTQU010000082.1 GCA_018396695.1 Candidatus Bathyarchaeota archaeon | reverse complement strand
TTCATCCACTACCGGAACTACCAGCGACCCCACCAAAGAATAGGCTATAAATATCCAGCCGAGATATACTTCAAAGACCTAAGACTGACAGATGTTAGGGGATAGAACATTTAATACTTACTCGGAAAGCTTTAATAACAGATGGACGCTCATTCAAACGATGCCCCCAGCGGCCCCGGTACCTACAATCGTCCTGGCGGGAGAGCCTAGCCTGGTGGGGCATCTGCTTGGTAAGCCGACAATAAGTAGAAGGTCGCGGGTTCGAATCCCGCCCGGGGCTCCATCGTAACCGTCATGCGACTCTTTTTTCTGCTACCTAAGCCCTATATTCTGATCCTGAAGATGGCAAATAAAAGCTTCTCAAGGTTTAAACGCTTGATTCCATGATTTGAGGCCTTAAAATATTATCCAAACAATTTAGGATCTGTGGGGAAAACCGGATGATCATAGATCACCGGCAATAGCTATCGCATGTATAACGATAATAGCGCAAGTGAAAAAGGTTCCATGAAGGATCAGCTTTTGAATATTCAGATCCCTACGGCCTTAACCAGATGTTTAAGGAAGTTGAAAAGCTTTAAGTCCTGGTGCAAATTACGTAATAACTGATCGTGAAGTCGACAAAACCAAATCGTGGCCAAAGTGTCCATCAATGATAATCCCTGTCAAGAAAATTACCGTTGTAACCTTAATCGACAGTGAAAGGTTCATCTTAGAGGAGATGGGCAAGCTAGGAGTGGTCCAGCTAAGGGAACTACGAGGGGATGAGTTCAAGGGATTCCGGGCTGAGAGCGGTGAGGAGGAGAAGACTTACGATCAGCTTTATGAAAGATTAAAGGCGCTCCACGGAAAACTATCAAACGGATTTTATTCGACCGCTGTAGCGGCCGGCACAGATATCGAACCGGAGAAAATCGAAGAGATAATAAGAGGTTACGAAGAAAGAGCCACTGAGCTCGAAGTGAAGCTCAAGGACATCGATGGCCGGTTAGATGAGTTGAAAAAGGCTAAGCCGATACTTGATCTTATGGGGGAGGAGGAGATCAGCCCACGCAGCATAGGGGAGTTCAAGCACATCTTCGGGAAGGCTGGAACCATTGGTCCTGAAGACCTCCATAACCTTGAGATAAAGTTGAAACCCGTCAAAGGCCTGGTTTATAAGATCATCCCAATCTCGGGAGGGGAGGACTTCTTCTTTGTGAGTGGACTCATAGAACTTAAACCGCAGGTTGAGAGCATACTCTCAACCATAAATCATAAGGAGTTCAAGCCCCCGGACGGGCTTGTTAACGCCTCTCCCGACAAGGTCGATGATCTCGTTAGATCGCTTGAGAATGAGAGGGATAGCCTCAACAAGCAGATGCAGGAGCTCAAACAAGAGTTCCACACCAAATATAAGGCTATAGAATCGCGCATCATAGAGCTCAAAAATTTATCAAGAGCTAGAGCCAAAATGCTGCATAGCGACACGATGGCTGTGCTGCAAGGGTGGACGCCTGAAGACCGTATCCCATTCTTGAACTCTTTTTTTGGAGAAGGTCAAAGACCGAGTCAACGGTAGGCTAATCTACTCATACGAGGAACCCAAACCAGAGGATGAGGTGCCTTCGATTATGAAGAACCCTGCGCCTTTCAGAGCCTACGAGGTCCTCACACGGCAATACGGCTATCCTGATCCTAAGGAGAGCGATCCAACGCCAATATCCTCAATATTGTGGGTAGTAATGTTCGGTATGATGTTCCCTGATTTCGGACAGGGTTTAGTAATACTCTTTTTGGGGGCGATTCTTGCCTATCGTGTCAGTAGGCCTCTGGCAGACACGGGGAGGTTACTAACGTTTGCTATGAATATTGAGCGCTCGTTCAAGGTTCGACCAGTTCTGGGGTCCTCCAAGCTTGGGAAGTGGGTTATGACATCCGCCATCTCGTTGCCTCTTTCGCCGCAGCCGCAGTAAACAACTATTTGGCTGTCCGCCCATTTCGCTAGTTGGTGAAGCATTACTGTTTTTCCCGTACCGAACCCTCCTGGTATTGATGCAGTTCCGCCTTTTGCTGTAGGGAAGAATGTATCTATTATGCGTTGACCAGTTATAAGGGGAGTCGTTGATCCAAGTTTCCTTATGTACGGGCGTCCTTGACGTACTGGCCAAGTAGTCATAAGGGTGACTTCTCGTTCTCCATGTGTGGTTTCAATGCGCGCTATAGGTTCCGTTACAGTGTATTCCCCTTCGGGAGCTATCTTAGTAATCTTACCATTAATACCCACTGGAACTAGGATTCTTGTGGTTACTGTGGTTGTTTCGGGCACGGTTCCCAATATTGTGCCTTGCGTTACTCTATCGTTTTTTTCAACAGCTGGGGTAAACTTCCATTTTTTGTTTCTAGGAAGAGCTTCCGCTACTACTCCCCTGCGTATAAAATCGCCAGTCTGTTCTTTGAGAATGTGTAAAGGTCTTTGAATGCCATCAAAAATCTGACCTATAAGACCCGGACCCAATTCTACTGATAGGGGGGCCCCAGTCGCTATGACCTTTTCGCCTGGCTTCAAGCCTGTGGTTTCTTCATATACTTGAATAGTCGCGTTTGATCCTTCAACTCTGTTCACTTCACCAATTAATTCTTCATCTCCGACGCGGCATACTTCATACATTTGGATTCCACTTAGTCCTTCAGCCTCTACTACAGGGCCAGCAATTCTGATGATCCTTCCGGTTCTTTCTTTAACTGTCAATTCCGCAATCTCCTTTAATCGTTAAATCAGCTTAGTCCAGATTAATTACACATAGACTTGTATCTGCTTAAAAATATTTGCGAGAAATTTTATTTCGTTTAAAGCACTCTAATAAGTTGCTTTTAATGTAATAAGTTGCTTTTAATGGGGGAATAATTGGTGGGCGGAGCAGGATTTGAACCTGCGACCTTCTGGTCCCGAACCAGGAATCATACCAAACTTTCCACTATTCTATTTGAGAAAAGTACTAGACCATCCGCCCATATTTCATGAAAAATTCTTTGTTTGGATTTAAATCTATTCTAGCAGATAAAATTTTTGTTAGGGATTTAGATGAATTAGAACAGTTTATTTGAGCTTCATTAAACCATCATTAAGTCTCATTGAGAGGGATGGAAACGAATAAATCTCCGCCTTCAGATTTCTAACTTTCTTAACGTCTCCTGCTTGCTGGTGTTGCGTGGAGCATATGGGAGCGTTATAAAATGTTTCCCTCGTCAGCCAATTTAATGGTGA
>JAGTQU010000085.1:877-3142 GCA_018396695.1 Candidatus Bathyarchaeota archaeon | reverse complement strand
CCCAGAAGTTAGAGAAGCCATTAAAAGCGGAGAACTTTCAATTAGGAAAGCTAGGGAGCTCATTAAAGCCCCTAAAGAATCACAGCCAGAACTTATAGAGAAAGCTAAAGCTGGTGAATTGCCTCTTGAAGAACAAGTTCACCCCCCTCTTTTGGTGGAACCTGAAGAGCTAACGGTTGAGAAACCAACCCCGAAAGAAGTGTCTAAACCGCCCAAGATGCCTTCAGGAGTCAAAGCTTATTACTGTTCAGTCTGCGGTTCAAGGCTACTTATTGATTGGGCTAATGCTACGGTCTCAGGAGCAACCGAGTCTTGACATGTTTAAGGCAAAAAATAGCAATATTGATCCTGAAGATTGATATGAAACCAGCAAATTATTAACGTTAATAATTTGCCTATATGGAATGTTGAGGTGGGGGGAAAGATTCTTAAAAGAATAAAACGGTGGTAAACAATTGAGGTTAAACGGTAAATTATCCCCTATTGAGCAGCTTATAGCTAGAGACCTAGCCGAATACTTACTATCTAACACCCCTCATCTTTACGAGGTCGAGATGGAACGATACTACAGTATCATTAGAGGAAGGAGAGATGAGTAAACCTTTAGCTACTGAAGAATTCCTCTCTGAAGTGGAAAAAGCATATAACCAAATCGATGATGTTAAACTTGTTTACACATTGAGGAAAATGAAGTTTAGCTATCTTTCACAAAAATCCGTTCCGTTAATCAAACTGGTTGTGGCTATCTCTCAAGTCACACCAATTATCACAGTATCTATGTTTACATATTGCATGAAAAACATTTTGAAGCTAACTAAGGGAGACGCAGCAATCCGTAATTTTCTACATATTATAGGGGACAAAAAAGTTCTCACGCTTTTACGAGGTGGGACAACCGATATGTACTCATTAAAATACACTCTCAGCGGCGTTTTTAGACAACACTATTTCGAGCTAGAAAATGCTTCTAATGAAATGCCAAACAAAATAGCCCTCCCTGTCCATAATAGTGGTGGCTAATATGGTTACAGAGTTTAGAGGCCAATGGAGCAAGGAAGCCTGTCAATCTTGTAACCAACAGTTTACTTGTATAGGATGCAGCTGGTTAGGGAGAAAAGCCTATCGTAAATTCATGTTGGAACGAATGCTCCATAAACAGCTACCGCCAACACAGGCAATGATTGAAGGTTTACGTAAACATGAAGAAATAGAGAAAAACAGCGGAGCCAAAAAATATAATGTAGACAGTAAATATTTCTGGAGCAAGCTCAAAGACACTAAGAAAATCATTATTGCTGAACCTCATATTTGCAGTAGAAAACTAGGCCTCTCAGGCCATCCTGACCAGATGACCATCACGATCAAAAAGAATCCTGACAGAGTCTTCTTTGACATTCTTGAGCTTAAAGGTAGATGGATGAAAACCTACTGGCTTCAACCTTATGGGTACGCTATGATTGTAGCCGACCCGCTTTTCCTCATGGGCGAATATCAATTTTATCTTAAACTCGGTTTAGAAAATGCTTACGTCAATGTTACAGCCACTCTTCAACCATACTACAACTCCCAATATCAGAAAACCATAACTATTCTAGAAAACAATCGATTTACCCACCCTCAGATCAAAATGGCGGTTCTTGCTCAAAGACGACGATACTTAGACATAATCTCTCTAAAAAGAGTCGATGAAACTCTACCTAAATGTGAACCATGCAATCCAGATGAATGCAGCTTCTATGAATACTGCAAAACCCATATGCCGACCAAACAGTTAACTCTCTATCAAACCTGCAAAGTTAGATGTAAAAGAAAGAAACCCATCCTAAAACACATATTGATTACCAGGTAGATGAGAATGAACCTCCAGCAAACTTCCCTTGAAGCTTTTCTAGACCTTTTAAAGACCGGCAAGGTAAACCTTAGGCAATACCAGATCCTACAGATTTTGAAATATCACGGCCCACTTACAAGTAATGAGATATGTGAGCTCACAAAAACATGCCAGCATTGTAAATCCATTCTCAACCAAGACGAATCAGGCAGAGGATTACCTATTAACTGCATCACACCGAGAATTTTGGAGTTGAGACGTAAATTTCTCGTTGAGGAGCATGGGGTACGCTTCGACTCCGTCACTAAACGTAGAGCGATTGCATGGAAAGCTTCGGGGCGAATTCCGTGAGAACCAATTACGCTCGAGGAGCCGATAGAGAAAGGAGACTTAGACGTAAACTGCTTAGAGAGTTGCCTGAAGACTCAATAGTT
>JAGTQU010000085.1:0-801 GCA_018396695.1 Candidatus Bathyarchaeota archaeon | reverse complement strand
TTCTTATCCAAAGTAAGAAAAACATGTCTGAAAAAATGAAACAAAAGTTAAGGGAAGAGCTCGCATCCAAATATGAAGGATTATATTTCGTGAGGGTTCTTGTTGTGTAGTGAACCTGAACCTAAAATTTGAGTAGGATGCTAAGTTATGTTTAAGATCATTGGCATCTCAAGCATAATCGGATTATCCTCACTTATCTCTTTTGCTCCTTTATTTTTTTTCCCTCATCTACCCCATGAAGCTGTTTACAATCAGCTTGTAGATGTTTCTTACTATTCTTCCCGCCAGGTTACGTTGAATGAACCTAGATTCCTCTCCGTTCTTCTTTTCAAACTGTTCCTTTTCTTCTTTGGGCCAATCTACTCCATCCCCACATTCACTTTATTCTTAACTTTATTGTCCGCATCAGCCACATACCTGTTTTCTCGAAGTTTAGGCTTCCCCAAAATATGGAGTCTCCTAAGTGCTATTCTGTCAACATTAAGTTTCCAAACGGTTGCTGGAATATATGCCTATATTGTTGCCCAATGGTTAGTATATGCTCTTCACCTCTTCTTTTTAAGCCTTTTAGCCTACTGTGTTAACAGTTCTCGCTTTAAGCTCAGTCTGCCTATTGTCTTTGCTCTCATTCTTTTCTCACACATGTATGTTGCAGTTTACGTTGCTTTCATCACCTTAATTTTATGTTTAACTGTTTACGATGAAACAATAGCATCAAATATTGCCACACTCACTTCCACATTAGTCGGCTTAACCGTTGCATTCTTTTATCCTAAAGACCTTGACTATTTAACATCTCTG
>JAGTQU010000083.1:1987-3214 GCA_018396695.1 Candidatus Bathyarchaeota archaeon | reverse complement strand
TAATGCATTAAGAGCATTACATGAGGTGTAGTGTTCTTCGAATCATAACGATTCTCCGATCCTTTAGTAAAATCGGATTGATTGGCGTCAGCTTGTTTCGTTCGAATCTAAACAACATGAACTTTGATTGTTATTGTGAGGCGTACTCTCCCCCATAATTAGACTATATCGAATACCCGATGGTAAGGGAGTATCGATAATTTTTTTATTCAGAGCTCACGACGAACATATCCCATGGAAAAGGAGGATAAACTGATCGTAGCAAGGAGAAAAAAGAAGGAGGCTAAAAGGAGAGGTAGAGGACCCTACAGAAAGAGTTCCTTAAGAGGCAGGCGGTTAAGGATAGAGTGACCGAATCGGTAGCGTACGCTTGGGACGCGGATTATTCTTGGCAAGGCGCGCGCTATTAGAAGTTAATTGACGGTGCTAATTTGTGATTCGAGTATAACGATGTAGCTCTAAAGGTCTGCTTAATAGTTCTTCAGATTTTTTCAGGAAATTCTGAACATAGAGCATTTTCGCATGCGTTTCATGAGCCTCTTGGTTAACATATCTCTCATAGAACATGAATTCCGTCGGGTCCTCAATTGATCTATGAAATTCGTAAGGATACACCCCGGCTCTCTTCTGGTGGGCTCAAGTATCGAGGTGGGCTCTTTTTCCAAAATCTTTTCTTTTCCTTTCTTTGCCCGCAATATTACTATCAAGGTAAGTTCATCTTTTTTTCATTCATCCAATAACACACCCGTGAATCTTTGGCCTCATTAATACTTGTAGTAGCTCGATTTGAGTCTTGTAGGCTTCCGCCCGCGGTAGTTCAGATGAGTTATTAAGACTTACTTTCTAATATGATGCGAGCATCCGTGATTAAACAGTCTTTTTGGTAAAGGATTATCGGGTTAAGGTCTAGTTCCTTTATCTGCGGGTTTTCCGTAAGAAGGTATGATGTCTTTTCAAGGGTTTGGGCAAGTATCTTCTCATCATAAGGGCCTCTGCCGCGATAGCCTTTAATTAGGGGGTAAGCTTTCAATTGTTTAATCATAGAGTGACACCCCTCCTCTGATACAGGCGCTATCCGGAAAACAACGTCTTTGAATATCTCGATCATAATCCCGCCGAGGCCAAGCATTAAAGCCGGGCCGAACTGGTCATCGTTGATTCCACCGATTACGATTTCAAGACCGGCGGGTGCCATTTTTTGAACTATAAGACCTTTTGAAGGTATTG
>JAGTQU010000083.1:0-1886 GCA_018396695.1 Candidatus Bathyarchaeota archaeon | reverse complement strand
CTTTACCAAAAAGACTGTTTAACCACTAATGGATATTCGATTCTTTGAGCAGCTATCTCCGCCTCTGCTAAACTATTGACAGGAAGGTAAGTGACGACTGGAAGGTCATACGATTCTAGAAAGCGCAGGCTCTCTAGGGTATCTAACGAGCTTCTCTGTTCTGAGAAGGCTTTATCAATAATTTGCCTGGCTCTTATATTCATGGGCTGTATTTCCTATATTACTTATCGCTACTATGCCTTCTTAAACTTCTTAGCTGGGTTAGGGCTTTGGCGGCTATGGCTATTTTTTCTGGAAAATGATATACAGGTATTTCATTTTGAATAAGGATGCGTCGACCTTGTTCGATGGAGGAACCGCCCATCAACATTGCTAGTACAGGCTTACGAGTCTTGTTTGCGGTTTCAGAGATCGCTTGGGCGGGGCCATATGACGTGACGAGGCCCTGGGAGGTGAATATCGCGATCAGCAGATCGACCTCTTCACTCTCCAGCAGGATCTGAGAGACCGCTTTATAACGGTCAAAATCGGCGTCGCCCGTCATATCAACCGGGTTTGCCGTGGCGGCGATCTCAGGTAATACGGCTCTAAGCTTAGATCTCATTTCTTCAGAAAATACAGGAACCTTGAGATCGAGAATCTGGCACCAGTCAGCAACGGTGACGCCAAGCCCACCCGCGTTGGTGATTATCCCGATACGTGTCCCTCGAGGAGGGGGCTGCCACGCTAAAGCCAGCGCTCCCCCGATAAGATCTTCAATATCATCAACTCGAACGACTCCTGACTGCAGAAAGGCCGCGTCAACAAGCTCTTTTCTATTCGCTAGGGATCCTGTATGTGAGAGAGCTGCCCGCGCCCCCGCCTCAGTCAATCCCGCTTTGATCCCGATGATAGGTTTATTCTTTGACGCCTCCTTTGCTGCCGCCATAAATCTGCGGCCGTCTCTAATCCCTTCGATATATAATGCGATAGCTTTTGTTTGCGGGTCCTCTGACAGGTATATTAGCGCGTCAGCCTCATCGACGTCGCACTTGTTACCAAGGTTTATAAACTTGGAAAAGCCGATGCCTTTTTGGAAAGCGTAATCGAGAGTCCCACAACACATCGCCCCGCTTTGAGAGATGAAAGATATTGAGCCTTTTATAGCCTGCGTAAAGGAAAACGTTAGATCGAGACCAACCGCGGTATTAATCAAGCCAAAACAGTTGGGGCCGAGAATACGAATACCATATCGATGAGAGATCTTCGCAAGCTCCTCCTGTAGTTCAAAATTGCCGATCTCGGCAAATCCTGAAGAAACGATGATAGCCGCCTTAACACCCTTCTGGGCTGCCTCAAGGAGTACGCGAGGAACCGCGGATCCTGGCACCGCGATCTCAACAAGATCCACGACCTCAGGAACCTCGTTGAGGTCCCTGTAAACCCTGTGACCGAAAAGCGTTTTCAAGTTTGGGTTGACAGGATAAATCTGGCCAGAAAAGGAGCTGCTTAAGGCATTTCTTGCCAACGCACCTCCAACCTTATGAAGCTTGTGGGACGCCCCAATAAGAGCAACCGACTTCGGCTCAAATAACGGCTTCAGACTCTCGCGTGTAGGCAGCTCCATCTTCATATAATCCTGATCCAGTCGATTTTAAAGCCATGGTCAGATGAAGCAAGAATCTTGGCGTGTAGAGCCACTTACTGATGTTTAGTGCCAAAGACTTCCTCTATATTAAGGCATACGATGGTCTTTGAATCGATAACGCCGGGAATATTTCGCAATTTTACCGCCTTATGAACGCCGCTTGCAAGATCCTCGCCCTCGTGAATTACAACAACATCATATTCGCCAAAGGTTAGATATACCCCGATAACATTTTTCATCGTGGAGATCTCTCCTTTGG
>JAGTQU010000079.1:2559-3382 GCA_018396695.1 Candidatus Bathyarchaeota archaeon | reverse complement strand
AAATATATTTTTAAGACTACTTATAACCCAAGGTAGCGACCTCTTCCTAGTAAATACAGGGGAATCGAAAGGTTGGGTAGTGGTATAATAGGGCGTGGAACTTGGCTGGATAAGGTAGCTGCGAATATAATTGAAAGAGAAAAGCAGCTTGGTAGGTCTCTTACCCTTCTTAGGGTTGAGAGCGGTTTAGGCGCTTCAGGTATACCTCATGTTGGTAGCTTAAGTGATGCTGTAAGAGCGTATGGGGTCAAGCTTGCTCTTGAAGATTTGGGTTATAGATCTGAGCTTATAGCCTACTCTGATGATTTTGATGGGCTGCGTAAGGTTCCAGCGGGAATGCCTAATTGGTTAGAGAGGGAGATTGGTAAACCCGTATCGACAATACTTGACCCATTTGGTTGCCACAGTTCTTACGGCGCTCATATGAGTTCGATGCTGCTTGATGCGTTAGATCGTTTGAGTATAGGATATAGGTTTCAGAGTGGGGCTGAGGCGTATCAGAGCGGGCTTCTAAATAATCAGATTCAGAGCATATTGGATAACGCTCAAAGAATAGGGCAGTTTATCGCTGAGGAGATCGGTCAGAAGAAGTTTGAGCATATACTGCCGTACTATCCGCTGTGTGAGCGATGTGGAAGGCTTTATGTGGCTGAAGCGTATTTATACCATAGGGAAAGGCATACTGTAGCATATAGGTGTAGTGGTGCTGAGATTGGAGGGAAGTTTATAGAGGGATGCGGTTATGAAGGTGAAATAGATGTTTTAGCAGGAAAGGGCAAGTTAAGTTGGAAAGGAGAGATGGCTGCGAGATGGGCTGCGTTGG
>JAGTQU010000079.1:1691-2515 GCA_018396695.1 Candidatus Bathyarchaeota archaeon | reverse complement strand
AAAGTGAACGATTGGGTATCGGATGTAATCCTAAATTATCATCACCCTTACCATATTAGATACGAACTATTTTTAGATAAGTCGGGCAGAAAGATATCGAAATCGGTGGGGAACGTCTTTACGCCGCAGACTTGGCTCAGATATGGGACGCCACAATCGCTTCTCCTCCTGATGTTTAAGAGAGTTGTAGGAACGAGAAACCTTTCTGTTGAGGATGTTCCTAACTATATGGATGAATACGACATGCTGGAAGATGTGTATTTTGGGGTAAAGAAGATTGAAAACCCAGCTGAACTAAGGAAGATGCGTGGTCTATACGAATATGTGAATCACCTTAAGCCTCCAGCGAAGCCATCAATTCACATACCCTATAGGGTTCTAACACAGTTAGCGTCGGTAGCGCCTAAGGAGTCAAAAGTGGAGTTTGTGTTAAAGAAGCTGACAGCATATGGCTTCGTCAAAGAAGTAGATGAAGCGCTGAAGGTAAAGATCTTGTTAGCGTCGAATTGGGCTGAGGACTTTGCGAGACATGAGCCTGTTATACTTGCTTTAAGTGAAGAGCAGAAAAGGGCTTTAGCTGAGGTTGCGCAAGCTGTAAAGGCTCTAAGTGATGCTCAACAGATTCAAAACAGCATATTTGAGGCGGCAAAACGTAATAACCTTAAGCCTCAAGACCTCTTTAAAACATTATATCAGATTCTCATATCTTCAGAGCGAGGGCCGAGGCTTGGGCCATATATTGTTGATATTGGTCGGGGTAAAGCTGCTGAGCTAATAGAGGAAGCGGTTAGGAGCGCGTAAACAAATTATATAATGCTCGATTT
>JAGTQU010000079.1:1348-1651 GCA_018396695.1 Candidatus Bathyarchaeota archaeon | reverse complement strand
ACCAGCCTGCGGAGCTGGGGGTCAGGGGTTCAAATCCCCTCGGTCCCGCTTGATTATTTTTGTTTTTCTATTGTTTTGTTTAAATATTTGGCATATTGATTGATATAGTTGCATATATTATCATTTAGAAAACTTTTAAATATAAGATTTTATATAATTTCCAAGATGGAAGTGATGACAGAGGAAGATAAGGGGAGAAATAAACGGGTGATTGAGGATTTGAAGGATGTCTTAGGAGAGGTTATAGGCAGAGGATTAGGTGAGACTGTTAAAGAGGTCATCTTATTTCATATGCGGTTGAGA
>JAGTQU010000079.1:0-1286 GCA_018396695.1 Candidatus Bathyarchaeota archaeon | reverse complement strand
GGGAGCTTTTAGTGATGCAGCAGATTTGTTCATTGATTTTTTGGTTGGTGAGCTTCGCAGAAGATACGATTTCCATCTATTAAAGGAGGAGCTTTTGAAGTTTTTGACAGATAGTCAAAAGAGTAGTTTGGTAGAGTGGCATGAATTGCTGAGGAGGATTTCTTATTTGGCTGAGAGGTGAAGGAAGATGCCGATTGCTAGGGTTTCTACAGGCGATAAAGAATTGGATCCCTACGTTGAAGGAGGCTTTCCTAGAGGAAGCTTAATCCTTGTCTGCGGCGAACCTGGCACAGGGAAGAGTATCTTCTCTGCCCAATTTATTTATGATGGTGCGGTCAATTATGACGAGAAAGGCATTTATGTGAGCTTTGGCGAAGATCGTCAAACTTTCTATAATAATGTGGAGAGGTTTTACAACTTTAGGAAGATTGAAGGTGAGGATAAGTTTTGCTTTATGGAGATGATGACTGGTCAAGAAGCGATGATAGCTGAATCTCTTAAAGCTCTTTTAGAGCGTATACGCACAATGGAGGCTAAACGAGTTGTTATAGACTCCTTTACAACATTTGCGCAAGCGGTTGAGAAGCCGATTGTTGCCCGCTCTCTGCTACACACCATCCTAAGCAAGATTGTGAGAAAAGAAGGGTGCACAACCTTAATTATAGGTGATATTCCTCTGGGAGAGAAGAAGGCAATATTATGTGGTGGAGAGTTTGTAGCCGATGGCGTAATTATTCTCAGAAGAAAGATGCATGAAGAGCGTTTAATAAGAGAATTGGAGATTTTTAAGCTTAGAGGAACCAGATTGAGCAAACCAAGATTTGTATACACACTCGAAAACGGATTCCACATTTTCCCACCAACCTTACCAGAAACGAAGCTAACAGGCGTATGTGAGGTGATTCCACATCAACCGAGCCGTTATTCGACTGGAATTCGCGACCTAGATAACATTTTGACAGAGGGATTTATTCCAGGAGGCTACGAACTGCTAGAAGTTGATGAAGATGTAGGGCTACCATTAGAGCTACTGTTAGTTCCTCTAATATCAAATTTTCTAAGTCAAGGCTACCCAGTTATTATCCTACCACCACAAGGAATTAGCGTAAACAAGATGGCAGAAGTCTTAAAAGATATGAAACTACCTATGGATAACCTAAAAATTGTAGATTACAGATTCGAAACTGAGGAAACATCTGCACCACCTTATGTTTTACCGTTAAGTGGACGATCTATTATAGAAGACACTACCAGGTTCTGGACAGCGACACTGCAAATGATGAAGT
>JAGTQU010000032.1 GCA_018396695.1 Candidatus Bathyarchaeota archaeon | reverse complement strand
GCACTCACTAGAGGTAAACATGTACTCTGCGAAATGCCCCTTGCCCCAAGAGTCGATCAGGTGGTAAAGCTTCAGAGAATCGCAGACAAGGCTGGAAAGATTTTGATGCCAGTGCTCAACTTCCGATTCGCACCAATATATCTTAAAACAAAGGAGATGATAGAATCTGGAGCGATTGGAAAGCCTATTGCAGTCCATTATAGAGAGTTTCTGCCAGCTGCCAGTATTATGGATCAATGGCCAGCGAGCTCTTGGGCTTGGGATATCGAGAAGAGTGGCGGGTACCCTGACTTCACGTTATCGGTATGGTCTCTAGATATGCTTAGATGGCTGTTCGGAAGCGACATTAAAAAAGTTGAGTGGATGAGCCATTATCCGCGGTTCGACAAATTCGGCGGAATATTTGGATACAACACAATGGGCGTCTTGAAGTTTTCTAACGGGATCGTAGGGTCTCTACATTTAGGAGCTTCAGTAAACACTACCGCCAGCACTACTAGACTCGAGGTTTATGGTGATAACACAGATGTGTTGCATGCTATATGGAACAATAAGATTTTTCACTTCACCTCGGATCCTAAGCCAATAGAGATAGATCTACAGGTCTCAGGTACGAAAGTCTGGGGGCACCGACAGTTAGATGAGCACTTCATCGATTGTATTCTGAATAATAAGGAACCGCAAGTAAACTCTGAAGACGCAATTAAGGCGCAACTTATCGCTGAAGAGATTGTAAAAAGCTTGTAAAAAGACATTAACATCCAATATTTTTTCCATGTTAAAAAATAATTTTACTTTCCAAAATACAATTTATTTCTTTAAGCATTCTAAAAATCTTTATAATGCATTAGAACAAATAATTTGAGATTTCGAGATGTCTTATTATTTGAAAAAAGATCTCAAGTTCGATCTAAACGAATCCGAGTCGCAAATTAGGACTTTAACAGATCTCTACCCTGAGATCAGGAGGCATCTATGATGTCAGCTAAACCAACACTTGGTCAGACAGCTGAAATTCCGGGACCTAAAAAAGGGTTCGTGATCTCGAAACCTGAGATAGTCTCATCAATGATTAAAAGAGCGAAGAAAACTATCTTTGTGGTCGGCTCCGAATCCGCTAAAACCAAGACTCTAGATGGTAATCTTATAGATACAGTAATTAGAATGTCGAACCTGAGCAAATCCCACATTATTGCTACTGGAGCAATCTTAGTCGAGTTTAAAAAAAGGAATATAGAAAACGTATATTCCATGTCATTAATGAACGTAGGCGACCGTTTAAGAGATCCTGATTGGAACGGATTAGATGGAAAAGGTCCATATGATCTAGCCATATTCTGTGGCCTACCCTACTATATGGAATGGCTAGTATTATCAGGTCTCAAAAACTTTGCTCCACATCTTATAACAATCTCTTTAGACAATACGTATCATCCAAATGCCGCTTGGTCAATTGGATTTTTACCAGAGAAGGAGTGGATAAGTGCTATAGATAAGATAGTGTCGGTCTTGGAGGCGAGTTGAAATGTCGATGTTCGAAGATATCCCTGTTGGAGTTGGCATAATCTACGAAGGCGAAAGGATCAGAGGCAAGGATATGCAGATAGAGCTCGGAGGTCCACGTGAGCCATACAAATTTGAACTAGTCCAAGCCAGAAACATGGATGAAGTTGAAGATGGCAAAATAAGCATTATTGGCGCCGATATCTCTGAGCTTAAACCAGGGACTAACCATCCTTTCGGGCTTTTGATAGAAGTAGCGGGTGCAGGGATCGAAAAAGATCTAGAAGGAGTTATCGAGAGAAGGATACATGAATATCTAAATTTCATCGAAGGTTTCATGCATTTAAACCAAAGGTATGACATTCAGCTGAGGCTCAGCATAAAATCTTTCGAAAAGGGTCTTAATAGCTTCAACATGCTAGGCAAAGTTCTTCAAAGACTCTTCAAAAGCGAGATGCCCTTCATAGAAAAGATTCAATTCACCTTTATGACCGACCTTGAAAAGGTGAAGGAGTGGTATCAGAAGGCATTGGAAATCTACGAGTCTAGAGACTCAAGAGCGAGAGGTATGAACGATGGCGACGTAGACGTTTTTTACGGGTGCAGTCTATGCCAGTCCTTCGCCCCTACACATTTATGTGTAATAACTCCCCAGAGATATGCTAACTGCGGGGCAATAAGCTGGTTCGACGGGAGAGCTACCGCTAAAATTGATCCAAAAGGTCCTGTTTTTGAAATACCTAAAGGCGAGCTCCTTGATGAGAAGAAGGGAGAGTACGAAGGAGTTAACCAGACTATTCGGGAGAAATCTCTAGGCGAGATTCAGAGGGTGCAACTCTACACCGCCTTCGGATACCCTCACACAAGCTGTGGGTGTTTCGAGGGATGTGCATTCTATATTCCGGAAGTAGATGGTTTTGGATTGGTGGATAGGAACTTCAAAGGCGAGACAGTTAACGGACTCAACTTCGTCACCATCTCAGACCTTACCGCAGGTGGTAGACAGGTTGATGGTTTTCATGGGCTCTCCATCGAATACATGAGGAGTTCTAAATTCCTCCAAGCCGACGGGGGGTGGAGCAGGGTTGTATGGATGCCTATGGGGGTCAAGGAACGCATCAAGAATTTCATCCCCGAAGATATCTTAGAGAAGATTCCAACCGAAAAAGATGTATCAAACCTTGAAGAACTTAAAAGCTTCCTCCAAGAGAAGAATCATCCAATAGTGAGCAGATGGTCTGAAACCCCTGCAACTGAGCCTGAAACTCCTAGAGAAATTACTGCACCTACACTAGAGCTTCCATTAGAGATGCCCTCCTACCAGGGTCTACCTTCAGGTATTGGAATAAAGATCATTATGAAAAACGCGCGAATAAAAGCAGAGAAGATGATAATAAAAATAGAGAAGAAGTGATGATTATGGCTGAGAAGAAGAAAGCGAACCCATTTGATCTCAGCTTCCTAGAAGCTTTAGCACGATTCCAGGAGATTGAATTTCAAGATGTTGAAATATCTTTCGAAGAACTTGAACTAAACTTTTCTCCTCGCCTTCTTGGACTCGCGAAACCGGTTCCAATGATAGCTGGAAAAACTGAGGTGAAGCCTAAGCCTACGAAAATTTTGGAAACAGAGTATCAAATACCCAGTGAGGATTATACCTCCCAAATTGTCGAGGTGAAACTTGGAGCAACAAAGACTGAAGGAGGTACGAGAAGCAAGGCAATCACAATCGGAGGCGAAAGGGCTCCAGCCTTCTTCTCCTTCCTAGAGAAGATGCCTAACAAACCCGTGATAGCTATTGACGTATTCGATTATCCTGAGGTAAGGCTCCCTAAAGCAGTGAAAATGCACGTAAATGAGGTGATCCATGACCCAGCTGAGTGGGCTCGACTCAGCGTTGAGAAGTTTGAAGCTGATATGATTAACGTCCATCTTCTAAGCATTGACCCTCTAATCAATAACGCTCCTCCCAAAGAGGCTCTCAAAACCGTTGAAAATGTTCTCCAAGCCGTCGACGTGCCTATAGCCATCGGAGGGTGCGGAGATCCTAAGAAGGATCTAGAAGTCTTCACTGAAATAGCTGCAGCTACGGAGGGGGAACGACTCCTATTCGGCTCTGTAACCCTCGACATGGATATCGAAGCTACGGCAAAGATCATCCAGAAGTATGATCATACTGTAATAGCTTTCACGTCTATGGATGTGAATAAGGCTAGAGAACTAAACAGAAAACTCTACGAACACTTAGACAAGGATCGCATAGTCATGGATACTACTACGGCAGCCCTCGGCTATGGTTTAGACTATGCATTTACAGTTATGGAGAGAGCCCGTCTAGCAGGCTTAAAGGGCGACCTCGAGCTAAACCATCCAATCTCTTCAGGTTCAACTAATGCGTGGGCAGCTAGAGAAGCTTGGCTTCAACTTGGACCAAAATGGTCTCCCAGAGAGCTTCGTGGACCTTTATGGGAGACTATTACGGCTCAGACTCTGCTCCTCGCAGGAGTTGACTATTTCATGATGATGCATCCTGCATCAGTTAAGGCTCTGCATGATATGATCGAAAGCCTAGTCAGCGACAGCCACCCAACGCAGACAGCAGATTGGATTACACTCAAGGTATAGGAGGATTGAAGTTGCCTGCCAAAGAATTAAGCCCTATTGAAGTATACAAACTTCTGCCTGGAACCAACTGCAAAGAGTGTGGCGAAACGAATTGCATGGCTTTTGCTGCTAAACTGGTAAACAGAGAGACTACGATACAAAATTGTCCTCCACTCTTAAATGAGAAGTACAAATCCGCTTTCGACAAACTCTGGGCCCTTCTTAAGCCACCTGTCAGAGCAGTTGAGGTTGGGGTAGGAGAAAAGAAGAAGATTATTGGAGGAGAGTATGTGGTTCACCGCCACGATTTCACATACTTCAACCCTACCGCTATAGCTGTCGATGTCTCTGATGAGATGTCTGACGAAGAACTCACAGCTCGAATAAACGCTGTGAAAGACTTCGAATACGAGTATATTGGAATGAAACTTCGACTCGACATGATTGCTGTTAGATCAACATCGAACGATCCTGCGAAATTTGAAGCCACGGTGAGGAAAGTCTCAGAATCTGGTTTTCCCTTAATATTGTGTACACTTAACCCAGCTGTCATAGAGCAAGGCTTAACAATTGTATCTAAAGAGAAGCCGCTAATCTACGCTGCTACAAAGGATAACTGGAGGGAGATGGCTGAGTTGGCTTTAATGTATAAGGTACCTCTCGTCGTCTCAGCCCCCTTTGATCTGAAGATGTTAAAATCTCTTGCAAGAACCCTAGTTGAATACGGTGTAGAAGATCTAATCCTCGACCCAGGAACAATGTTCGGGGAAGGTCTTGCAGATACGCTCAATAATTTCACTATGCTTCGGATTTCAGCGATAGAAAAGGAAGATGAGTTTCTAGGGTTTCCTCTACTAGGCCTTCCTATAACTGCTTGGCAGGAGAAGTATGAGGATCAGGTTATCAATGAATGGAATGAAGCGATGCTAGCATGCGCCCTCATCACTAGATACGCTGACCTCATTATCATACATGGATTAGAGGGGTGGGCGCTTCTTCCATTAGTCTTTCTACGGCAGAATCTTTACACAGATCCCAGGAAACCTGTCTCCGTTGAGCCAGGCGTTAGAAAGTTTGGTAATCCAACCGTAGCTTCTCCGATGCTCTTAACAACAAACTTTGCATTGACGTACTATACAGTCGCCGCTGACATCGAATCCGCAAAACTGGACTGTTATCTTCTAGTCGTTGATACAGAAGGGATCTCCGTCGAGAGCGCCATAGCCGGAAGGAAGATGACTGCGGACACCGCCGCTGAAGCCATTAAAAACTTCAAGCTAGACGATTATGTTAACCATAAAACTATAATAATTCCAGGTAGGGCCGCAAGGATAAGTGGAGAGATCGAAGAACTCTCAGGATGGAAGGTTCTCGTCGGACCACTTGACTCGTCTGGATTGCCGAAGTTTCTCGAATCAAGCTGGAAGACAAAATCTTCTTAATTTTTGAAAGGCAAACTTAAACTTAACCCCAACCTACAATTGAATGATGGGCAAAGGTCTAGTTATCTCCGTTTCAGGTAAAGGAGGAGCTGGAAAGACAACTGTTACAGCTCTATTGTTGAAATGGCTTATAGAGAATACTGAAGAAGTCATCTTAGTGGTGGATGCGGACCCAGCTACAAACCTTCCAGATGTGCTAGGGGCGAAAATTGAGAAAACTGTAGGGATGGTTTCAAAACAGTTAAAGGATCAAATTAACATGGGTAAGATCCCGCCGACTGTGGCGAAGAAAGATCTGCTCGAGGCTTGGGTACATCAAACTCTTTCAGAGAATGATAGATTCGACCTTCTTGCAATGGGTAGGAGTGAAGGGGAAGGATGCTATTGTTATGTTAATAGCGTCTTAACTAGAATCTTAGATAACCTAACTGAAAACTATTCTATAACTCTTCTAGATATGGAGGCTGGACTGGAGCATCTCAGCCGTCGGACAGATCATGATGTAGACATTATGCTCATTGTGACAGATCCTTCTAAAATGGGTTTTGAGACTGCCAAACGCATTAAAGAGTTGATAAGCGAAGTTCACATTAAAGTCGGGAAAGTATTCCTCGTAGGAAATAAATTTAATCACCAGCTATCAAGTTCTTTAAACTCTGCTTCTTCAATGATTGGAATCGAAGTTGCAGGATATTTACCTAACGATGATGAAGTGTCCTCCTATAATATGTTGGGAAAACCCTTACTGGAGCTTCCAGACACATCCCCGTCGTATAAGGCGATCGAGCAGATCGCTCAGAATATTGGTTTAACTCGGTTTAAAAGAGGGGAGAAGAGTTGAAGTTCGCTGTCTCAGGAAAAGGTGGCGTAGGCAAAACATTTGTTTCTGCCACATTAGCCCGACTCTTCGCTCGAGAGAGTTATAATGTGATTGCAGTTGATGCTGATCCTAACATAAATTTGTCCATAAGCCTAGGAATCTCTAGAGAAGTCTCGGATAAAATTATCCCAATCTCAGATAACGCTGAGTTGATTAAAGAACGGACTGGATCGGAACCCGGAAAATCAAGTGTCATATTCAAGATGACGCCAAAGGTTGATGACATTGTTGAAAGATTTGGAGTAACTGGTCCAGATGGGGTTAAATTGCTAGTAATGGGAACTGTCAAGGCTGGGGACTCTGGTTGCATGTGCCCTGCAAATGCTCTTCTCCGAGTTCTGATTCAGCATCTTTTGATTCAGAGGAGAGACTTGATCATAATGGATATGGAGGCTGGACTGGAGCATCTTGGGAGAGGCACGGCGAGAAGATTTGACTCCATGCTTGTAGTATTAGATCCGACGATAAAATCGGTTGATACTTTGAAACGCGTAGTCTCACTCGCTAAGCAGATAGATATTCCTGAAGTTCTCGCGGTTGGCAATAAGATTGAGGATGAAAAAGGAAGAGCTCTTATAAGGGATGAGGCTGAAACTCTTGGAATACCAGTAGCTTGCTATATTCCCCACGATCCTGCAATCTCCAGCGCTGATCTTTTAGGGAAAGCCCCCCTAGAATATGATGAACACTCTCCAGCAATCAACGCTTTAAAGAGTCTAAAAGACTTTCTTAGGCAGAGATACGGCTTCTAGAAGCATAGAAAGAGTATTTAAAACTAGAGCTTAAGTGTTGACGTTGAAGATCAAAGCTATAAAGATCATTACCGGATACTGGAAACCTGGAACAGACTATTTAAGTGAGATAGCCTCTAAGGTGGCCCCTCTAGTTCAGGATGGAGATATTGTAACGGTTTCTGAAAAAGCAATAGTAACTTCGAAAGGGCTTATCATCGATGAATCTAGAGTACAGCCAAGCTCCTTAGCCAAGTTCTTATCAAAGTACTGGATGAGATTAGCTTGGGGTACCCCTATCGGCTATCTAACTAGGTTAAAGCCAAGGACGAGGGCCCGATTGAGGAATTATCCTATTGAAGCAGGGGCGCTACACAAGCAGACGGTTTTACGAAGAGTTGGGTTTTTGCAATCTCTGCGACACTACTCTGAGGGTGGAATAGATGCTAGCAACCTACCATTCTTCTATGTAAGCCTGCCGCTACCTAACCCAGAATTTGAAGCAGAGAAGATTCGACAGGTTTTGGAGAAATCCTTGAATAAAAAGCTGACTGTGATGATTGTGGATGGAGACACAACCTACTCTTGGAGGAACCTCCACCTCGCTCCTAGAAGGGTTAATGTTCCTGGGCTTATACATTTCGGAGGCTTTCTAACTTTCGTAATCGGCAGGATGTTGAATCTAAAACCTCGTTCAACGCCCATTGGGTTATCGAGGAACCTTTACAATCCTGACTGGTGTTTGACCTTGGCTGAGATAGCCCATAGAGTTAGAGGAGACGGTGCTGGAAGAACGGTCTGGGATATGGAAGAGACGTTTAGATCACCCTCCGAATCCATTACTTGGGAGATGATGGAGAGGGTTGAACACGCTGCAGTGGTTCTCCTCAGGTTATCTAAGTAAATCCCTGGCTATTCTAAACTATAAGATAGACGCAAACAGTCATTTTACTAATCGAATTTGGTGAAAATCTTCAATAAACAGATACCCCTCTTATTGATGTCGTTTGTGAACTTCTATCATGCGTAAGCATTTCCCGATTTTTTTCGTTTAGCACTTTTTCGAAACTCTTTTTTAACTCAGAATAAACTTCTAAAGGATTTTGTATAAAACAGTCAAGTCCATCTCTTTTCATGATTGATGTTTGGCATCTTAACTCATTTTAAGAGTAGGGGTGTAGAGCTTTTCTTAAAAAGGATTTTCGATATAAAATCATGGAATTTTAAGGAAATGTTAAATATATCTTACGTAATATTTTTCTAACGTTAAAATTATTTAACATGGTGTAGTGACGTGCGAAAGAACAAAGTTGGATACTTGGGGCTACTAGGTTTTCTTGGGCTTCTCGGATTATTCTCTGGAAATAGTGGGTTCTATGGATTTTTCGGCTTCTTCGGGTTTTTCAGCGCCCTATGGGGTAGAGGCAGTGATGAAAGGATTGATAGAAACGTTGAGAGATCCTGTAGAAACGCATTCGTTTTCACCATGACGGCATCAGCACTCTTCATAGCCTTTATTGCAGCTCTTAGAGCCTTGGATGTTTTTCAGATAGCGTTCTCGGCTCTTTTTGCTGGAAACGTAATACTGTTTGTTGGTTCATTCATTTACTATAATACACGTGGCGAATGAGGGCAACCTAGATGAAGACCAGAATCAAGGAGTTGAGAGAGAAGCATGGGCTAACACAGGAAGATCTTGCCCAGAAGGTAGACGTAACTCGCCAGACAATACTTTTCTTGGAGAAGGGGAAATATAATCCCTCTCTGAGACTAGCATACAAAATTGCCCGAGTCTTTAACCTAAAGATCGACGAAGTCTTCTATTTTGAAGATGAAATAGAAAAAAATTGACAAATAAACAATCTTAAGAGCATAAAGTGGACTGGGCGGGATTTGAACCCGCGACTTCCGCCCTGCCAAGGCGGCGATCATACCACTGATCTACCAGCCCTACTCCTGAGAACTCTAGGGTTGCAATCTAAAAAGTTTCCTCCAAATAATTAAATCTATAGATGTTATTTCTAATCAAATGCTAGTAAAAGAAGCCTTTAAAGCTAGAGGACACCAGAACATCAAGGCGAGCCATAGAACAACCTTAATGGTGACGAAGGATCCAGAATTAAGTCTACGTGGCGACTGCATAGTAGCTGTCTCCTCTGAGAAAGGTTTGCTGGATCTAAATCAAAAAACTAAGGATGCTATAAGATCAAAAGGCTCAAAGGTTACCTTAACTCTTGAGATAGGAGGTTGCTCCTTCGAGGTTCATGGATTCGGGGATGAAAGGCTCCCTCTCAGCCATCCTTCAGATATCGTGGTTAGAAAAAGTGGTTATATTTGCGAACGCACATTAATGGTCTTTGCAGATAAAGCTGCTTATGAAATTCCTCTAGAGTTTGTGAAACGGTTGCAGAATCTTCAAAGTATTAATGTCGCCATCTTAGTTGAATCTTGAATAAGCTGCGATATAGCTAAAATAATGATTATTAGATACTTGGTGGTTATTGTGACACAATTAATTAAAAATAAATGAAAATTCACTATCAATTTAAATCATGTGTCACCTTAAGGTCACAAACAAGTGAAAAGGTTAAATATCTAAACCGATAGATTGTTTTTGCGTCGATCTTAATGGCTGAAGAAAAAGGGTTAGTGAGGGCTCCTGGAAGGATCACTCAAGACCAATACAAACTGTTAGAGAATCTAGTCGCGGATGGGCGTTTCGGCTCTGTAAGCGAGGCTATGAGGGCTGCCGTGAGCAAGCTGACTGAGAGCAATGTTCAATCTGCAAAAGAGAATTTCCTCGTAGGAGAGGCACTATTAGGTGAAGGCGATGAAGTAGCCCATATTGATCTATTAATCGGAGACAAATCTGGCCCGGTTGGAATAGCATTCGCTCAGTCTCTCAGCAACCTTTCTGTGGGTCATACACCTCTTTTAGCCGTGATTAGACCTAATCTACCTTCTAAACCCTTCACAGTAATAGTTCCTAAAGTCACGATAAAAAATATGGAAGATGCGGGAAAGATATTTGGACCTGCTCAAACTGCCGTAGCGAAGGCTGTAGCTGACGCCGTTGAGGATGGGATCATCCCCGTTGATTGTTTAGATGATTGGGTTATAGTCGTGAGCGTTTTCATACATCCCAAAGCTAAGGATGAGAGGAAAATCTATCAGTATAACTATAGTGCAACCAAGCTCGCCCTAAGTAGAGCTCTGCAGAGATATCCTAGTTTAGATAAGCTTATGTACGAGAAGGATAGAGCCCGACATCCTTTAGTTGGGTTTAGATCGCCAAGGCTTTGGAGACCACCCTACCTTCAAATAGCTTTAGATAACCCCGATATTGAAATGGTTAAAAAAGTGGTGTCACAGATTCCTAGAAGCGATAGCATAATTTTGGAAGCTGGCACACCTCTTATCAAACGGTATGGTGTTGGCGTTATCGGAGAGATCAGGAAGATTCTGAAGGATATGTTCATCGTCGCAGATTTAAAAACGATGGATGTAGGGAAAGTTGAAGTTGATATAGCCTTCGAAGAGACGGCTAATGCTGTCTGCGCAGCTGGGGTAGCTTCAACTGAAACTCTTAACGAGTTTATACATGAGGCGAGAAGGCTTGGAGTATACTCTTACGTGGATTTAATGGAGGTAGGAGATCCGTTAGCTAAACTAAAATCCCTTGAGAGGCTTCCAGACGTGGTAATTCTTCACAGGGCTATCGATGTCGAGCAGAAGGGTGGTCCTCCCAGGTGGAATTACATTAAAGAAATTAAAGAAGAGTTTAAGGACAGGAAGATTCTCGTGGCTGTTGCTGGGGGCATACTGCCTAGCACTGCTAAAATCGCTTTAGAGGCTGGTGCAGATATACTGATCGTTGGCAGATACATAACACAATCCAGGGATGTGGAGAAGGCGGTTGAAGCGTTCCGACCATATATTAAGGAGGATGTAGACCTGTTCAGAGTTCATGTCGAATAATTTCATCATCTTAGTAAGATAAATAAGGGAAGGCTAAATTAGAAATTTGATTCAAGTGAGAGACGGCTGGAAGACTCTATCACTGATATTTCTAATCTTAGCCTCAAACGTTCCTCATATTCCAGGTCAGCCAACAAAAAGATACCTGTATACAACGTTCTACTCTTTCGAGAATAGAGGAGATCAGGCATATGATTTAACTGAAGAGGATCTATCTATAGCCCTGTTCTTCAACGATTCGTGGCAGATTGTCACAGTCATTAACTCTACAGCTCTCGTGCTGAAAGAGAATGTGGATGAAGATGGAAACAAATATGCGATCCTCGATCTCCCCTACAGGATTCAACCAAACTCGTGTCTAAACTTCTCTGTAAGCTACTTGATAGAAGTCTCTGAAAAAACGAAACTCGACATCGATGTTAAGAAAGCCGGCGGTCTAGACGATATACTTATCGAACTCGTGCAAAATTTCACGGGTGAGACAGAAACTTTCACGATCCATGACAGATCAGTGTATCAGTTGGCTCATCAACTCGCTTTAAATGAGACGACTGTTCTAGGTGTAGTTCTCAAATTCGTCTCTTGGTTTATTTCAAACATCTCTTATGGAAGCTTTGAAACCCCCCGTTATCCTAACGAAACGCTATTGGATAGACGGGGAGACTGCGATGACCAGGCAATTCTACTCGTAACTATGCTTCGGTCAGTAGGAATACCGGCTTATCTTCAGATCGGCATCATTTTCAACGAAGACATTCAAGGCAAAACGACGTCATGGAATGGTCATCTAAGGATCGAGAAAAAAGGTGTTGGCTGGCACGGTTGGGCGATGGTTTACATCCCTCCATGGGGTTGGGTTCCAATAGACCTGACTCTAGAATCTTCTAAAACAGCCTTATCTAAGATTGTGAATGCTCCAGAGTACAAGGATTTCATAGTCTATGGGATAAAGGTCTCAAATCAACCGTATGTCCGAGAGGCTTATGAGGCTCGTGAAAAGCTGATGAAAAGCAAAATATACATAACTAATATTGACTCGGCAATTCAAGCTCCGACCGAGGGGAAAGGAGTCTTTATATCTCCCACAGTGGTGATAATAGGTCTATCAATTACGGTTTTGGTTATAATAACGGTTTTATTGAGGCGCTCAAAAGTTTAATCTAGTCTTTCTTGTTATCTAATAAAGATGATTGACATTGAAAATACCTGAAATAATTAAAAATAGGCGAAGCATTAGATCTTTTCTGGATAAGGAGCTTCCTGAAGAGATTTCGAAAACCCTTATAGAAGCTGCATGCTTGGCGCCGAGTGCAGGTAATCTCCAGCCATGGGAGTTCATAATTTTGAAGGAAGAGGAGACAAAAAAGAAGCTGGTTGAGGCTGCTTATGGTCAAGAATTCATATCTGAAGCTAAAATCGTGATCGTAGTTTGCGCCAATCCAAATAGCTCTGCCGCAAGATATGGAACACGGGGATCAAGCCTATATTGTTTGCAAGATACCGCAGCAGCGGTTCAAAACATACTGCTGACTGCCACGGATAATGGTTTAGGGGGGTGCTGGGTAGGTGCATTCGATGAGAAGAAGGCTTCAGAAGCTCTTAAACTACCGCGGGAAATAAGACCGGTAGCGATTATTCCAATAGGCTATCCTAAAACTATTCCTCCCTCGAGACCAAGGAGAGGATACTCTGAGGTCGTTCATCTAGAAACTTGGTGAATTTTAAGGATACTAGCGAGAAAATTAGCTCTAATATTTTTTCAAATGTTCTATGATAGGGGATTGAATATGATCGAGGGTATCCAATGACTGTTCTAAGAGAGAATACGTTTAGTAAAGTTTTCGGATTTATTTCTAGGCAGCAAGAGCCTTTCAAAGCGAATCTAGTAAGAACGTCGATTCAAAACTTTTTTTATAATCTCACCAACCAATATCAACCTATATATATGATGGCTCTGGGAGCGAACCCTCTCGAGCTCGGGGTGATCAACGGAATAGGGGGCTTAGCGGCTGCAGCGGTCTCAACTCCAATTGGATGGTTGGTGAGCAGATATGGGGTAAGATGGATGTATCTGGTCGGTCTACCCATAATGGCTTTCGGAGCCTTCTTGTTCGCGGTTGCCCCAAACTGGGTCTGGCTAATCCCCGCGATTTTTGTATCTTCACTCTCATTCAGATGGATGGTGACATCCTGTTCCATGGTGTGTGGAAGCTACTTAAAAAACGAGGAACGAGCTACAGGAATGCAGCTCTGTGATACGATCTCATCTATCCCTCGAATAGCCTCTCCTCTAATCGCTGCAGTAGTCATTACAATTTTTGGAGGGCTGAATGAAAAGGGTATAAGGCCATTATATGGTCTCCAGATCATTGGAATTGCGTTCATTTTCATATTTGTCCTACTTAAATTTGAAGATCCCTTAATGCATGGTAGAGCTTATTCCGGAGGGTTTTTTGAAAGCCTTAGGATTGCTTTATCAAAAAGCAATAGAGTAAAGGCATGGATTCTCTTCACAACATTATCAACGCTCTCAATGTTCATGAGTTCAACTTATTTGAGCGTTTATGCGGCGGATATAAAGAACGCCGACCAATATTTATTAGGAGGTATGGCCACTGCAGCTGTTGTTCTACCTCTCCTCCTCTCGCTTCCAATCGGCAGGCTCGCAGACACGTTCGGTAGAAAGAAGATAATCCTTCTTCTAATCCCACTATACTGTCTCTCTTTCGTAACCCTCCTTCTAGCGCAAGATCCTCTAATGGTAATCGTATCCGGAATCTTCCAAGGTTTTTCAATGCTTATCTTCATAACTGAAAACGCCATAGCAGCAGAGCTTGTACCTTTAGAATCCCTAGGCAACTGGCTTGGTTTTCTAGGATTCTTCCGGGGGCTTGCATCCGTCGGAGGCCCTGTCCTCGGAGGAATTATCTGGAGTGTGTTTGGACCTAGCACTGTTCTTTTTTCTCTTATAATCCTAGAGTTGTCAAAACTTTTGGTACTTCAAATAGGAATACCGGAAACTTTGCAGAAACATTAATGCCTCGATGTTTTATATCCTAAGGGTTGGAAGATGAGGTGGTAAGGCTAAAAATAATTGCTATAATTCTAAACTGTGATTGTTTTAGGCTTGTTAGCCCCAGAGACGTTTGAATTCGCTAATATATTTGTCTGCAAGGTTGCGGCTTCTCAAAAGGATGAGGTTCTCATCATTCTCCTCTTCCGCTGCCTGGCTCCAGTTGTAGCTCCCTGTGCCAACAATGTAACCATCAATTATTATGAACTTGTGGTGCATGTCGGCGCTTCTCGTATCAGATTTAATCAATATTCCCGCTTCTTTCAATCTATTGAATTCGCTTCCTTGGAGGTTAACATATTTGTTGTCTATAATTATTTGGACTTCGACTCCTTTATTCTTCGCCTCGATCAGGGCATCCCCTAGAGCATCTTGGGTGAAAGCGTAAACAACCACTATAATCGAAAGGTTCGCTCTTCCAATCCAGTATCTGAGAAGCTGGCTTGTACTCTCTGTCCTAGAAAAACTAACAGCTATTATGCTGATGTTAGAGGATTGGATAGCCTCTATTCTAGCCTCTAAAACTTGAATCTGGCTCTGAGATTCCGTGACAGCGTTTTCTAATCTTGCTATCTGACTCTCTTTATCTGAGAGGGCTTTAGCTAGTTCACTCTGTTGAAGAGAGGCGATCTCGTCTTCAAGATGTCTCTCCCTCTCTTTTAAGCTTGTTATCTCAGAATAAAGGATTAGAAATCCAATTGATGCTCCAATCATTAAACCTATTAAGCCCCCTGTTACTACTCCCTTAAGCCTCATACAGTTTTAACCCTAATATTCGAGAAATAAAAATAGCTTCACGCTGAAAAAGGGGATCTTTCGAAAAAGTATATGGCTGAAAGCTCCTAAAATGCTTATATGCGTTTTCAGGTTACTTTGGCACCGTTTTCTATTGGTCTATCCGTAGTCAACAGTGCAAGTTTGTCTCCAAACTCTGCTGCGAGCAGCATACCGTTCGAAACTTGACCGAATATTTTTGCCGGCTTCAGGTTGATGAGAACTGTTATCACTTTTCCTTTAAGCTCATCCGCTGTATAATATCCTACCAGCCCTGTAACAATCTGCCTGATCTCGTCTCCCATGTCAACCTTGAGCTTGTACAGCTTATCGGATCCAGGGATCTTCTCCACCTGAACGATTGTACCGATCCTCAGGTCGAGCTTCTTGAAATCCTTCAATGTGATCTCTTCACTCATTTTGTTCACACTTCTCTCTGAATGGCTCGAAGGCTTTATTAAGGTATTATCCCAAAAGACGCGTTCTTAAAGCTTATTTGCATCATCTTGGATCAATGCTTAGTATCTAGTTTTTGGAAAACCTCCCCGATCTGCAACCTGCAAAAGTTTTTCATAGATCTCATAGACGATCTAATACTGTAAAAATGCAAAAGCAAAGGAAAGATCTAAATAGTGATTTGGGCATTTCTGCGTTTTTTTATAATTCTTCGAAACTATGTTTTGCTTACAGAGAAAAGCGTATTATTAACCCTTTTACTCCGATGAATCTCTCCCTAAGAAATGAGTTGCGATCATTGCATACATCTTCGAGATCGGAAGCAGCCATTCAATAGGAGTATATTCGTTTGGCTGATGCACATTACCTCTTTCAGGACCAAGATGGAGGCAAGGTATTCTCGCTTCTCCAGCAAACACATTAGCATCCGTTATTCCTGTATTGTAGGCATATTTCGGCTCAACGCCGAGCACATTCTTATAGACTTTCTGGAATATCTTCAAGATCTGCTCGTCTTCTCTCAGCATGAAAGGCTCGTATTGGGGAGGCTTCGTCTTCACTTCTACTTCGGATTTCAGGTTCAACGATTTAACCAACTCGTTAAAGTCGTCAATCGCGCTATTCGCAGACTCTCCAGGAACCAGCAGTCTGTTCACCTCGAAACGGCATCTATCTGGAACAACGACGGAGTAGATCGTGTATCCCCCCTCAATCTTTAACGTGCAATGGTTTCCAACTCCGAATCTTTCATGACTCTTCATCTTAAGCTTATCCAGGGAAATTATAATCTTCGCAGCCTCCTCTATTGCGTTAATGCCGAGCTGAGGCGTGAATCCGTGTGCGGAGTGTCCTTTAACCGTAACATCGTAGAGTATCTTCCCTGTGATTCCGAGAGGTATAGGCTTAGTCTCGTTTCCTGGGTAAGGCTCGCCGAGAATAATTGCATCGCATTTACCGTAATCTGTCTTAAGCATGGCTTTAGCCCCTTTAGAATACGCTTCTTCATCTATCACTCCTGAAAATAGTAACTTGCCTCCGAACTCGGTACCTGAATCAATAATCGCCTTTAGGGCTGTCAAAGCGCAGGCAAAACCCGCCTTCATGTCACATGATCCAAGCCCGTAGATCCTGCCCTCTTTTACGACTGGAGTGAAGGGGTCGGTCTGCCAGCCTTCGCAGACAGGAACAGTGTCAGTATGCCCATTGAACATTAGGCGTGGACCATTTGACTTTCCAGATATTTTCGCGTAGATGTTGGGCCTCCGAGGCTCAACATCGTGCATCTCAGTTTTGAAGCCGAGACTCTTAAGCTCCGATCCTAGATACTCAGCTAGGTCTCTCTCCTCTCCTACTATGGACTTTATTTTTATCATTTCTTTTAGTTGCTTGATTGTATATTCCTCATCGATCCTAATGCCTTCCAACATCTCGAATCCTTCTATAAGCCTTCTATACCTTCCTTAGGAATGGTCTTCAGCTGAGCTTTATACATATCTATAATCTCCCCCACCTGTGTGGAATCCTCTGGAGATTTATCAACTCTCCATTTGCCTGTGAAACGGGGGAATCTTACAGCAAGCCCGGAGTTTTCTCTAATCACGTTGAAGGCGGTAGTATGTACTGGGCTAAGCGTAATCTCGTCTCCTAGAACCTCTATCACTATGCTAGGGCTGAACCATATATCGGCTTCAAGCAGAGCGTTAACCCTTGGATGCCTATCCCGCCTCTTATATGGTTCAAGCATCTTGGGTAGTTTATCAAGGTCTTCGTCAGTGAATCCTGAGCCAACTTTGCAAACAGTTTTAAAAACATCTTCATCAGGGTCGAAAGCAGCCATTAAGAGTGCGCCGTAGCTACCCGCTCTCTTACCGCGTCCATGGAATGCCCCGACGACGACGAGGTCGATGGGTTCAACCATCTTGCTCTGATAGCTTCTCTTAAGCTTCACCCAGAGCCATGAACGGGCTCCAGCCCTATAGATGGAGTCTTCTCCGGTAGATTTCACGACGAGTCCTTCGCATCCTTCGGTTATCGCTTCTTCGAAGAACTTTTCAAGTTCCAGGGTTTTTGACGTCTCTAATGCTCTGACTATCTTAAACCTGTCTGTCTCAGCTACTATCTCCTTCAGTCTTTGGCGCCGTGTAGAATAAGGGGATAGGGTTAAGTCTTCTCCATCGATGTAGAGGCATTCGAATAAGAATACAGTTACAGGGAATTTCTCCATCATCTCGTTGATCCCATACTTTCGTCGACGTTGCATCAGGGTTTGAAAAGGCCTCATCTCATTAGTGTCTGGATCGGTCGCGACTGCTTCACCCTCCACAATGGCATCAGTCACCTTCAAGTAATTCAATGATAGCTCGACAGCATCAGGATACATGTGGGTGATATTCTCGAGGCGTCGTGAAAATATTTTAACATCTTCGCCTTTCTTGTGGATTTGGAAACGTTCTCCATCAAGCTTGAATTCTGCCGAGCATTTTCCCCCCAATTTATCGATAATCTCCTCCGGATTGGAGAGGCGTTGAGCCAACATCATCCTGATGGGTTTTCCTACGACTGCTTTGACGTTTTCAATCCCTTTAAGACCTGACTCGGCGAGTCTTCTGGCTACAAATCCTAAGTCGCTAGTCAAATTGTATGCTCTCTCTAGGATATCCCTGTTCTCCGCTGAATCGGTGTATGCTATCGCCAAGGCGTCTAGTATCGTCATATCCCCTACTCCTAGTCTCAGAGCCCCTGTAACTGTTCTTAATATGTAGCGGGCCTCTAGGGGGGAGGCGTCAGCGATCAAGCTAGTCAGTCTTTCTATCTTTCTCTCGTTGCTTCCCTTGCCTGACTCTTTAGCAATCTTGTCGAACGCCTCGTAGACATCTGCTACGGAGAGTCTCCTCTCTCCGAGGCTTTTCAGCCTTTTACTGCTCATCGCCTTCTCTGCAGCATGACCTATGTCTCCTGTCTCCGCGAGAAGAGCTTCTATATCTTTTTTATTTATCCCGGCAGCTCTAGCTATAGCTTCTGTAGCCGTTCGCTCAGCTATGCCTAGCTCGGGCTCTCCAGTCCAGTCAGGATGCATTTTCCCCTGCGTCAGGTAGATGACTTTCTCTAAATCTGATGGAGTAGTCTTCTTCATCAGCTCGACGAGGATATCCGTCATCTCAAGCCTTTTTGTCGTGGACTCTAACTTCTTATAAGAGTCAACGAGGGTTGAGTAGAGCATTTAGAATCGCTTAAGATCTAAAGTTTAGATATATAAAAGCTCTAAACTTCAAATCACATATTTAGATACGTTCTCGTCAAGTATTTTTTTGGATTCGCTCAATGCTTCGATCAGGCAGTATCTCCCAATCATATTCGTTATAATGTTGAATACTCCCCTCGTCCCAAAATGGTTTTCAAGACATGTAAATATGGTAGGCGAGAATAGTTCATCTTTGAGAAGGTTCCAGATGAGATCGAGCTTCGGTATTTTATGATGCCTAAGGACTACATAAGATTTATAGTGGTTAACCATCTCAACGTATTGGTTAGCCCAGAGGTAAGCTAGGTCTTCAAGATCTTTAATGTACTCCCCCCCTTCATTACTTATAACGATTTGCATCCCTTTCTCAAGCTTATCCGCATGATCCCTCAGAATATGTTCTCTCGTTCCATTGAGCATAATGTTTCCTCCAACGTAATCATCTGCCTTTAAGACTTCTCGAGTTACACAATATCGAATTAAAGAGGGGTAGACCCCTATAGTATTAAGATCTTTTTCACAAGTTAAGATTCGACTATTCACAACGATTGTAGCAGGGGGTTTGAACGAGGCATATTCCAACCTGTATCTCCCTGTCCGCCTCATTATGAAGGATTCGATTTTGAAAAAACCTTCATGAAGCTGTTCCTTTGTTTTCTCTAGGTTTAAACATATCGGGAGGTTCAATTCCATCTGGGCATTTTCTATTCTATCTATGCATTCGACTACTATTTCTTGCACATCATTAGAGTTTAACTCCATCCGCCCATTCAAACCATATCTAATCTACAGATTGAAAAGTGTCATTTAAATGAGTCGATCTAGTAGGTTAAACTCTAATCGCTTAAAGTATTGATCGGAGCTACTTATTTATGAAAAACCATTTATCTCCTGTTATAGTAAAAGGACATTGTGTTTAAAAATGAATTATGGAGCCCAAACCGAATACGGTTCTCTAAAAAAGGTTCTCATGCATAGACCTACCGAAGAACTGAATAGGGTTAACCCTGGGAATAAGGACGCATACCTCTTCAGAGACGTTGTTTACTGGAGAGAGTTCCAAAAAGAACATGATGAATTTACAGAAGCTCTCCGAGGAGAACATGTAGAAGTGATCCTTTTAGAGGATCTTCTTGACCTGAGTGAGAAAAAGATCGCGAACAGGTTACCTAACCTAGTTTATACCAGAGACATATGCACAGTCACAAAACTAGGAGCAATACC
>JAGTQU010000031.1:773-20106 GCA_018396695.1 Candidatus Bathyarchaeota archaeon | reverse complement strand
GTTCAGGGACTCTAATCCGTTTTCGGGAACAGAAAGAAAAGATTCACCAGAAAAGGAGAAAAAACCCCAAGAAAAGGAAATAATGGCGGTTACTTGGAAAATCTAGTGTTTAACCTGCTACTGCTCACCATATGATTGTACCTCTTTCATGTAATTAGCTAATTTTAGTATAGCGTCTTACCTCTGTTTTTAATAGGCGAGTTACCTATTAAGAAGGGCTGGGTAGAATCGTGTTTAAGGTCAAACCACTCGCTTTCGAGAGCCTTGGCGCTAGAAGTATGGCAACTTTCATAGAGACTAGTGATCTCAAAGTTGTAATCGATCCTGGAGTAGCCTTAGCGCCTGACAGGTTTGGGTTGAAGCCCCACGTCTTAGAGGAGAAGGCTAAGAAAGCGTTATGGCTTAGTATAGAAGAGCATGTGGAAAAGAGCGATGTGATCGTCATATCCCACTATCATTTCGACCATTTTAACCCAGACATGCCTAACATATTTGAGGGTAAAACGCTTCTTATCAAAGATCCAGGGACCTGGATAAATCTAAGCCAGAAGACTCGGGCGAGAAATTTTCTGAAGAAATTGAAGGGGTTTGATGTTAAGCCGATCTACGTCGACAGAAAAGTTTTCAAATGGAATGGAACCGAGATCAAGTTTTCTCATCCAGTCCCTCACGGGGCTTCAACAGAAAGAGGGTACGTAGTCGAGGTTTGCATAAGAGCTGAAAAAACGTTTATTCACACTTCTGATGTGCAAGGTCCTATACTCCAGGAACAAGTTGATTTCATCTTGATTGAAGACCCAGATTTCTTGATCGTCGACGGTCCATCAACCTATTATGATAACAGTTATCAGTCTATCGACTTAAAGGCTGCTATTGAAAGTCTAAATAAAATAATAAAACAAACCAGATTATGCAAAATGATTGTGGACCATCACCTTACAAGGGATATAGATTATAAGCAGAAGATCGGAGATGTTTACAAGATTGCTGGAACGGCAGGAAAGTGGGTTGGATGCGCTGCAGAGTTTTTAGGCGAGGAGCCAAGACTTTTAGAAGCTGATAGGAAAGGGCTTTATTCGAAGAGTTGAGAGATTTGCTAAACCAGGATGAAAAGCTTGCGGAGCTTGAAGCAAAGTTTGAGGATATAAAGTCGAGGCTAGAAGAGCTTGAATCAGGTTTAGAGAAACTTAAAAACGAGAGAGATGAGCTAAACAAGTCTGCGAGAGATGAGAAGTTTAAGGCTCTTAAATATAGAGAGAATAGAGACAGAGCCAACAGCCAGATTGCGGAATTCAGAGAGAAGTCAAAAACTATTCGAAGCATGATTGAAGAGAAAGAATTGGAAATCAAAAGGCTTGAAGAAGAGTTAAAAGAAAAACGCATAGGTGTTCCATCAAGAAAAAGGCTTACAGGGGATCTAAAGAGGATCGAGTGGGAGTTCATGACTACTCCAACCTCTGAGATGCTTCAAAGAGAGAAAGAGCTTATTGAGAAGGCTAAGATGATAAGGGAAAAACTCTCCTTTCATGACGAGATTGAAGAGCATGAGAATAGAAGGATGATACTGCTTGCAGAAGTCAAGGCTTTAAGATTGGAGTTGAAAAAAAATATGGATGAGCGAGAAGGGCTTCATAAAACAAGCGCACAGAATCACGAGAGAATGGTAGAGTCATTCAAAGAAGCTTTGGAATTGAGTAGGAAAGCAGATGAGATACACAAAATTTTCAAGGAAAGACTAGAAGTTAAGAACTCCCTTCTAAAAGAAGCTAAACTTTTGAGAGAGCAGATACGAGATTTAAAAACCCTGCTAAAAGAGAGAAGAAAGAAGGTTAGAGAGGCGCAAGAGGCTGCTAATGCTGAGAAGAAGAGGCAGATTCTAGAAGAGACGAAAAAGAAGCTTGAAGCAGGGAAAAAACTGAGCTTCGAAGAGATGAAACTAATCTTTGAAGATAAGGACATCTAAAATTTTCCATAAGCTTCAAGGCTTTTAACCTTGAAACGTGCAGCGATATTATGATACTCAATGAATGATTATATATGCTGGGACGTGATAGCTAACGCCCTTAAGGAAGAGGGAGTAGATTACGTTTTCGGGATACCTGGAAACCCGAAGGCTCTCTACAATTCTCTATATGATGTCAAAAAGCCTAAAGCCGTGCTAGTTAGACACGAGACCTCTGGCATCTTCATGGCTATGGCTTACTCGAAGATCTCTCATCGACCTAGCGTATGTTTCGGGAGTCCAGGACCAGGTGTAGCAAACCTAGTCCCCGGAGTCCTTGAAGCCGAGTCGGGTTGCGCACCTATCGTAATTCTAGGTTCTTCCTCAAATACCGCGACCGAGGGGATGGGGGCATTCCAAGAGGCCCCTCAGCTAGAAATGCTGAGACCGATAACTAAGTGGTCTTATAGGCTCGCATCGGCAGACAGAGCTTCATGGGCTGTAAGACGAGCCTTCAGCGTAGCTAAGAATGGAAAGCCAGGACCAGTATTCATAGATGTCCCCTTTGATGTAGGTTTATCTAAAACTTCTGATGTCAGATATATTCCATCTGAGCCTCCAATCAGGGTTAGGCCTCAGGCTGAGAAGGTTGCCGAAGCCGCAAACCTCATCTTGAAATCTGAAAGACCTATCATAGTTGCGGGAGGAGGGGCCTCCGCCTCGATGGCGCATAGAGAGCTTTTGCAGTTAGCGGAGATGTTAGGAATCCCTGTCTTTACGACACCCTGTGGGAGAGGGGTCATCTCTGAGAATCATCCCCTGGCTCTAGGTCTCGTTGGGTTATATAGAACCAGTGTCGGAAGGAAGGTTTACCAGGACTCTGATCTTCTCATCTCTCTAGGCTCTAGAAATGAGGAGTTTCAAACAGCCACCTGGCGCTACTACCCAGACGATGCTAAGTTCATCCAAGTCGATATCGACCCCTTTGAAATCGGGAGGAACTGGGTGCCTGATGTGGCGGTTATCTCGGATGTGAAGCTCTTCCTTCTAGACCTCATCTCAGCTCTTAAAGATAGGATAGTTCATAAGCCTCTAAGCGAGATGCCTAGGGTTACGGAAATACTCGAGGCTAAGAAAGCCTACGAAGATGAGGTTGAGTCTGAATGTCTAGACTGCTCAAAACCTATCAAATCGAAGAGGATTATATTCGAAGCGAACAGAGTCTTCGGCTCGAATACGATTCTAGTAAACGAGAACGGGTCTCAAGATCTCTGGTCTTACTACTATCCCTACTATAAAGTCTATGATTTAGACGGTTGTGTTGCTCCAGCGGAGCAGACGTGCATGGGGTTTGGAGTTGCGGGTGCGATCGGTGCTAAGCTTGCCGCCCCGGATAGGAAAGTAATCTGCACTACGGGGGATGGGGCTTTCCAGATGTTTATGAAAGAGCTATCTACTGCAGTCCAGTACAAGGCGCCAGTGACATGGATCGTATTGAATAATTTTAGTCTAGGCTGGATAAAGCTCCATCAGAAAGCTCTTGGAGAGCGATACATCTCCGTAGATTTCGAGTCTCAGCCAGACTTTGCTAAAGCTGCAGAATCATTTGGATGTTATGGTGAACGCGTAGAAGACCCTGAATCTGTGAAGGATTCTCTCATACATGCTATGATACAAAATTCTCAAGGTGTTCCAGCTGTTCTCGACTTCATTGTTGATCCATGGGATTTTCCGGATGGGTTCAAAGAATTCCATACCGAGATATGGAAGAGCTAACCTTGATTCTTTTATTCAGGTTCTTAGAATGGGGCAGGTCATACAGTGTACTCCGCCGTTACCTTTCTTTAATTCTGATCCGGGGATCTGGATAACTTCTATCCCTCTTGCTCTAACCTCCTTCATAATCCGAGGGTTACCCTCATAATGTATAGCTAAATCCCTATCAATTGTAAGGAAGTTAGCCGCCATATCTAACCTCTCCTTATCAGTAATTTCAAGAGTTTCCCATCCCTCTTCTCTAAGCCACTCAATGAATGATCCACTCCACACATCTGAGCCGCTATAGAATTCGGCTCGAGCATACTCAAGCGTCTCCGTATGAAACAGCGCAAGTTTTCCTGGAAGCTCGGCGAAATCGCCGTCGATATGGATCTCGCCTTCTGGGAGATTAAGAATGATAAAGAGATCAACTAGTCTCTCGCGGAAAAGGAAGTCTCTAACAAGTTCCAAAGCCCTTCTCGTAGTCCTGCTACAGAGTCCAGCGACTGCTACCCTATCCTCAAGAAGCGCAAAACCTCCCCCCTCAAAGGTTTCAGGTTCTTCGAGTTGGATACCTACAGGAACCCCAATAGCTTTATAGACCCCCTTTATGATCGGGGTCTCAAGCCTTCTCGAGGAGAGACCCATCCTCATGAGGATCACTCCAGCACCCGTTACTGAACTACTATCCCTCGTGAATACCAGGTTCGGGCATTTTTTAATCGCCTCCCCCATATTTTCACCGACTATCTCTCCAACGTTTAGAACCTCAATTCCCGCCTCTTTGAGGGATTCCATTAGGCGCTCATGCTCTGAGATGAACCTTCTAATATTCACAGGCTTATCGAAATGATGTTTTATCGGATCTCTATTCGCTTCTTCAAGCTCAGCTCCAGGATGATGAACAAGCACTCGTTCCAGTCTTCCACTTTCATGTGTGATACCGTAACTAACCATAGTATCTTCGTCACCCTATCTCCGTTAAAAACTTAGCATGTCTGATAATCTAAGTTGATGATAGTTTTCGGTAACTCTTTAATCCTTAAACATTAATTGATTTTGAAGGGATTAAATTGAAGCTGAAAATCAGTTATGAGGAATATAAAAGACGCGTCAAGAAGGTTAAAGAAGAACTTTCCAATCGGAATCTGGATCTACTTCTTCTAACAGGTGATAAAAGCATCTTTTACATCTGCGGCTTCACTCACATCGCTACTGAACGCCCCGCCGTCTTAGGGGTACCCCTAGACGGTGACCTTTTCTTCATGGGACCCCTGCTCGAGGCTGACCATATGAGGCTCCAAACGAGCCTGGTCAAGGAGATTAGAACCTATATAGACTACCCTGGGGAAAAACATCCGATTAAACTCTTCGCAAAATGGCTTACAGAATTAGGCTTTGGCAAGTCACGAATTGGTGCCGACAATCCCATGGGGGCGACAGGGATCTACGGTTACGTTGGACCTCCTCTAAACGAAGAGATGCCTGAAGCCAAGTTCATCAAATCGGGAGACATCATTTGGAATATGCGTTTAATAAAGTCTAGCGAGGAGGTAGAGCTTATTAGAGAGAGCGCTAAATGGGGGAACCTCGCCCACCACCTTCTCCAGGAATATACGTCGCCAGGGATGTGGGATGCCGAGGTTTCGATGCTGGCTTCATATGAGGCATCATCTATAATGAAAAAGACTCTCGGATTAGAATACGAGCCTATAAGAGCGGGGAGAACTCCAGCCTCAGCTGGGTTTAGGGGGCAAGTAGGATGGAAGTCGGCTATACCCCATTCCATCGGGATCGGTAGAAACATACAGGAAGGAGACATACTAGTCACTGGAGCAGGGGCCGATGTAGGAGGGTACAGTAGCGAGTTGGAGAGAACTATGATAGTTGGGAAGCCATCAGCGAAACAAGAGAGATACTTCGAAGTTATGGTCAAGTCGCAGGAGGCGGCTATGGATGCGATGGCACCTGGAGTAAAATGCAGTGAAATTGATAGAATTGCAAACAAGGTTATAGCTGAAGCAGGGTATGGAAACTTAATCAGACATCATACGGGTCATGGAATCGGGCTCGAAGGACATGAACCACCGTGGCTAGATGTCGGAAATGACCTAGAGTTAAAGCCGGGCATGATTGTCAGCTGCGAGCCTGGAATCTATGAGATCGGATACGGAGGGTTCAGACACTCGGATACTATTCTTATTACGGGGGAGGGATGCGAAGTCATAACTTACTACCCTCGCGATTTGGAATCTCTTACGATACTATAAATACCATCGATTCAAAGGCATAGCCATTAGTAAGATCATTATGAAAAGCTGAAAACAGAAAAATGTGTTGCAATTAGGCTACGTTTAATTAAGTCTTCTATCTTTCCTATTTCTCCTCTTTGGAAGACTCTTCACCTTTCTCCTCTTCAGCCTTTTCAGTCTCGTCGAGATCTAGGTCTTCAATCGGTTTCGGAGGCGGCGTCGTTGCTAGAGTATACCCTATCCAGGCGACAATGACTAAGACTGCTGCAACAGCTGCGAAAGCTGAAATCTGGATCACTAGAAACGACCACGAAGAGACGAATACTAGATAGAAGTAGAGGGCTAACCCGATTAAGCTTCCAAGAAGGATTCCTCCTCCTAAAACTCTGTCGTTCATTAAGTCACCTAAATTTAATTAAAAGTTTATCTCGTTCTATGTTAAAAATTTTTTGAAGCGGAGGACAATAAAATCAAGTTACAAAACAATTATCTACTATTTCAAACATCCTTTTCTCTCATCAATTTTAGGTTTAAAATGAGGAAAACTGGAAAAGGCTTTAATATATTTAATATGTGGTTATTTTACGCTAAAACTAGAATACAAATAAACATGAAAAGGTGTAAGACATGGAAGGAAAAAATGTAATATATGTAGGTCAGAAGCCCGTTATGAGCTACTGTCTAGCCATTATGACTGCCCTCAAGGGTGACGTGAAAGAAGTCTCTTTAATGGCTCGTGGAAGGGCGATAAGTAAGGCGGTTGATGTCGCTGAAGTCGTCCGAAACCAGTTCATGAAGGAGCTAGCTGTAAAGGACATAACAATAGGCACTGAGACCTTAGACACGGAAGAGGGCGCTTCCAGAAATATCAGCAACATAAAGATAGTTCTAGCTAAGGAATAATCAACTCAGAAAAACGAGCACTGACCCAATAACAAACAAATTTTTCTCTATTTTTCTGATTCAAATAATTATAAGATAAAACAGTGTTTCACAAGCTATAGAAAAATGTTTTATATTCTTATAAGCCAATATTTGAGACGGGTCTGATGTTATGCCTTTTTGTCCAAAATGTGGTAAAGAAGTATTAGAATCGGACGCCTACTGCCCTAACTGTGGCGAAAACCTTAAAAAACCAGCGGAGACACCCGTTTACAAAATCGTTTCATCTAGTCAAGGAGGAATAGGAAACTTTTCTCATGCTTTTCAACTGGCGATGAGAAAACCAATAGTATTCACGCCCGTAGTAATCGGGAGCATTATCTCGATTTTGATAACTTTCCTGGGTCTCCTTTTAGCAGGCGTTAGTATAACTCAGTACCCGTTTACTGGGTCTTGGAGAGATCCTTCAAATTTTGGGAAGATCTCCTTTTTTGGAGGGTTCATTATCTTGATGTTAATAGGCAGCATAATTACCTACATCATGTTCCTTGCATCTCTCGATATGTCGAGGGATGCTTATCTTGATAGACCGCTTGATCTCTCGAAGAGTGTCAGGTATGTTCTCAGCCGTTTGGGAACCCTAATAGCTGCTTCAATAATCGGAGCCATATTTTCGGCGACGATTATCCTGATCCCTGTAGCCATCCTCATGTTCGTCATCATAATAGTAGATGAGGAGGGTATAGGCACATCTATATCAAAATCTTTCAGCGTTCTTAGCAGAAGACTCGGAGATATCTTAGTCATCCTGCTGATTGCTATAGTTGGAAACGTGATCCTTGGGTTTATACCTGTCATAGGCGAATTACTGTCGTCATGCCTTAACGTCATCATAGGCATCTCTTTCATTGCCTTATACTTTGAATATAAGAAAATCCAAAAAGTCGGTCAGTATTAAGACTTGCAACATCTCAAAACATTGAAGTCATTCCTCAAGCTTTTCGATTATATATAGCAAAGCGTTAGCAAGATTAGCCATCTCCCAATTTTCGGACTCGGAGACCATCCTTAAGCCGAATTTAATCGCCTCGAGACCTGATTCAGGAGGAGAAAGAGGATCGACGATGATGTAGTTTTGAGCGATAAAGCTTACACGGCATTTAACGATCATGCCTGGTTTAAGCTCGGAAAATATGGGGTTTTCCCTGTTGAATAGAATAACTCTACCATCCCTCATACGGCTTATAATGCTATCCCCCTTACCTCTCAAAACTAAGACGGGGAACTCGTCGCCGAGACTGACTTCAGTTTGTTTGGAATCTGAATTGTACATCCGTCCAATCTTGAATATGTTATATATTAACTAATTAAAAGATATGGTACAGCAATGCGGAACTAAACAAGCTTCGCTATAAAAAGGGAGGTTTGCCATAGAATCTAGGTTCTTGGCGGGCGAAATTCTAGTTGAAAAACTTTGAAAAGCGTTCAGTAATCCTAATATTCCGCTTAGCGAGCTCCGAGAAAAACTTGTCAGAAGCCTTGGCATCGTATCCGATCTTAACAGGGTGGACTACCCCCTTCATTTTTAAGTCTCCCCTTAAAATCATCAGTGCTGTGATGCTGCATGGGAAAGCGGTAGTCCTAGCCATAGCGGAAATGTCGTTTTCAAAATCGTAGAAGTCCATGAACTCGTAGGTATAAGCTGATGGAGATCCATCCTTCAACCCCGAGACCTCAACTCTCTGGCAGATAGCATCCCCCTCCCCAGGGGCGTATTGGAGAGTCTTCTCCCCAAGAGCCAGAAAAACATCTCTAGGAGAGACTTTGCACCCCTTCACCTCTAGAGGATCATCGTCAAGGAGATGTAGCTCTATAAGTTTACGCCAGATCTCACAGTGCCCAGGCCAACGTAGAGTCTTAGCCCAAGCGTCTTTAACATCAGTCAATCCAAGATGCTCAACAACGTCTTGAAGCCCACCTGTTGTGAAGGCTTCAACCCTCCCAATCGGCTCAGGAAAGTCTACCTCCTCAGGGTCGCTGAGATGAGGAACTTCAATGATCTCACCGTCTTTAAGGATTTTTGAAGACCCAACATTGGTCAGGGCAGCGTATGGCCAATACCAGGATATCTTATACCTTAAAGGATTATAGTAGCCTGGAGTCTCTTTCTGCGGAAAGCCTCCACACCAAACATGGAACCTCTCAGGCTTATCTAGTTTACGAGCCCCGACGCCGCATAGAACCCTATCTATTCCTATGTCGAGGCCTATGTGGGGTACAACGGTGACGCCAGCTTTGACCGCTGCATCATGTTGAGAGAATATTGTGGAGAAAGAAGCCGCTACATCGACCCAGCTAACCTCTGCTTCTATCGCTGCAGCTACCCCGGCATCGCATAGCATTCTCGGCAAACCGCTTGCGACAACATCGAAGCCCTGACGCATTAGCTTAACGGTTTCAGCTCGATCGCTCACATCAGCCTTCAAAACTTCGACTATCTTCTCACTCTTCACCCTTTCAACATTAGCTTTCACCTGTTCCAGGTTGATATCTGCTGCAACTATCTCAGAGATGTCTTGCTGAGCAGCGAGGTCTTTGAGTAAGCCATACCCCATCTTCCCTACGCCTAGAACTAATACCCTCATATTACACTATCATGAGATCTTTAGATGTTTAAAAAGGTCTCTGAGGCTTTTAGAAAACCTGCATAAGGGGGACTCTACCATCCTCGATGGCACGCTACCATATGCCCCTCAGCAATCTCTCTCATCTGTGGTGCGTCATTTGGACACTCTCCGCCGAGAGGGCATCGACTCTTAAATCCGCATCCAACGGGAGGGTTTATAGGGCTCGGTGGCTCTCCTGGGATCACGTTTCGCTGAATGAACCTATTTTGGGGGTCAAGGTCTGGAACCACGTCAATAAGCATTCTAGTATAAGGGTGGATAGGATTCTGCAGAACCTCCAAGGTCGGACCATACTCGACTATCCTGCCCAAGTACATTACAGCAATGTAATCGGAGAAGTATTTAGCTGTCGCCAAGTCATGGGTAATATACATAACAGCCATCTTGTACTTTTTTTGGAGAGCCTCGAAAAGGAGAAGGATCTCAGCCCTGCTCGAAGCATCGATCATAGATACAGGCTCGTCGGCGACTAGGAATATTGGCTCCAAAACTATTGCTCTTGCGATTCCAACACGTTGGCGTTGACCCCCTGAGAGCATGTGAGGATACTTCATTTTAAATTCTTCAACAGGCATCAGTCTGACGTCTTGTAGAGCCCTTTCTATTATGCTAGGTCTATCCTCCCTGGGGACGCCATGGATAATTAACGGTTCTTCGATTATCTGAGAAACAGTCATATATGGGTTTAGAGACATGAAAGGATCCTGAAAGATTATCTGGGCTTTCCTTCGGAAGGACTTGAGATTTTTCCTGAGGTGGGTGATGTCCTTTCCCTCGAAGATAAGTTTACCTGAAATCGGCTCAACGAGTTTGACCGCGGTTCTGCCCAAGGTAGTCTTCCCGCTCCCAGATTCTCCGACTATGCTTACAGTCTCTCCTTTATTGATTCTAAGGGATACTCCGTCAACAGCTTTAACAGTCACAGTCTTGAATAGACTTTTATAGATCTGGAAATGGGTTCGAATATTATCAAGCTCGATTATAGACTCCATTATGCATCACTCATAAAGCCAGCATTTCACGTATCCGCCACCTACGAGATGTGAGGAAGGAGGATCCACCATGCACTTCTCCTTAATAAAGGGGCACCTTGGTGCAAATCTGCATCCATGTGGAGGAGCCACCAAGTCAGGAGGAGCCCCTGGAATGAATTCAGGTTTTTTATTGCCCTTCAAGAGGGGGACACTTGCCACAAGCTTCTGAGAGTAGGGATGGAGAGGTTTATGTAGAACATCTTCGATAAACCCTAGCTCCACTATCTGACCAGCGTACATGACAGCTACCTTATCTGAAAGGTCGCTCGCTAAAGCTATATCGTGGGTTATGAATACCATGGTGATCCCTAACTCATTCTTCAGTGTCTTCAGAAGGTTCATGATCTGTGCTTGAATACTAACATCCAAAGCCGAAGTCGGTTCGTCTAGGATTATAAGTTCAGGGTTCAAAACCAAAGCCATGGAGATCACTACCCGCTGCTTCATTCCTCCACTCAGCTCGTGCGGATACCTATCGACTAACTCGGAAGGGAGGCCAACAAGTTTGAATAATTCGGAAGCTTTCCTTAAGGCTTCCTCTTTGTTCAAGTTTCTGTGTATCATCAGGGGCTCAGCGACTTGGAAACCTACTCGAAGAACAGGGTTGAGGGAGTTCATCGCGCCTTGGAATATCATCGAGATCCTCTTCCAGCGGATCTGTTCCCTGAACTCATCGTCACTTAGATTCATGAGATCGTGCCTGCCGAGAATGATATGTCCTCTATACTCAATGTAGTTCTTGGGGAGGAGCCTCAGCAATGCGTTTGCTGTGCTGGATTTACCACAACCTGACTCACCTACGAGACCTAGAGCCTCACCCTTCTCGAGCATAAATTCTACCCCATCAACAGCTCGAACGATCCCTCTCACAGTCTCGTAGTAGAGATGAAGGTCGCTAACTTCAAGATAGGGCATTCTCTCACCTCCACCTCCTAAGCCTTGGATTGACTACAGGCTCCAAACCCATGGCGATGAAGACGAAGGTTATCGCAGAATAGATTATGAGTAAGCCTGGAGGCAAGATCCACCACCAGTATCCCAAGTAGACAGCCCCATTTCTGAAACCATATTCTAATATCTGACCCCAGGTAGGTATCGTCGGGTCGCCTAAACCGAGGAAGCTTAAAGCCGCCTCTGAGAGGATGGCTGAGGGAGTATAGAATATGAGCTGGGATAGGATAAAGGGGGCAACCTGCGGAAAGATATGTCTACCCATTATCCTCAGCCTCGATGCTCCAACAGCTAGGGCAGACTCGACGAATGGTGCTCCTTTAACGGAGAGCACCATAGACCTAACTATTATTGTAAGCCCAGGCCATCCGAAGGCTACGAGCACTAGAACTATTACCCAAAGTTTCCCTCCAAAAATGAATGTTAGGAAGATCAATAAGGGTAGTTGAGGAAAGTTATTGACGATATCGGAGAATCTCTGGATCAGGTCGTCTATGCGTCCGCCAATATATCCGCTCATTATGCCTAGGCCTGCCCCTAGAGCAGTAGTTATCACAGAGGTTGCGAAGCCTATCAATAGGGCTACAGGGAAGCCAAAGAGGAGTCCGCTGAACAGGTCTCTACCTAAGAGGTCGGTTCCCATCAGGCCGTAGACTTGTCCTCCTAAGATGAACCTGCACGAGCCAATATTATCGTTGGGATTTCGAGAAGCTAGAGTCAGAGTCAAAGTATAAGTGCCCTTAAGGGGGGTGAAAGATTTTAGGGCGCTCCTCTCACCAAAGATGATCTGTTCATATCCTATATCAATAATCTGGCTTGGAGATAAGAGCTCTCCATATCTAGCTGAGATGAAATTGCTCAAGGCTCTAGCAACTTGTACTTCACCGCTCAACAGTACGCGTTTGGGTTCTAGAGTGTATCTTATGAAGGGAATAGACTCATTCTCAAAGGGCCTCTCAACTATGAAGGTGTATAGATCTATGGAGTAACCATCTGGCTTTAAAATGCTCAAAATTAGCGTAGGAGGCGCCTCATGGTATGTGAGATTAGAAACCTCCAAGTTGAAGAACTGAGGGAACTGTTCTACGCCAAGTTTGTATGAGACCGAGTATCGCTTCAGTATACTGCCTTCAACAGCGTCAACGGATGCCGGAAGGGATGTTGATAGCACCTTGTGCTCAAGCAACTTCGGAGAGACGAAAGTATTAACCCATTCAGGTGGAGCAGCCTTCGGGTTGTTCACCCAAAAAACTGGATTGCTCCAGAACCTTGTCCCATAGTCTAGAGGCATGGTAGTGGTTGTATAGAAAGATACAATGATAACAATCGAAAGGAAGATTACTCCGAGCTTCGATAGTGAGCCACGCCAGAACTCTCTTAAAGCTTCTCTGAGGAATAGGCTCATCCATACCTCACCCGCGGGTCTAGTATAACGTAGAAAACTTCTAGAAGGAACCTTGAGATGACGTATATGAGTGTGAAAATATATGTTAAAGCCAGAATGAGAGCTTCATCTATGGAAACAATAGCATGATAATAGAGAAGTCCCATTCCAGGCCAGCTGAAGACGGTTTCTGTTAGGATGGCTCCTCCCAGATACGCAGCTAACCCTAGCATAAGGTTCGTTAAAATAGGGGGGGCTGCAACTCTGATGATGTACCTCCACATAACTAATCGCTCTGATAAACCCTTGGCCCTCGCAACCGTAACGAAATCCTCCTGCGCCGTAGTTATCACCACACTTCTAGTTATGTATATCCAAGACCCTGAGAGGGCTATAACCAAAGTTATGATAGGCATAGCTGCATGCCAGATGAGGTCTAAAAGGCGGGGTATAAGTTCCGTAGGCGGGGGGGCGCTGAACATCCCGCCGAAGGGGAACAGCCTAAAGTAAAATGAAAAAACTAGGATCATGAGGAGACCGAGCCACCATGTGGGTATGGCGTAGGATATTGAGGAATATATGGAGATAAACCTGTCGAGCAAAGACCCTGGACGCGTAGCAGACTTGACGCCTATAATGAGACCTACGAGGAAATTGATTATGAGGACGGTTATCATGATAAGGATAGTGTTCGGAAGCCTCTCAAGTATTATATCTGAGACGAGTCTGCTGCCTGTGAAAGTCTGGATTGTCCGTGCGTTGCCTAGGTCTAGGATGATTATCCTAGCAAGCATACTAGGCATTCGAACATACCAAGGCTGATCAAGCCCGTAGGAATGGATTAAGTCGTCTTCTATGGCTTCAATCGCCCGATTGAGTTCATCGGGATCCGTTATCTGTGTGGAAAGAACCTGTCTTATCCCTCTAAGCCTCTCGTTAAGCATGGCGTTGAGTATTCTATCTGAGACGCCTGTAGCTCCTATCACAGCAACCGTGAGCAGGAGCACACAGAATAATACTGCGATGAGTGTTAAGCCTCTCACAGCAAGGGTTTTCCCTAAACCCAACAGTTAAACACACTCACTAAATTAAAGCTATTCATGTTTATTAAAATCTTCTAATCAAACCTTTTTTTTAAAAAAAAGAAAAAAGGAGGAAGGGCCTCATTTTTTCCTCATTACCAGCACGATGTTCACGATTACAAGAACCGCTAAGATTCCTACAAGGTACATAGTTGTCGTAGTTGCTGTTGATAAAGCATTAACGGCCTGAGCCAAGTCAGCGCCCATCTGGTCCACCTTGCTGCCTAAATTAGCATTAGACGCGGATACTTTCGTTGAAATATCCTGGCTTAGAGCGTCCATCTCATCTAAGAGCTGCTTACCAATAGCCTCGAGTCCTGTCTGGATAACTCCTAAGTTGAGCACGTTAAAGAAGACTTTCTCCGAACTGACGAATGCCACCTCTTCACTATACCCTGCGAGGGTTATCTCGTATAGACCAGGTTGAAGATCCTTAGTGAAATCAGATGAGAGGCTTATAACGAATCTACTCGAAGTTATTCCTGAAGCATCTCCAATGGAGAGTATCTCAGCGGTTATTGGGTCTTTTATAAGGTATTTTACTCCGAGAGGCGGAACCCCCGAAACATCTATTACGAAGGATGCTGAGCCTCCAGGGACTATAGTGGGAATGCCTATGTTCACGATCTCGGGTGACGTAGGGAGACCAAAGAACCAGTCCCCAGGTTCGAAGGGGTATGTTGCGTCACGCCAAGCCTTGAGCTCCGCATACTGAGCCGTCGCATCAAACTTGTTAAGATAGTAGGGGCCATCGCTTATAACCATATGTTTCTTCTCATTATACCACTCTACTGCTGCATCGTATCTACCCTGTGCTTCAGCGGATGTGAAGTAGCTTACATTACCAATTGTGAAAACGTTGCTTGGCAGATAGTTCTCACTTTTTAAAGCTGTGATAGCGTCGCTTACGAGTTTAGCATGGCCATCAAGGACGAGTGACAACCATGGGACTCCGAAACTGTTTGAAGCGCTCTCAGAATAAGCAGCTTTTTTATCTTCGAAGACGACTTTATCCATTCCAGCAAGCACCTCCCAAGGATAGTTGCCCATCGGAGGCTGTCCTCCTATTATGTCTGCATAGTCTGCAATATAGTCGTCGCTGAAATGCCAGAAGTCAAGGTAAACGATAAGCTTCTCCCCATCGATCTCGAATCCAACAAATTTAGGCAAGGTCTCTTTTAACATCGCAGCTGTCGACGATTCTATTCCAGATTTTTCAGCGTCGTATGCAAGCTCGAAATGCTGATAGATGCTGAAAAGTACATCAGCCCAGCTTATAGTCTCACCGTGATGCCATTTGGATCCGATGTATTTAGAGAGGTCGAAAGTCACTTTGCTAGTAGCCTTAACGTTTGGACCTACAGTCTTCCAAGTGTCAGTATTATTATCCCAGATGAAGGCATCTTCAGGCACTGGCAGCTTCCCTGATGGCCCAGCTGTATGGACTTCATAATTCCATCTAAAGGGTATAGGGATCCCGCTGAAGGGATGACGCCATATGAAGGGGTCGTGAACAGCAACCCACATGTCACTACTGTAAACATCGTCATGTCCTGCTATCGGGTTCCAAACGGTCCCCTCATTCCAAATCCAAAGATGTCCAATAGTTAACGTGGTTTTACCTGTTGCATAAACCTCTCTAGGGTTGTAAGGAGACCTGAGACCCGTAGCAAGATCGTTAGTAATTCCCTTAACCTTTGAACTTGCAGGGTTAATGTCAAGTCTCGTAGCAGCCCATATTCTCACAGCCTCGTTTATTATCATTTCAGAGCACTTCTTGTAAAGAGAGTCGCGTTCAGCCTTCGATGAGAAATCGCCTTTCAATATTCTTTTCCCTAGTTCGTCTATCGTCGAGTTCTCGTACTGCCAGTAGCCAGCCTCTTGGTATCCAGGCATCCAAGTATACCATGGGGCTCCGAACTGGTTTATAGTAGCTGCATCATATTTATCTAAAGCGCTTTTACCCCATCCTTCTGTATATAACATCCACTCAAAGTCCTTGGGATCTGTGCCATATATGATAGGGATAGCTTGCCCGAACGTCATGTACTGACGGTTTACCGTGAAGCCAACTTTCTCCAAAGCAGAGGCGAAAGCGTCTCCAATATCCCTACGCTCGTCTTCAGTTCTAATAATGAACTTAAGTACAATCGGCTCACCACCATAATTCCATTTTCCATCAACCTTCTTGGCACCAGCCTTCGTCATCGCAGGTGCCATGATCTCATCAGCCTTAGCGAGATCGTATTTGAACTCATATTTAGCTATGATATCATAGATCGTGATATAGTCCGGGTCATAAGATGAGAGAAAAGCCACCATAGGCGCAGCGAAACCTTTATAGATCTGGTTAACAACGTAGTCCCTGTCCATTAAATAGTTACAAGCGAAACGCACCTCTCTTATAGAGAAAGGATTCAGCTTCCCCGCTGGAGCTGGAGCAGGATTCAAAACGATGTCTACGAGACCAGCAGGCGCCATATACAACTCGACTCCTTCTATACCCTCAAGCGCAGCAGCTTGACTAGGTTTTAAAGCGTAGATGTAATAGTCGATCTGCCCTGTAGTCAAGGCTGAACTCGCCAAGTCCACAGGGACGCTCTTAAAGAGGAGAGTATCCGTAGCCGGACCAGGCTTGGGGCTAGCTTCAACCATGAAGGACATTGGAAGCGACAGAGCGATTAAAAGACAGATCAGGATTGGAAAAATCTTTGTCTTCATTTTTTCTCCATTCTCTTAGATTAAACTTTAACTTCTTAAATTATTCTATTTTCCTAGCAGAAGAAGACCCTTCTCAGCAGAAGATCCTTTCGAATTATAGAGAATCTAGAAAACCAAGCCGCGCATAGTCCTCCGATGTCTCCTATGGGATCGGGCTTAAGGCTGATATTTTGGGCGGTTGGGGGCTGCAGGCTGAGCGCCTCGGCCGAAGCCTCGACGCGTACACCTCAGCTCCATCAAACCCGTCTTATACGGGAGCCCTTCACCCACCCTCGAGGGTTGCCCCTTCCGAGTGGGACGGCTGTCTTTTTTTGGGAGCGGCTTCAGGCTTAGATGCTTTCAGCCCTTATCCGCAGCGGCGTAGCTGCCCGGCGATGCCCTATCGGACAACCGGTAGACCAGAGGCCACAGCGTCTCGTTCCTCTCGTACTGAAGACCCTTTCCCCTCAGACAGCCTGCACTCCCAGCAGATAAAATCCGACCTGTCTCACGACGGTCTAAACCCAGCTCACGTTCCCTTTTAATAGGCGAGCAGCCTCACCCTTGGCCCCTCATGCAAGGCCAGGATAGGAAGAGCCGACATCGAGGTACCGAACCGCGGGGTCGATGGGGACTCTCGCCCGCGACCAGCCTGTTATCCCCGGGGTAACTTTTCTGACACTACCAGCCCTCATTAAGAAGGACATGATAGCTCGTTAAGCCTGGCTTTCGCCTCCGGATCCCTTATTTTGTAGAATCCGGTCAGGCCAGCTTTTGGCTTTACCCTCTACGGCGGGTTTCTGTCCCGCCTGAGCTGACCTTTGGGCCCCCTCGATTCCTTATCAAGGGGGTGCCGCCCCAGCCAAACTGCCCACCTGCCGTTGTTCCGGGCTACGAGGCCTCGGTGAGAGGTGTAGTTACGAAGGTGTGGTGTTCCATTGTCGCCTCCTACGCCCCCGGAGAGGCGTACTCATAGGCTCCCACATACACTCTGCAAACGCAACCACGCCCCAGCGACAAGCTGCAGTAAAGCTCCACGGGGTCTTCTTTTCCCGCTGGGAGTCACTGGACTGTTCGTCCAGTTTACGTGGGTTCACCGGGTTCTAGGCGGGGACAGTGGGGTCCTCGTGGATCCATTCATGCACGTCGTAACTTACACGACAAGGCATTTGGCTACCTTGAGAGAGTCAGAGTTACTCCCGTCGTTTAGCGGCCCTTAGCCCGGTTGAAATCAGGTTTAAGGTACCGCCACTGGACAGGATTCAGCAGCCATACACACCCTTTCGGGCTAGCGGCTACCTAAGTTTTTATTAAACAGCCGGGACCCCCTTGTCACTGCGACCTACAGCCCCAGCTTAAGCTAAAGCTGTAGGCACCCCTTATACCTAAGATACGGGGCTAATTTGCCGAGTTCCCTCGCCTAGCGTTCACCCGACACGCCTAAGGCTTCTCACCCAAAGGCACCAGTGTTGGTTCTCGGTACGGTCGTGGAGGATCCATCCTCACGTGCTTTTCAAGGTCTCCAGGGATCAGCTGAACCTCCCTAAACGGGAGGCTATTCCTGTCTTCGCCTGGTTCTCACCATTACGGTACTCCCCAGGCTTGAACAGTTAAACAGGACGACGATCCTGCTCAACCTACCCCGAAGCGTCGCACATGAGGCTTAGCGTCGCCGCGCGTACCTCCACGGTACGGGAATATTAACCCGTTTCCCAATTCGATCAGCCATGTTAAAGCTGACCTTAGGACCGACTAACTCCCGGCTGACGACGCATTGCCGGGAAACCCTTGCCTTCTCGGCGATCGGGATTCTCACCCGACTACGCTGTTACTACCGCCGGGATCTGCAATCCCGACCGGTCCACAGGACCTCACGGCCCTGCTTCTACCCAATCGGGACGCCCTCCTACCGGACTGCGTTCAAGGACGCAGCTCTGTGGTATCGGTGGCTGGCTTAAGACCCGTCCATCTTTAAGGCCTCAAGCCTCGGTGGGTGAGCTGTTACGCTTTCTTTAAAGGATGGCTGCTTCTAAGCCTACCTCCCCACTGTTTTAGGCTTGAGACGCTCTTCTGTTTGTCACTTAGCCAGCACTCCGGGACCTTAACCACAGTCTGGGTTGTCCCCCTCTCGGAACACGAGCTTAACCCGTGTATCCCGTCTCCTGGGTTCTACGGCGCCGACGTATTCGGAGTTCAAAAGGAAGGTGAGGTCTTTCGACCCCGTGCCTTCCGATTGGTGCTCTACCCCGTCGGCAGCCTCCCCCAAGGCTATGCTGCGACATACTTCGGAGGGAACTAGCTATCTCCAGGTTAGATTGGTCTTTTGCCCCTAGCCCCAGGTCAGGGGAGCGAATTGCATATCAGCACCCTTGCAGGCCTCGATCAGGCTTTCGCCTGACTTCGCCTTGCCCAGGGCTAGATCACCTGGTTTCTAGTCTTACCCGCGTGACTCCGGGCCCTTTCAGACCCAGCGACTTGCCTTTCGGCTGCTCGCATTTCGGTTTCCCTGCGCTTACGGGCTTTCAACCCTTAGGCTCGCCACGCAGGTAAACTCCCCGGCCCGTGTTTCTAGACGGAGCGTGCGACTATGGTCCCCCCTCCGCGTACCGTCATGTCACCACGACCTCCTTCAGAAGGGTTCTACCCTTTCTAGCCGCACAC
>JAGTQU010000031.1:0-746 GCA_018396695.1 Candidatus Bathyarchaeota archaeon | reverse complement strand
TTTAACGCCCCTCCCGGGGGACTTTTCAGCTTTCCGTCACCGTACTAGTGCGCTATCGGTCTTGGATTGTATTTAGCTTTGGAAGTTAATGCCTCCCAGATTCGCACGCCAGTCTCAAGGCGTGTTACTCCGGAAATCAGCCCAACCGCTTTCAACTTGCGTCTACGGGGCTATCACCCTCTATGGCAGAGCTTTCCAGGTCATTTCGACTTCGCTGACTAGCAGGAGGCTGATCCCATACACCACATCCGCGGCGGCTCATCGCCGCAGCGTTCAGTTTGAGCTTTTTCCCTTTCGCTCGCCGCTACTGAGGAAATCCCAGTTGGTTTCTCTTCCTCCCCCTACTAAGATGTTTCAATTCGGGGGGTTCCCCCTCCTCACGGAGTATCAGCCGAAGCTGATGGGATGTCCCATTCGGGGATCCTCGGATCGAAGGCTGCATGCGCCTACCCGAGGCTTTTCGCAGCTTGCCACGCCCTTCCTCAGCATCCAAGCCTAGCCATCCATCAGGTAGCGTAGTATACCAGCGTTACCCGGTCCCATAGTTGGAGTCGGAATCCTATGCACGGCTTCATTGCAGATCTGCATCTTATCCGGATGCTTCTGCTGGCCCTTCATCCCCAAAGATCTCTTTGGGGATTGCATTCAAGAATAGTAGATCAAGCGAACATCCACCGATCCTTTCTTAGGAGGTGATCCGGCCGCAGGTTCCCCTACGGCCACCTTGTTACGACTTAACCCTCCTC
>JAGTQU010000077.1 GCA_018396695.1 Candidatus Bathyarchaeota archaeon | reverse complement strand
GAAAATAACCATTAAAGGGGTAAAACATGGTTAAGAGAGAGCCCATCTGGAAGGCAATCTTACTAGATCTTTCTGCCGCGTTTTTTATCATTGGAGGAGTTGTGAGCCTCATAAGCACTATACTGATGATCCCAATCTCTACCATTTACCCTTTCAGGATCAACCCCTCGATTAGTTTTATTTTGATTATCGTTTTAATTGTTGGGTTAATTTGCGCAGTTGAAGCATTTGAATGTTATAGGTTCGTCTCACAAAACCAAGCCCATAAAGCGGGGTTGAGAGGGATAGTCATTGGAGCAATTCTTTTGAGTATAGGATTGGTTGGAGGGCAAGGACTGAAGATCCAGTTCATTATTGGTAGCGCTACTCTAATACTTATTGCGGGGGTTATTTGTTATATATATCGCGAATAAATAGCTAGGAAATTTTACATATCTTATACCAGATGTTTATAGTATGGAAGCCTTAAAGGTCACAAAACACTGTTCTAACATTGAGCGCGCGCTATGCACAAGCCGTAGAAAATATTGTGAATGCGTCGGCTATCATTAAAACCGGGGTGAACTAGCCGGTTGCATCCTCCTTCCAGAAAAAGAAAAACATACAATCTTTCTATTGTGTATTATATATCTCTCTACAGGCGTCGATAAGAAGCAGGATAGCCTTATCGGAGGTTTACCAGCTAATGCGTCTAGATGTAAAGGAAGTTGTCACATGTTTCCTTTTTTTTGAGGGGAAAATCCTCATTGTACGAAGAAGCGACAAGGTAGGGAGTTATCAAGGCCTTTGGGCCGGATTTAGCGGATATATTGAGGATGGAGATCTTGAGCAGGCCTATAAAGAGGTTAAAGAGGAGACACATTTGACAAAGGATGATATTAGCCTAGTGAAAGCTGGAATACCGCTAAAAGTTGTCGATGAAAACATAAACATCATATGGATAATTCACCCATTCCTCTTCGTGGTGAAAAATCCAGAAAAGATAGAACTTGACTGGGAGCATATAGAATCAAGATGGATTTTTCCAGAGCAGATAAAAGATGTTCAGACAGTTCCTTGTCTCTACGAAGCCCTCCAACGTGTCTTGGAAATAAAAAAATGATGACCTATCACAGAAAGATAATATAAAACCGTCTTAGAACTTAATAATAGCAAGAAATGTATTCTATTTATAGAAGAATTAACCTATATTTAGTTATATTAAGATATCCATGGAGGTTAAGGATTGAGTGATCTCCTCATCCGTATAGCTCATTTTTCAGATACGCATATCTCAAGTTTCGGAAATTTTCTTGAAAAGTACTTTGATAAGACTGCAGATGCTATCAATCGATTAGATCCTGCGCCGGATATAGTAATCCACTCAGGAGACCTCACCGATAATGGGGTATTGGAGGACTATGAATTCGCCATAGAGAAGCTTAAGTCTATTAATGGTAGGCTTGTCCTAGCTCCAGGGAACCATGACGAAAGAAACTATGGGCAAGAGCTCTTCAAAGAAATGTTAGGAAACCTTGATCGCGAGGAACACATTGGAAGACTTGCCGTGTATATTATGAACAGTCCAGAGCCTGATCGTGATGAGGGGCGTCTTGGAAGGCGAAGGCAGGCTTTTCTCGAGGAGAAGCTTAGTCAACTTCCAAAAGATATCATTAAAGTGATCGTCTTCCATCACCATCTTGTGCCTATTCCCTATGCTGGGAGAGAAACGAACGTTCTTGAGGATGCCGGTGACATCTTGGAGACGGTTCTTAGAAATAGCGTCAGTTTCGTTTTTATGGGACATAGGCACGTCAGTCGTGTACTTCGCATCAACCAATCTATTCTCATCAATGCTGCTACTACATCTAGCATTAGAACACGTGGACGATTAGGTCATTCCTTTAATATAGTTGACATATACTCTGATAATCGAATAAACGTTATCGAGTATAATACAAGTTTAGACAAGACCTTTTTGAAAGAATCATTTGATATGACTCAGATAGTCTAACATAGATCAAACGTATAGCCTAGCTATAGTATCTTCTATCACGTTTATTATTATGCGATTCTAATCTTGTTAACGATAACTCCTACATCTTCGGTTACTTCTCCGATTTCAATGCATCCGCAGTCATATCTCTTAGCGATTCTCATTAGCGTATCTCGCTCACGCCTCGGCGCTATAACGCAGAACCCTATCCCCATATTGAATGTTCGGTACATCTCATAGTCTGAAATTTTTCCTAGTTTCTGAATTAAGGCGAATATTGGTGGAGGATTAGGAATCGTATCAATCATAAACCCTAAATTACAGCTTAGTCTCATCAACTTAGTGAATGCTCCACCTGTGATATGCGCTAGTCCATGGACTTCACAGTTTCTAATAATAGCGTCGACTATATTTACATAGATCCTGGTTGGTATTAGTAGCTCCTCACCTAAGGTTCTATCCCATCCTGCTGGTTTGTATGTTAATTTATGGTAACTCAGTAAAACTTTTCTAGCCAATGTTAGGCCATTGGAGTGGATTCCGCTACTCTTTAGCCCGTAAATCTTGTCGCCCGCTTCGATCTTTTCCCCTGTAATTAATTGGTCTTTATTCAAAATCCCTACAGACATGGCAGCGAGGTCAAAGCCGTTGATCAAATCAGGCATTACAGCGGTTTCTCCGCCTACTATTGAAACTCTTGCTTGCTTGGCGCCATACGCTAAACCTTTCATAATATCCTTGATTACATCCTCCTCAGGCTTGTTGATTGCAAGATAATCTACCATCGCAATCGGCTCGGCACCCATACAGATCAGATCGTTAACATTCATCGCGACGCAATCAATTCCTATAGTGTCATATTTCTTCATGGCTGTGGCTATCAGCGTTTTTGTCCCTACCCCGTCTGCATGAAGTGCAAGCATTTTATCTTTATCAAGTTTGAGAAGGCCTGCATAATGTCCGATTTCAATAGAAACTTCACCTGTTAATCCTTGACGATATGAAAAAGTCTTTCTTAACATATTAGCGATCTTTTTGTGAGACTGCTTGATCTTTTTTATATCTACGCCTGATTTCGCATATGTCATGTGTGGTTTCGCCTTGCTCAAAATACATGACGCCCTTTCTAAATCATAACTTTCTTACCTAATTAATAATGGAGGCGGATTTAGCGCCTCTCTTTTTTTGATCATCGGTAATCTGATAATATGTATAGTGACTAACATAGCTATGATAAATAAGATTAACTTCGCGATTGTGCGCGCCACGCTCCATTTTTAAACCAATTGCTTCTAATTCGATCCAGTCTTGGACACATACCCAGACCTGGTCATATCCATATCGTAGTGCTGATCCAATTAAAGTTTCACTTAGAGCGCGAGGTTCTGTTGGAATTTTAGATAAGTGGTCCCTTCTATCTTGATAGCTTGCTTCGTCTTAAGCATCATTACAGGTACGCGGTCAGAGGGCCCTGACCTTATGGCGGCTAAAAATTTTCAAGGCTACAAGAAGAGCATATAATCGGCCTTACCGGAAATATTAAAGGGTTTTAGGCTATAGAGGTTCAGTAATGGCGTGTTTTCAAGATAGAC
>JAGTQU010000030.1:18519-20159 GCA_018396695.1 Candidatus Bathyarchaeota archaeon | reverse complement strand
TGAGCCATTTCGAAGTTTCTCCTGTTATAACTAATGGAATCCTCTTTAACTCCTCAATATTTTTAGCGCCTAAAAGAAACATGACCGCTTTAAACTCTCTAAGCATATCTTCAATCTCATGTTTGAGCTGTTCAACTCCTTCAACCGCTTTTCGAAGGAAGGGTTGCGCAATGCCCACTGCTTCAGCACCTAACGCAATTGCTTTAGCTACGTCTACTCCTGTTCTGACCCCTCCAGAAGCTACTACTTTGAGTTTTGTCGATCTGCTACACTCGACGATGCTAACTGCGGTAGGTATCCCCCAATTCCATAACGCTGTACCTAGGGTTTCTCGATCCTTTCTCCCTAGCTTCTTCGCAATATGATACTCGACTGCTGCCCAGCTTGTACCTCCAACTCCGGCTACGTCTACGCCCTTGACTCCTGCCTTCTCCATTTTAACAGCTTCTTCGAAGGCTACGCCTGCCCCTGTCTCCTTCATCATGATTGGAACCTCTAGCTCCTTAGTGAGCTCCGACACTTTTTTAAGGACGTTTCTGAACTGAACGTCTCCATTGATCTGAACCACCTCTTGAAGTGCGTTCATATGGATTGCCAAAGCATCGGCGTCTACCATATCAACTGCTCTTCTCGCCGACTCTACACTCCACTTCGAAATCTGAGGACATCCAAGATTCCCAAAAATGAGTGTTGAAGGTGCCTTCTCCCTCACAATCTTAAACGTGTGTTCAGTAGAAGGGTTCTCGACCGCTATCCTCTGACTACCTACGCCCATTCCTATCTTGAATTCTTCGGCCACCTCAGCGAGTACACTGTTAATCGATTTAGCCTGTTCTGTTCCACCTGTCATCGCTGAGATTATGAGTGGGGCGGACAGTTTCTTCCCGAACAGGGTTGTCTCAGTATCAACTTCATCTAGATCCATCTCTGGTAGGCACCTATGGATGAGTTTAACATCCTCTAAACCAGTTGATACAGATGTCTGAGTGTCCTCTTCCAGAACGAGACGGATGTGCCTCTGTTTCCGCCGCTCCAAATCTTCCATATACTTATTTGACAAGCATGGTACCTGTAACCTTTTCTCCTCGAAGAGCTTTAAATATAATGTCTGGTTTCGATGCGTTAACTATCTGGACTTGAATACCAACCCTCAAAGCATTAACCGCCTCTAGAATCTTTCCTTTCATCCCGCCAGTTACATCGGTGCTGAGGGACCCGCCTAACCTAATATTTTCTTCAATATCCTTCAGGGATAGAAGCTCCACGAGCCTTGCATCGCTATCCAGTTTAGGATTTGACGTATATACCCCATCAACATCTACACCATAGATGACTCTGTCGGCGCCAAACTCCACTGCGAACCTTGCAGCCAGCTGGTCACCTGATAGAATGCTGAACCCCCTCGATCTGTCTGGAACGACGTCTCCATAGGAAACAGGTGTTATACCCTTCTCGAGATAATGTCTAAGATTCTCAAGACTCATATCTGTGATTCTCCCTCCATCGGTCACGATGAAGGATGAAGGGGCTACAGATATCGCTGGAACGGAGTAGGATAATAAACTCTCGATTAAAAGGCTGTTCAGAGCAACCATTGCCTGATGTGTTTTAGCGACTCCCATTATCTGGCTTTTATCAAA
>JAGTQU010000030.1:4300-18499 GCA_018396695.1 Candidatus Bathyarchaeota archaeon | reverse complement strand
AATATCCCTCGGATAGATTGTACTCGTCTGCAACGGGGTGCCCGTATGATCCTCCTCCATGTATGAGGATTAGCTCTCCCTCCCCCGCTTCAGCGATCTCTCTAGATAGTCTTTTAATATTCTCCTTGTTAGGAGTCACAGGTTTATCTTTCTCTGTTACTACGGATCCTCCCAACTTTAAGATGATCAGGCTAATCTACTCTCCTGGTTTTTACACCTTCGTAAGAAACATCCACTCTCATCGGTGAGCCTCCAGCGATTCTTATAGCTTCTTCAACAGCAGCCATCCTTTCTTCGTCTACAAGGGCGATCATGCATCCTCCACCACCTGCCCCTGTCAGTTTCGCCCCCATTGCCCCAGACTCTCTTGAAGCGTGAACGAGCTTGTCAAGCATTGGTGTCGAAACTCCTAGAGAAGTCAGGAGCCCGTGGCATATATCCATAAGCTCTCCCAGATGTTTATAATCATGTTTGAGAAGATATGAGAGACCCGTCTCGGATATGCTTCCAAGTGTTTCGATAATCTCGTCTACAATGGATTGATTACGTTGCCTCAGCTCAGAAACTATTTGAACCATCCGGCCCGTCGAGCGTTTCTGTTTAGTGTTTCCGATGACGAAGCAGGGGGACTCGTCGAGGATTATCTTCTCGAAGCCTACACCTCCTTCATATTTTAGGACCCCACCAAACGTTGAAACATTATTGTCAACACCGCTCGGTCTCCCATGTATCACCTTTTCTCCCTCATATGCGAGGGCACATATCTCCTCTCGAGATAGTTTCCCCTCGAAGAGCCCGTCAATAGCTGCAGCAGTTGCGACGCATATAGCTGCTGATGATCCTAACCCTACAGCTGACGGTATCTCTGATCTAAGCTTTAGGTTTAATCCACTCTGTACACCTAGCTTCTCCATCGTTTTCCGTGACACAAGATTTACGGCGGTGAGGCTTCTACCCCTCCAAGGTGCACCTTTCACAGGATGGTATTCATCTCCGATGAAGAATCCTGAGTAGCCGAGATCCTCAGAGTCCATGAATATCCTGTCATCATTCCTTTTCTCAGCGAATACTCTAGCTCTTTTGTTTATCGCTAGAACTATTGCTGATCCTTTATAGACTACGCTATGCTCTCCGAAGAGTATTACCTTGCCAGGCGCGGACGCTTCAACTATCATGAAGCCGACCTACTTCAATATCCTCATAGACGCATATCCTACGACTGCAGAATAGTCTCCCGACACATCTCCACTCGTATGGTAAGAGAGAAGTTCAGCTTCCTTCGCCCCCAGATGTTTAGACGCGACTATAGCTACAGAGACCGGTCCGTAACCACACATCGTGATCCTGTTCTTATAAACCTTCTCTTGAAGCGCCTCTTCATCCAAGTTTAGTATCGCCGCAATCACCAGTTTATCTTTACGATTTGCAGTGATTTGATCTTCATAATGCGATAGATCTGTTGAAGCGAGGATTAGAACATCCTTACCTTCACAAGCTCTACCTAGGGCACTTCCCAAATCCCTACTAGAGTCTAGGTCTTGAAAACCCATGCAGATAGGGACGAATGAAAAATTTGATCCGTAGATATACTGAAGAAAAGGTAGTTGAACTTCTATCGAATGCTCCCGCATATGAGCCGACTCGTCGACGTCAAGGAAGCCCGCTTCTCTCAAGATAGCGTTCGAAAGCTCTTCATCGATGCGGACTTTCCCGAGGGGTGTTTTCCAAAACCCTTTATTCATGATAGCGAGTGGACTTCCAATCCCTGTGTGGCTTGGGCCTATGATAACTATGGATTCTGGGTCTGCTTCCGAAGCTAGGCTGAAGTAACCGTGAGCAGCTACAGGTCCCGAGTACATGTATCCTGCATGGGGACATATGACTGAAACTGTGTTTCTTGAGCCGAAACCTCTTCCTGGAATCTTCATTGGTCCCATTTTATGAGTGAAGCAGTCTCTGATCGAGGCCTTCAGTCGATCAGGGTCTGACGGATAGAACGCGCCAGCGACCCAGGGGTTCCTGACACTCATAAGACATCGGCCTATAAAGCTGTTTCAAAATCATCTATGGTTAAGCTCAAGTCGCCGTCAGGAGGAAGCTCCTTCTTCTCCCTTTTGATCTCTCTAGCTAGAAGCCAATAAGCTACTGCTAGAGCCCTTCTTCCCTTATTATTCATCGGAATTATCAAATCCACGTTCGAACTAGAGTTATCTGTGCTACAGAAAGCTACAACTGGGACGCCTATTTGCGCAGCTTCCTTGACTATCTGCTCGTCGGCTAATGGATCGGTTACAATGACTGCGACAGGCTCAAAATAGCCAGAATAGTTAGGGTTTGTGAACGTCCCTGAGGTGAATCTGCCGAGCTGTGGAGCGGCCCCTACTAGTTCACAGAATTTTGTAACAGGCGTCCTTCCGTACCTTTTAGAAGAGGCTACGATGACTTTTGATAATTCTAGCCGCGATAAAAAACGGCTCGCTATCTTTATCCTTTCATTCATCTTCTCCATGTCGAGTACGAATAGTCCATCGGGCCTAACCTTGTATATGTACGGCGCCATGTCCCTGGTATGGAATCTGGTTCCGATGTGTACTCCAGATGAGAGCAGGATCTCCTGGGGGAGTAGCAGATTCTCAATTTTCTGTACTTCCATTTCATGACCTCCTTTCAACTTCTAAGGACTCTTTTTCACCGTAAAATTTGAGGATGTCGTCTATCAACTCTACATGAGATAGAAGCATCCTTCTACAACAGTATCTTGTGAGACCTAGGTCGTCGAGGACATCCTTAGGATGTTCTCCTTGGGAGACCCTTTTAGCGAATGGCTCCCATTTGTCAGCGATGACTTTGCCGCATGAGAAGCATCTTATTGGAATGATCATGAATCCATTTCATCCTTCTTATTGGATATACCATCATAAAAATTGTTAGGATATAAATGTTTCAGATTAATGTTTCAAGAATTCCTGAAATCACACTTTAGAAGATTGGGATTCTGTTATGTTGCATAAAATTTTTGAGGCATCGATATGTAAAAGCCAAATATTAAGGTCTTTAATTAGGCAGATGAAACATAAACTTTTCATGGTTCAGGTAAGGGTTTACCTGCCAACTGACCCCAACACATCTTTTGGATAGTTTCTAAGCATATTCCTTCCAGTAAGGTATGATACTCGTTCAACTGTAGGAGAATCAACAAGCGTCGAACCCTCCTTTTTGAAGAATAATAATATGTTCTTCGTCTATGCCAGCTCGTAGGCTTCTTGCCACCGACCCAGCTTTTGCCATTTTGTCCAATGAGTAATACAGTGGCGTTTCTTCCTTTCATTCCATATTCTTTACTCGAGGTGTTGTATGTCTGATAAATCTCTAATCCTTTGAATTTAGACGCATCCCAAGATCTGCCTCCTAATCATGATCATGAAATGGCTCCAATCTTTAGAGTATTCCCTAGACTATTATCCTTGCCAAATCGTTAGAATTTTAGAAAGCCCCAAATAGCCAATTAGCCCGGACAGAGGTAGCTGCATAAGTGAAATCGCCTTTGGTTACAATGGATGCGGTCCCTGATCCTCTAATGCTTCTGCTTCCTAAGCATCACTCGCTTTAATCAATCGATTGAGTCATTCCAATTTGATTCCGGAGTCTTCGCCATATAGGATTTCGCCCCAGATGCCTGTTCCGCCTCGAAAGTTTTTCAAAATATTTTCGTGGAACACTATACTATTGTTCAAGATTTTAGTGAGATCAGCCGGAAGAAATCTCCATGCGTACCATTTACCGTGATAATCTCCTCTAAGAGAGGTCAAATAGGAGTAAAAATCTTCACAGCTAATAAGAGTCTCCTAGGTTCTCGATATAATTCTCTACATGTAGGGAAATCTTCTGAAGCTTATCCAATCGACAAAAACCCTACAAAACCATATTTAAAATGGAAAAGTGTTTTCGAACATATAAATAGTGGCTAAAAAATTCGTAGCGTTACGCGTATCTAGCCACAGATTTTATCGCGGAGACTATCTTATCTCTATTTGGTAGATATCTCTTCTCAAGAGTTGGATTATATGGTATAGGAACGTTTGGTGAAGCTACCCGTAGAATAGGCGCTTTCAAATATTCGAACGCTTTATTCGCGGCAATAGCAGTTACCTCGGCACAGAACCCACACCTTTCATAATCTTCATCGACGACAACGAGCCTTCCAGTCTTCTCGATTGAGGATATTAGAGCCTTTTCATCGAGGGGGACTACAGTTCTGGCATCTATCACTTCAACGCTCACTTTATCCTTCAGCTCCTGAGCTGCTTGAATAGCCTCATGAACCATACGGCCGATCGTGAACACGGTCACATCATCACCTTCCTGGACAACCTTTGCTTCTCCTAGAGGCAGCACATAATCCTCAGCAGGTACATGCCCCTTTAAATCATATAAAAGCCTATGCTCCATGAAAATCTCAGGATCATCGTTTCTTATGCAGCTGAGGAGTAGCCCTTTAGCGTCAAAGGGGTTTGACGGGACGACGACTTTAATACCAGGCATATGCGCGAAGAGGGAGTATAATGATTCAGAGTGGGTGGCTCCTGAGGACGTTCCTCCACCGTATGACGCTCTTATCGTGAGAGGTGTTTTTACAGCCCCCCCGCTCATGTAATGAGTTTTAGCCAGCTGATTGAGTATCTGGTCCATTGCAACAAGCCCGAAATCAACTAGCATTAACTCCACGACAGGCCTCATACTTAGAATAGACGCTCCAATTCCGGCGCCTATGAACGCTGTTTCAGAGATTGGTGTATCTCTGACACGTTCTCTTCCAAACTCTTCGAGAAGGCCCTTCGTTGTTGGTCGCCAACTGCTGGTAACGTTCTCTCCGAGAAGTATGACTTCAGGGTCTTTCATCATGGACTGTTTAAGAGCTTCGTTTATAGCTTCTGCAAAAGTTATCGGTCGCTCATCCATATCTACTCCTCCACGAAAACTCCTCTCAGTGCCTCCTCTACGTTAGGCTCTGGGCTTCCTATAGCATACTCGACGGCCTCTTTAACCTTAAGCTCCTCCGAAGTTCTAATCCATCGATCTTCTTCCTCATTTAGCGCCCCCTTGAACATCAATTCTCTTCTGAACCTTCTTATCGGATCCCACATGGACTCGTCTTCAAAAAATTCGAGACTCCCTTCAATGTTGCCCGTTAGTTGGTGCACCTTAAACTCAAGGAGGGTTGGACCGGATCCGCTTCTAGCCCGCTCTACGGCTTCGAAAGCAGCCCTATAGACTTTCATAACATCCCAGCCTTCATATGTATCTCCGGGCATGCCAAAACCCAAAGCCCTAGAAGATATCTTATCAACACTTATCTGCGGGTAATTTATTTTATGTCCGAGCATAGTTTGAACATCCGGAGAACTGTTTTCGCATACGAAGATAAGAGGCAGATTCCAAACTGATGCAAGATTCATGCTTTCAAGAACCCCTCCTTGATTTGAGGCCCCTTCCCCAAAGAAAGCTACAGCGACTCCACCATCTCCTCGGAGCTGATGGGCAAGGGCATAGCCCAAAACCATTGGCACGCTTCCTCCCACAATCCCGTTCGCTCCTAAAGCACCTACAGAGGGATCGAATATGTGGTATGGACCGGCCTTCCCCTTATTAAATCCGGTTTCTTTGCCACAGATCTCCGACATTAGTTTTTTAAGGTCACAGCCTTTCGCGATAAGATGCCCTAGAGGTCTATGAGTACTCCCGATCTGATCAGTCTCCTTTAAAACAGCGCAGACTCCAGCCGCAACCGCCTCCTGCCCGGTATAAAATCCCATTCTAGTTGGGATTACGCCTTTCTTGATAAGTTCACGCGTGGCCTTTTCAAACGTTCTAATCCTAACCATGGTGCGATAAATTTCGAGAAGCTTCTCATTCTTCACCTTCGCTCCTTCGACCATAGTTCACCAGTTGACAACTAATCACTCATCCTCTAAAAAAAGATATCATGATAAACAAAGAAATCTAGCCCTCTAAAGAAGCTCATAGAAATGTTGTTCATATGAATCGAGACTAAACTATCTAAATCGTAAAAGAATGAAGCAACTTGAGAAAACTAATTGGTGCGGCCGCCGGGATTTGAACCCGGGTCATCAGCGGTCTCCACATTTAAACAATGCATGGGAGGCTGACGTCTTACCAGGCTGGACCACGGCCGCCTAACGTTTCATCATAGCCAATAATTTTTAGGTATTAACGATAAAGACTTTTCTTCCTTTTTTAAATCTTTTTCATAATTACTTTGAAGATTCTCAAAAATCTTGAGAATTATCTTTTCATTGAAAAAATGTAAATTTATAAATACGTTTTTAAATCGAATGATTAAATAAAGAATAGTTGTGGGCCTGTAGCTCAGCAAGGCAGAGCGCCGGGCTTTTAAGACAAGCAGTCGAAGAAACCCGGGGGTCAGGGGTTCAAATCCCCTTAGGCCCGCTTAACTTAAAAATCGGAGATCTGGTGATTTGGAGACTAGAGTGAGAGAGCTAAAATATAGGATGATGATCACTGATTTGCTTAAGGTTGCTAGCGAGAGCCATACTTATCAGGAACTTTCAAGTCGTCTTGGTTTAAGCCCCCCCATTCTCAGCAGATATATGAGAGGGCATGTTCTTCCAAGCTATGATAGGGCTCAAGGTCTCTATGAGAAGCTGATGGAAATAACCAACATTAGGGAGGAGTTGAAGAAGAGGATTAGCTTCGATGAGGAAGGATATTTTGATAATACGCCCCTTGTTTCGGAGATAACCTGGCTTAAGATAATGTCAAATTATGCTATGGAGAAGTTTGCTGGAACGAGGATTACGAGGGTGTTGACAGCTGCTGTTGATGGGATCCCAGTCTCGACTTTGGTATCTAACCTTTTAGAAGTCGATCTGGTTGTAGCTAAAGAGACTAAAGAGGTGGGTATAAATGACTTTCTTGAGCAGACATATGTATTGAAGGGTTCAGCTATCAAGAAAAGCCTCTACGTTCCCAGGCCCCTGATAAGGAAGAGGGATAGTGTTCTAATAATCGACGATGTTGTGCGCTCTGGGGAGACAGTTAAGGCTCTAGTTGATCTTGTGAAGGAGCAGAAAGCCGATGTCGCTGGAATATATGTATTAGTCACTGTAGGAGAAGAGTGGAAGAGGCACCTTAAAGACATCATAAATCAATACGCCTTTGAGGTGCTCATTAGATTATAAGCTTAGAAAGCGATCCACATGGACGGCGGATTAGAAAGTTTGAAAAGATTATTCTTTGTATCATGTTCAACTTTTATCAGCCTAAACGCTTTTAACCTTGGATTAGGGCTTAGTTGAGGCGGATCTAGAGAATGTTCAACCTGCTCACTCTCAAGGAGGTAATCAGGATAACGCCGAAGCAGTTCAGTCTCTCTTTGAAGGAGGCTGCCATAAACGAGCTTCGAGCAAAATATGAAGGACTTGTCGATGAAGACTTAGGATACGTTATCAGCGTGATCGATGCTGAAGTAAACCCTGTTGGCAGGATACTTCCGGGAGACGGTGGCACACACCACCAAGTCATATTTACAATTCTCACATTTCTACCACAGTTACAAGAGGTTGTTGAGGGAGAAGTTATAGAGGTAGCTGACTTCGGAACATTCCTTAGAATAGGACCAGTAGACGCTCTGCTCCACGTCTCCCAGTTGATTGATGACTTCATATCCTACGACGAAAAACAGGGGATACTACTAGGCAAAGAGACGGGTAGAACCATTTCGAAAGGGGATCTCTTTCGCGTAAGAATTATTGCAGTCTCATTCCCGAAGGGGAGAAGCTCAGGAAAGATAGGTGTTACCGCACGCCAACCCTTCCTTGGGAAATTAGAATGGATCGAAAAGGAGATAAAGAAAATTAGGGAAGAGGAGACAGGAAAACAATGAGTTTTAAAGCTTGTAGGCTTTGTAAAACAATAACGGAAGAAAATCAATGTCCTAACTGTAAAAGCACGGATCTAAGTGAGGATTTCGAGGGGATTTTAATCGTAATAGATCCTGAAGAGTCTCAAATAGCTAAGAAATTGAAAATATCTAAGGAGGGTCAATACGCCCTCAAAACAAGATAGCAACGGTTTAAAGAAAGACCTCTCTTCTAAAACTCTAGCTCTCCCCGAGAGTATGCGGGATGAACTTAAGAAGCCTCTAGGAAGCCTCTTTGAAGGGGAGCCAGATATCAATGTGCAACGGATCTCAGAGATGCTCGGTCTCGATGAGCCAACGATGTTGGCTTCTGTAGGAGATTTTGTTTCAAGACACCTCATCGAAAAGGGGGTTGACCCAAACATAATAGTTATCGATTTCAGGATTATGCGCCGCGATGTGGAACCACACTCACCGGCGGACCGATTAACCATCCCTGCAAAAAATCGTCGAGGAACGATAGATGTATCGCTTTGGAAAGCATTAAGGAAAGCGATAATGCTTAAAAGAAAGACCTCTGTTATCGTTGAAGGGGAAGAAGATCTGGCAGTTATCCCTCTAATAGAGTTGATGCCTTTGGGATCGATGATCATATACGGTCAGCCAAATCAGGGAATGGTATTAGTCCATGTAAATGAAGAAATGAAGAGATGGGTTGAAAGATTTTTAAAACGAATGGAGGAAGCTCAAGATGAAGATCGAATTAAAAACGGTTAAGAGTAATCCACTCTTTGAAAGAAGAGAAGTATCCTTCAAGATAGAAGACAGTAAGACCCCCAGCAGATTGGAGGTTAGAAAAGAGTTGGCAACGATGTTAAAGACTGATGAAGACTGTGTATGGGTTAAACATATGGCTACTAGAACAGGCACCAATCTAACGATAGGATTGGTCCACGTATACGATAACCCACAGAAGGCGTTATCTGTTGAGCCGAAACATATAATCAAGAGAAATAAGCCATCTACAAAAGAGAAGATTGAAGAGGAGGCGGCTCAATAATTGAAGGAAAAAGGTGTAAACAAGATATACGCCATCAAAGATGGCAAACTAGAAAGAAAACTTCCTTTCTGTAACAGGTGCGGTAGAGGATATTTCATGGCAGACCATGGAGATCGACTAACATGTGGACACTGCGGATTCACAATCTTCAAATCCGAGGAGAAAAACCGTAGAAGGCTCTAAAAACCTAAATTTGGGTAAACTTGAAAACTGATCCGGTAGCTAATTGATCCTAAACCGGGCCCGTGGCCAAGCAAGGATAAGGCACAGAGCAGAGAGGGGTCACCTGTCTGCGTGCAAGCCTTCTAAGCCTGAGATCAAGGGTTCGAGTCCCTTCGGGCCCGCCATTTTACGGTTCAAGCCTAGTCGTCTGTTAAAGGCATTTTTTCGAAACTAGTGAAATTTTATTTAGATCCTAACTCATTGAGGAAAAATAGTGACCTATTTGTCTGTCGAAGTTAAAACTCATACAGCCCTACACATCTTGAAAGGAGCGATCCAGAAGGTTCTAGGAGCCAAATGGACTTCTGGAGTCTATGTAAACGGCAATCATGGAAGACTCGTGGTCCAATTCGATAGAAGACCTAAGGATAATGAAATCATTCAAATCGAGGAAGAGGCAAATGAAAAAATCGTTGAAAATGTTCCAGTTGAGGAGTTAATCCTAGATAGGGCTGAGGCGGAGAAAAGATGGGGAGACGCAATATACGATTTATTTCCCCTCCCACCATCCATAACCCAGTTAAATATCTTTCACATTCAAGGATGGAACGTTAACGCGTGTAAGGCTAAACATACTAAAACGACAGGGGAGGTGGGGAGACTAAGGATCCTAAAAACCCGTTATAGAGAAGCGAAAAAGCTTCTCGAAGTATCCTTTGACATTCAAAACAACGAGGAAATAGATCGCCCCCATGATAAGCTCGCGTTTGGTGAATTCTAAGTAACTTATTTAAGGATATCCTTGAGTCCATTAACCCAAATCTTTAACATTACTTGAAAATTTTTCGTCTCCAAATAGCAGTTGTTTAATGAATGTTATAAATTCGTTTTAATATTAAAACGCCTCATAAAGATAGCTGATGAAGTCTTGGAACAGATAGGTGCAGTCTACTCGAATAAAAGGATCCTCATCCCCTCGCTCAGTGAAGCGAATAGTTTGTATCAGGACGGTTTCGGCTCAATGCTCGAGGGAAATATGCTCGTGTTGAGGCCCATCGAGGCGCTATACCTAACTGAAAGGGAAAGGATCACGGTGATTGACAAGGATAACCGTGTAAAGATGACTTTTCAGGATATTCTCCAGAGATTCTCTGAAGAGGATTGGCTACTCTGGACGCGCTATATCGTATACCGCGATCTGAGAAGCAGAGGCTTCGTTGTAAGGGAGATTCCGGGAGATGACATACGTTTCCATGTTTATGAGCGTGGTTCTTACGGCAAGAAGCCTCCTCGATACGCGGTATACACTATTTCAGAAGGGATTTCAGAGCCTCTTGATCACCTATATGGGATCCTTGCGTCTGCAGAGATGGAGAATAAGATCCTTAGAATCGCCGTGATAGATAGAAGAGGAGAGATCGTCTATTATACTTTATCAGAAATCAATTTTGAAAAAGACCTCGAAGAATGGAAGGATCTTTAATCTCTTTCAGCATATTTTGACAGAGAAATCACGAGATCTTCGAGAGGTAGGATCTCCTGTGTTTCGGTCTTCATATCTCTTAATATTATCTTGCCCTCTTTAAGTTCTCTTTCGCCGATTATAACTACTTTTTCTACCCCCTTCTTGTCAGCGCTCTCCAACTGTCTAGTTAGACTGCGCCCCATGAGGTCTAATTCTGAGGCTATGCCTGATCTTCTGAGTTTCTGAATCACCTTTATTGCAGCATTCAACATTTTTTTTGAGGTAAAAACTACTTGAATACGGGAGCCTAACCTAAAATCTTTGAAAACACCTCTCTCATCTAGCAGGGAAAAGATACGATCCACCCCTAAAGATATTCCAGTCGCAGGGGACTGTCTCCCGCCATAGACCCCTATCAGATCATCGTATCTCCCCCCGCCTGCAATGCTCCCATAATTCTCGAAGCCTTCGACGAGGATTTCATAAACTGGACCAGTATAGTAATCGAGACCCCTCGCTAAGCTGAGATCTATGTTCAAATATTGTTCGAATCCAAATGAAGAGGAGTATTCGTATATTGATTTAACCGAAGAAAATCCTCTAGCCCCTATTTCACTATCTTTTAGAACGGGTTTAAGATACTTTAGAGTCGACTCAGGTTCGCCTCTTACAGCTATTAGCTCGAGAAGCCTTTTAGAGGACTCTGAAGAGACTCCGAGTTTTTTCAACTCTTCTTTAACGCCTCCTTCGCCAATCTTACTTAGCTTATCAATAGCCCTAAAAAGCTCGAGAGACTTTTCATGTGGAAGGTTAACAAGTTTTAATAAAGAATCTAATATTCTCCTGTCGCTTAATCGGATGACAAATCCCTTGAATCCGATTGATTCAAGACAGTCTACAGCAGCTGAAAGTACTTCAGCATCTGCCACCTGATCAGCTACACCTACTGTATCAATGTCAGCCTGCCAGAACTCTCTGTAACGCTTCTCAGAAGGCGCTTCATACCTCCACACTGGGCCAATAGCATATCGTTTGAAGGGCATAGATAATTCTCTATGGGATGCCACGAACCTGCATAGGGAGGAGGTCCATTCAAATCGTAGACCAAGTTCTCGATCCGACTTATCTTTGAAATAATATATTTGATTGATGACGTCTTCCCCGCTCTTCATCTTAAGCATCTCCCAACTCTCGAAGGCGGGTGTCCCAAGAGGCTCGAAGCCGTACCTTTCGAATATCCTTCTTATCCGATCTAGAACCCAGTTCCGTTTACGCATCTCTTCTGGAGGTATATCTCTCGTTCCCCGAGCGGGTTGAAACAACCAGTTGATCCTCCTATAGGTTATAATTCTTTAAGGGTTCGGTTATTTAAAAGCCTCTCATGTGCGGTATTCGATGGTTCAGCTAGATAAGTCTCTACTCTTTCAACGCCTCTCCCTGGGTTCTTTCTTTTAAGCCTTATGGATCCGATCTCTCTAGTATTTTTCACGTGAGTCCCGCCGCAAGGCATCTCCATCCAACTACACTTCCATATTCGTAGGTTGACATTTGAAGGATCTAGATAGATCACTATTGGATGCGACTCTGAGATGAATCGGTTTGTCTCCGCTTCAACAACCTTAAGCGCTTCAACACTCATCTTACCATCATATTCATAATCGGCGCGATCTTTTACCTCATTTACATATGAGCCTATCCTTCGCAGTGTTCCAAATGTTTTAAAGAGAAAGAACTCCATGATGTGCGCGGCTGAATGAAGCCTCATAATATTGTAACGTCTCTCCCAATCTATCTCGCCTTTCACCCGTTCCCCAACATTTAGCCTGCGACTCTCTTCAAGAATGTGCACAATCTCGTCTCCGATAAACCTAGTATCTTTAACTCTAAACCTATTGATAAAACCCGTATCACCTGCCTGGCCGCCACCTTCAGGGTAGAAAGAGGTTCTGTCTAGAATAACGCCTTCATCATTCAATCCTATAATAGTGGCATCGAATCTTTTAATATACGCATCTATATTGTATAGCCTCTCTGTCCCAAGCATCATGAATTAAAAATGCTCTACAAAACTACTTAAGAGCTCCTCTGAGGAATGGGTAAAGATCCTCAACCTGCTCTTGAACTATAACTTGGTATAGCTGGTAGAGGATACTCACAGTTAGCAAAGCACCCATTCCAGATCCGAAGATGCCGAAGAACTCTGATAGAGATGCGATTAACCCGATCAATAGTCCACCAATTACAGTGATGGTGGGGATATATTTGTTTAGAAGAGCTTCAATGGGTTTCTTGCTACGTCTAAATCCTGGCACCTGCATCCCTGAATCAAGGAGCTGATCCGCTACTTTGCCAGCTCCAAGCCCGCCTATTTCGATCCAAGTCATTGAAAAACCTATGCATACTAAGACCACTATGATAACGTAGACGACTGCCCTTACAGGATCCTGTAGAACTGATTCAAGTCTTCCCGGAGAGGTAACGTAATAGACTAGACCTCCGACAGGAGCTCTATCAGTCTGGTTGTATATTCCTAAAAGGTTGAGCCAAAAATTAGAGTTGTCAATGTTCCACCTCTGCCAGACTAGTTGAGACACCATCTGTACGTTCGAGAATAGGGCATAAGCCAGGATGACTGGAATGTTCGAGACGTATAACAATTTGATGGGCATCTTTCCTCTATAGCCTCTAAACATGGAATGGGAGACAGGTAACTCTATACGCATTCCTTCAATGTAGATGACTAAGGCGAAGACAATTATTGTTGTTATCAACCCTAACATGTCTGGAAGCCCCCCAGACCTGACGAACCATTCTTTAACTCCTTCGCCCTTCATAATGCTTTCAAAGAAAGCGAATACTGCTCCGAGCCTCTTCCCGTCTCCGACAGGGATAATCCCGAAAGAGTCCCAGAATATTCTCTGAGTGATTCCTGCCACGATGAATAAACTGATTCCGCTCCCGATCCCCCACCCTTTTTGAATCAGCTCGTCGAGTAGCATTACAATGAAACCTGCTGCAATAAGCTGAGCAAATAGCAATAATGACACTCCGAAAGATAATCTTCCAAAGACGCCGCTTATAATGTATAATGCTGCTTGTATGAGAGTCATTATTATTGAGAAAACTTTACTCGCAGTTGTAAAAAGCCCCCTATCTTTTGGATCGGAAAAATCAACCGATATAATTCCTGATCCAGCCAAGAGTTGAATTATCATACCTGCTGTAACGATAGGTCCAATGCCCAATTCCATTAATGTTCCATGCTGAGACGCGAAAATCACACGCATGGTGAAAAGAGAAGCTGTATCTTCGGTCCGAGGGATCCCGTATAGAGGAATCTCGGATAAAAGGAGGAATACAAGTAAAGCGAAGCCGGTCCATATGAGCCGGGTATTAAAACTAACCTTCCGAGTTGGTTGTTTGACTTCTGGAATAATCCTGGAGATCGGTTCAAAAAAATCCAGGAATCTACCCATCTATATCACTCGTATCTAATCTCTCCCCCGGCTGCTTCCACTTTCTCCACAGCTCTCGCAGACGCCGATGGAACTCTGATAGCCATTGGGGTTGAAATCTCTCCCTGACCGAGAAGTTTGCCGTATCCAAGCTTTG
>JAGTQU010000030.1:0-4288 GCA_018396695.1 Candidatus Bathyarchaeota archaeon | reverse complement strand
TAAAGATGATTTGATCCTGGTTAAAAACTTGAGTTTCAGAGACAAATTTTTCAAGATCCCCGACATTTATTACTTTAAGTGATGGCTTATAATCTCGCCCGCGCGGGATAAACCCTATGCTCCTGAACCTGTTAGGTTCGTAGACTATGGTGCGTATCCAGTAGTGTTTCCTACCCCCAGCGTTGCCTTTACCGCCTCTGCCACCTGACTTTCTATGTTGACCGACTCTTCCATAGCCACAGGTTCTGGATCCACGCAGCTTCCTAGTCTTCTTCAATCCGTGGGGCAAGCGATCACACCGTCTTTATTCAAGAAATATGTTTTCAATAAAAACTTGTTGGTATTTCAAAAAATTGATTCAGGCTTAACCCGGATCAAATCATCTTTAATGCAAGCTCGTTTATGGCTTCCCCTCTATATCCAAGCTCTCCGCCTTCACTGTACGAGCGCTTTATAGACTTTTTGAACCCCTTTGTAGGAGGATTGAGCCTAAAGAAGGGTTTAACGCAGTCGAGCCTTGATAGGTCGATCCTACACTCATGTAAAGCCTTTGCAAACTCATCTAGGTCTTTGAAGCCTAGTTTTATTAAAGCATCCTCTATTCTTCCACCGCCTAGGGTTTCTCCACGTTTTTGCAGGAGTTGTTTGATGGTTTCAGGTTTAGGCTCGCCCCATGTTATATAGTCTTTAGCTCTACGGAGCATGCCCAGATATTCTGGACGATTGTCGACTAGTGTTGCGGTATTATTTCTATCTACTCTTAACATACGTAAGGTATCCTCAACCCTAGTCGAAGCATCAACTCCTCCTCTAATCCTGATGACTAGAAAACATTTTCGATCCATATCAACCCGCCCAATCCTTAGGCGTCATCATCTTTACCGTATTTTTCAACGCGTTATAAGTTGCTAAAGCGAAGGAGGTCTTCGTTTTCGTAGAACCAGTCGACTTTGACCAACAATCCTTGATGCCGGCTAAAGTCAATATAGTTTTGGCAGTCTCCCCTACGACAAGCCCTAAACCTTTAGGTCCTGGAATCAATGTTATCGTCACGCTTCCGCTCTTACCTTTAACAGTAAAGGGGAGAGAATGCATTTCTCCGCAGTAGCATTCCCAGCTGGCACAGCCTCGACGGACTGGGAAGAGGTTCAGTTTAGCATTTCTTATCCCTTTTTCAATTGCATTCCTTACTCTAACCGCTTTTCCTATCCCTAACCCAATCAACCCAGCTCCGTTTCCTACGACTACTATTGCCCTAAATCTCGAGCGCTCCCCAGCATCCGTTTGTTTCTGAACAAGATTAATGTCGATAACCTCATCTTTCAAATCAGGAACTAGAATGTCAACGATTTCAATCTCTTTTATCTTATATCCTTCATGGAAGATCCCCTCGATCGAGGTTACCTGCCCTTCTAGAACCATCCTTCCAAGCTTCGTCTTCGGAACCCAACCGCTAAGGACCGTTCTTTTAGTAGACTCTGGCTCAAAATTGCTCAATCTTTGTATCCCTCCAGTTTAGATTTAATGCTCCTAAAATGGTTAACTAGATCTTTAGGTTCTAAACCTCTCGAGAAGAAAATAGAGAACCTGTGATCACCCTCTATATGCTGTTCTAAAAATGTTTCAACATATTTAGCCAATATTTCACCTTCAATCCTATCCTTGTTAGGTAGCACATCTTTGTTGCAAGGCACTTCTAAGCCAGCATCTAAGGCGCCTTTAACAGCCGCAAACGCCTTCGATCCTTTCGTCGGAGTTCCTAAACCATTATCAAGATGCGCTTTCTTGATTCCCTTTTTTAAAGCCTTGATGCCTGCTAGAAAACCTACGAGGTAGGAGGTGGGTGTATTTTTCGTTCCTCCAAGCCAACCGAAGTTTTTCACAAGCTCCTTTGAGCTGGCCTGAGTGATCACGCTGTCACCTATTATCTCCGAAGTTATTATTTGGACCTGAACCCAAGAGTTTGAAGACCTGAAGACGAATCGAGGTATATCTGAGGAGGCTAAAATACGCCTCATAGAGTAATCTGTAACCTTTTTCCTCCGTCTTTTGTACGGCACCCTGTAGCCTGGTCCTTTAGCCAAATACTCTCCTCCTTAGACCCTGCTCCGCAATATACCGCTCTAACTCAGCAAGGTTCTTAAATTCGCCTCCCTTCGATTTCTTGTAGAGGAGTCTATAGGAATTCGCTGTTATCAGTCTCCGGCTTTTAAGCATTTTTAGCCGGTTTCTCATACTCCTAATCCTAATCACCCAGATTCTTTTTCTAAATCTGGTGGAATATGAGCTCCCTTTTTGTGTTCCAGGGCCTCTCCTTCTACCTGACGCTTTCTTGGAGCGTATGAGGTTAGCCCTATACCTGCTCTGACCTTTTTCAGGAGAGGCCTTTATCACACCTTCATGAATAAGCTTCTTAATCTCGTTTCGGGTTATAGCTGCTTCAACATCCTCTAATCTCTCAGGATCTATCCAAACCCTGTTTACGCCTATTCCCAATATCGTTGCGGCAAGTCTTCTCTGACTCTTAGTATTCATTGACTATCACCACCTTTCTTCTCCCCAGATGTATCGGTTTTAGCTTTATCTTCCACAGAACTAGAGACACTTTCACCTTTCTTTCCTTCCTCTCCTTCAACTTGCTCCTCCTTTTTTTGTGATTCGGTCTCCTTTAATTCAGATACTAGACTGCCTTTCCCTGGGTTGAGTATCTTTATATTGCGCTTCAAAGCTTCTTCGACGATCAGTATCCTCTTCTTAGCTCCTACAGTTCCACCAATACGAGCTATCTGAGTTGCGGGATCAATGATGGTGAGATCTCCAACGTTGTAAACCATAATCTCTTCTAATCCTGAAGGATGGATATAACGGGTGAGGCGAGGGGACCTGTAACCTACATTCGGAGAGGCTGGCCAACCCTTGATCCTTCGTCTAATCCTGTTGTCTAATCCCCTCGGTCGACTCCAGTTCGGTGAAACCCGTTTATACCTCCATGACTCACTTTTAACGAATTTTGGCCTTCTTGAAGCCATCTTTTTCTTCGTTTTTAAAAGCTTCCTTATATTTTCAAGTTTTTCCAACCCAATCACCCTTTACTCTGAATATATATGCCATCGAGGAACTTTCTAGGGTCTTTTGCTTTTATCTTCGTCATTCTCTGTATATTAGCAGCGGTTTGACCCACCTCTTCAACATCTATCCCTTCAACTATGATTTCGTCACCTTTTATCGTTACTTTAGCATGTCCCACTATCTTTGTCTCTCTAGGTTTTTTCTCTCCTAGAAAATTGTGAAGCAGTATCTTGTTACCCTGAACGTTAATAGTCATTGGAAAATGAACATAGACCACTTTAAGCTTGTATGTAAATCCTCCGGTGACCCCTTTAATCATATTTTTAATATGTGCTGCTAAAGTGTTTACGACGGCGGCCTCTTTTTTCTTAGGATTTACAACCCAGATCCTAAGAGTATTAGAATTCAATTCTATTTTGACTCGCGCATGACTAAAATCTCGAATTATTTCCCCTTTTACTCCTGAGGCCTTAACTTTTCGGTTATCTACGCTTATGTTTACGCCATCAGGGATTGGAATTCGTCTCTCGATTAGGTTTGTAGCCATTTGTCAATCACCTAGTAAACATAAGCTAGAATCTTTCCACCCAAATTCTGTGCTTTCGCCGATTCGTGAGACATAACTCCTCTCGAAGTTGATATTATCAAGATTCCTAGAGTTCTGGCTGGCAGAAACCTTTTCTCCCATTTCTCGTAATCTCTTACTTTCACAGAAAATCTCGGCCTGACAGCTTTACATTCATTTATTCGACCAAAAAGCTGAACTCTAAGCTTTCCAGCCCGCCCATCGTCAATAAATTCAATCTCTCCAATATAACCTTTCGACTGGATTATCCTAAGCACTTTTCCAAGAAGTGTTGAAGCGGGGGAGATGATACACTCTTTCTTATGCCTCTCCTCGTTTGATAATATCGTATTTAGCGCGTTAGTAAGCGGGTCAATCATAATCTTCACCTATATTTTTTAAATCCAAGCTTATCTGCAACCTCGCGGAAGCATCTCCTACAAAGGTTTAGACCATATCGCCTAATTAACCCATCATAGGAGCCGCATCGGATACAATGTCTGCTTCCTTTACCATACTTTTTAACTTTAACGCTGTTCAAGGTTCTACCACTATTCCGAAACTATTCTTAATAAATTCGATCGCATCATCTCTAGTCAATCTATGTGAACGACCTATCTTGCTTTTCGCCTTTCTCCTATGTTTAACTCTGTA
>JAGTQU010000076.1:194-3584 GCA_018396695.1 Candidatus Bathyarchaeota archaeon | reverse complement strand
ACGTATCAAGCGAAGATATAGGCGCCAAATTCAGTAGAGCACCGTATAACACAAGGGTGAACGTCTCTAAATCAATATGACAACATAAAAGTGATTAGGTTCTTGTGAAAGTGGTATGGTAAATGTCTTGGACGGCAAGGACCTTAGCTTGCTTATTCACTCTATTTATCGCGGTCTGGAGGGCATGGTTCAAGGTCCTGTAGGGGCGGAATTTCAACGCCTTTTTTGAATAGTAATGCGGCATGATAGAGACAATAGAGATATCTGCATACTCTATTGCTTTCATGAAAAGATAGGCTAGTGGAAATTCAGGAAGATAACCGGTACTCCACCCGGAAGATGCGGATCCCCCTCTCAGCTTTATGAGAGTGTCTAGTAAATTTTTAGAAGCCAACCAATTTTCGCACTCCGAAGCTAATATGACGCAACCCTGTTGGTCTATGACTTTCAGAGCATTACTAACGGCCTGGTAAAGGTTCGGTAGGGTTGAGTCATACGGTGCCCCTCCGACACCTGCGACAACAACATCGATATGGCCATTCACCTTTTGGCGATATCTCTCGTTGTACTTCTTCAAAGCTTCCCTAAATGCGCTCTTGTAATCCCCTGAAAAGATATCGATAATGCCGCTTCTCTCTGCAAATAAGTTGATAGTGAAATTTAGTCCTGCGGCATCGCATGCGCGGAAGACCTCTTCAAAGCTGGTATCTGGGGTCAATATGTCTTTGTAATCTTTATTTAAAGCGTCTTTATAGAGCATCTCGAGCATTTTAAGGTCAAGTAGTCCTGGAGCGACTGTGTGCGGAGCTCCCCAATAACCCGTTAGATAATGTGGCTCAAAAACCCCTATAGCGATCTTAAGATCGGCTTGCATAAATACCTTGTTGATCTTAACCTCGTGGCCTTCAAAATTTCCCAATGTAACTAGCTCAGATGCTGTATACGAGTGGCTTGACCCCGCATTAAGCGTGTCTGACCCCTGCTTTCGGTGGGGTTGGGCAACATCCCCTGAAAATATCACCCGAATATCATCGCTTTTAACACCCCAAGACCCAAGCAAGCCGTTAAGGGCTTCGACTAGATCCATAAGTAGCGTGGAGCAATGTGGTTTCTGGACCGCAACTACAATATTTTTTGCAGGCTTTATCAAGTCGCTAAGTCTTTCTGATCCAATTGGGTTTTCGGCCGAGTTCTTCAACCCCTCCCTAAGATCTATTAAGCGCGTGGGCGATGGGATTTTGATGATATCAATAAGACGGTCATCTGGGATGTTCACGAATACGTCAGTTTTGCCGTAGGGCATCCAAACTTCGACCAGCTTTATGCACCTGCCTTCGGCATTATTTCAAATGATATGGGTGTTCAGCAATAGTAGATAAGAAGAAGATTTACACCTATTTCATGTAGATTCTGTATACATGTTCAAGTTCGTGCCAACCATATACGTGAAAACCCTATCACTTCTTTACATTAGATTTACAGGCGATATATAAGTCTGAAAGAGTAAACATCCGTGGTTCTCGCAAGTTTGAATTGGCACGCCATTTTGAAGATATTTACGAACTTCCTTATTGATAGAGAATAGTAGTGGTTGCAGACTCGCATGGACTCTATTGATTGAGGCGTTGAGATATATTATTAAGCCGCCAATACTGGTCAAAAAAGGGGTATAACACTGCCTTGGCTAACTTGCGGATTAAACGCATGAAAGCTGTTATCCTGTACTTCATATTATTGTCCAGTGCTCTCACCATCTTTTCAAATTGGTTCAGAGTCAACGCTATCTCAGATAATCCGCGTAACAATGAGCTCGATATAAAAATCGTTTTTATTGGATTTGATCAGGGCGTGATCGATAAGGCTTATCAGGATTGGAACAATCTTCCTTACAAATTCCAATCAATCCTTATCCCAGAGGTTTCAAATGATGTTGTCTTCAACTTCAAATATACTTATACTGTTGCGGATGAAGAACTCCTAGACAGATTCGTGAGCTATCTAGATTCTATCGCTTATACAGAGACCAGGTATAACGTTCTCTGGAACCTTAGCTATAGGCTACTGCACAGCGGTTACGCGGTCAATTATACGACCTTTGAGATAAGCACGATTAACACATTCTATGACGCGGAGAAGGCATCTGAATGGTTGAATGACAACATTGACCTCGTCGGCGGCATGCCTCAAAACGGTTATACGCTTTTTATTATAAATCTCTACGGTCTAGTCCCAAGTTTTACACCCGAGCAATTCCAAAAAGCTATAAGGGGAGAGGTCGTTGAAGCCACGCCCCATTACTATAACAAGACCTACGTGGATGTCGATCTAGGCCTTAGAACGAATAGGAGATGGATGACCTCTTGGGGTGGGCGCGACCGAAGCTACTTCATCGATGTCTCAGCAGGTCCAAGCATGGTTGATCAGCAGCTCCCCCTCCAGCTCGCCCTTAGCGTCATCAACATCCCGCGAGATACGGATTACGGTAGGAAGTGGATCAATCAGTATCTCTCCGATTATGTCTACGGTGCCGTCCAGAACCTGTTCGCGCCAGATTTCATCTATCCAATAAACCTCTCAGAAAAGTATGAGGTCGATATAATCGTCATCGATAATCGTACCGAGGGTACTGAACCGAGGATTGAGGATACGATCAACAAAGATGAGATCGAGAGTCAGCTTCAGGACTTACTACCTTTCGCCAAGGTTGAGGATAAGGTCGAGTTTTCCCGCCTAAGCGATCATCCAGAGCTGAAACAGCTTGTCCTTTCCTCAACAGTTGTGAGCAGGGAAGAGAGTGATTTTCCCCCACCTTCACCCTATCCCCCGAATATGGTGGATCTCCGGCCGATCTACGAGTGGCTCAGTGAAAGCGGTGGAAACCACCTGAAGGATTTATTCACCTTAGCTAGGGATGATAAGGAATGGAGCATCCCTGTAATTGTATTTGCCTTTCAGAGGGACTTCAACCTCGGATCTACCTTTAAAGAGTGGCTAGCAGAGAAAGGCTCGCATATGGATATATGGGGCATCGCCTTATACGACGTTGCCCTTGTCAGCCACTCAGAATATGATCTGAAAATGGGCGACTATCTGATCAGTGGGCCCAAGCAGCCCAGCACAGGGTACGGTTTCACGCAGACAGTAATCCATGAGGTGGGTCACATGATTGGGCTGAACCACCCTTTCATCTACGACCCAACCCAAAATTACGTCGACTCGGTGATGTCCTATTACCCCTATTCCAACAGCTTCAGCCGTTTCGATAAGGATGCTCTATGGCGTGGGTTTGTTGACGATCTGATCATCAGGACGCAGAAAGATGTCGAGAAAGCCTCGTCCAATCCACTGTTATTAGGAGCGGTAGTAAGTGCCACAAAGAGACTTTCAGAA
>JAGTQU010000076.1:0-164 GCA_018396695.1 Candidatus Bathyarchaeota archaeon | reverse complement strand
CTTGAAGCTTTAAATAGAGTTAAAGAGGCCTCATCTATGCTCTCTACTATTTCAGTCATCAGCTTGGAAATCCCGCCCCTAATTATTATCGCATTTGTGGTCGTGCTCACCGGCGCAACCGGATTCGTTTTAGGATATTATTATTCGCGCAAAAACTCCATGGG
>JAGTQU010000072.1:1793-3714 GCA_018396695.1 Candidatus Bathyarchaeota archaeon | reverse complement strand
ACAATCTCTAGGTGATGTTCAGGAAAGTCTGTCCAGCAGTGACTGCGTCTTCAAGATTCCTGTACTTCCTAACCGCTCAGACGAGCTCGTCGAAGGTTATGGCCGATGTGAAAGCACGTGGCTTGCCTTCCTGTATCTCTCTGAGGAGGAGTCGAGCTCGATCTCCAATCTCCTTCTGGTTCAGGGCTGCATATACAAAGATATTCGCATCGAGGTAGAGCGTTTCAACCAACCCTTTCCTCAAGCTCTTCTTCATATAGGTGTGTCGAAATCTGCTTGATAGATGGGCCCTTCTTCGCTATTCTTTCGAATAGAGACACAGCGTCAATATCGAGTTTCTGTAAGACTACTCGGTCACCCTCAAGCCTAAAGATAACCTTCGACCCCGGATGAATCTTGAGGGCTTTACGCAGAGCTTTAGGGATTACCACCTGGCCCTTTGGTCCAACCTTCATTTCCTCCTCGATCATGTATTACCACATGTCAGAAAAATGTATAACTTTAATTTATACCCCGCTCATTTCCGCCAAAGACCTCGAATAGTTGATAAAGTATTATGCGAGATCTTCTTTTCCCCTTTTTCCCATGTTTGACTACCATAGACGCAGCGCGCACTGGGGCCTGTGTAGGAAGTACTGGAGATGGTGTCTTGTAGAGATTGCCTTAAGACCCAGAATATGCATCTTCCATTATGTATATCTTTACATTATTATCTAGAGTAAGTATCACGAACTAAACATTTTTCGCACTCGGTCTCTTCACCGACAGCCCGACTCATCAGACCTTACATAGGCGGATGTTTCTCTTTGCAAGTGTCGGACCAGAGGTCCTTCTAAGCCTAGAATCGTGTTAAAAGTCGAATATGCATGCAATTAGCCTTAGAGTTGATAAACTTTATTTATTTGTCAAACAAGTATGCTATTGGTGATAAGGGTGAATGTAACGATTAGAAATTTGGATGAAGCAGTCTTTAAGAGGTTTAAGGCTAGGGCTGTAGAGGAGGGGATGAAGCTCGGTGAAGCTGTAACACAGGCGATGGAAGTGTGGATCAAGCAGAGGGCGATCAAACGTAAAGCAAGCCTTCTTGAAATAAAGCCTTTCAATTGGGGAAAAGGCAGAGAGAGGGTGAGTATCGAAATCGACCAGATCTTGTATGGGGAGAAAAGATGATCTTCCTCGACTCCAGCCTCATTGTTGCCTACTTAAATGAAGTTGATGTAAATCATGCCAAAGCCCTTCAAATCATAAAGGACTTAGATAGAGGCAGGTATGGAAGTTCAGTCATTACAGACTATATATTCGATGAAGTCATCACCGTCATGTTATTTAAGATAATGAATTTGGGAAGAGTGGTAGAATTGGGTGAAAAGATTCTCAGTGCAAATCTTCTCTTCAGAGTTAATGAAGACCTATTTGAATTTGCATGGAAGATCTTCAAAGAGCAAGAAAAGCCAGTGTTCAGCTTCACTGACTGTACGAGCATAGCAACTTGTAGAATAAATGGAATATCAACCATAGCTACGTTCGATGAAGACTTTCAAAGGCTAAAAGGGTTCCGCATAATCGGACCGTAAGGTTTTGTCTCCATACAACTATCTAGAGGGCTTCCTTAGGGTTTCTCTACAGGTACGTTTCTTCTCCACTTCTTTCTATGCTATATGTAGAGATGTCTAGTCACTTATCTCATCCAATCTTTTCACTAATGGATGTTCTGTATTTATTCTGTACATAGCGGCTCTCTCCATGCTCCTAGAGAGCTCGAATATTCTCAATTCTTCTAAATTCTTGAAGTTCTTGTAGAAGGTCTGCTTGCTCATCCCAAGCTCCATTGAAACTTCGCTCTTGCTGAAGTCGGTGTGTGGATTCTAGAAAGAAACATTTCGAGCTAAACATTCTTTATCACACTCTACCAGGCTCCTCA
>JAGTQU010000072.1:0-1747 GCA_018396695.1 Candidatus Bathyarchaeota archaeon | reverse complement strand
CCCAATCTTGACATCCAAACCGTAACGAATCTCCATCTATAAAGGCGCAGGTGAACAGATTCACATTTTCGCATCCCTACAGTCTAGATGCTGAAAATTGGGTTAGAGAGAAATTTTAAAGCAATAGTAGGGCTGCAGGTTTTAATTGCTTAGTCACAGGATCTACCTCTAAGCCGAGTTCCTCCAAGGTAGTTACTCCCAGCAACGGTGTATCCTCCTTCTCACCAAAGATCACGTTGGTTCCAGCTACAGTATCCATGTATTCAACTATGGCTACACCAACATCTCGCTCGATCTTCTGCTTATTTACGGTCTGAAAGACCCTTCTCCCCCTCCTTTCAATCTTAAGTTTTTCCAAGATCTCTTTGGGGACGATTGTGTACACTGCACCTGTATCCACAGTTAGCTCAACAGTTTCAGAGAAATCTGGTAGGGCTGGGTTTATCAGCCTAACCTTCACATATGTAAATCCCAAAGACGATTCTCTAGATCTAGTAAGCATAGCCTGTAATTAAGTATTCTTTAACGCATTCTTTACTTAAGAGTCTTTTTAACCCTGTCTATGAAAGCATCAACAATCTTATCTGGAAGTTTCACAACTCCCCCTCTTCCTTCGACCAATTCCTCAAATGTGAAAAAGAAATAGAGAAACAGGGTGTTTCTGATGGTTGAGGAAAAGAAGGTTTATAGAATTTTGTATGAGGCTTTGATAGAAATTCAAGAGTGGATGAGGAAGGATACAATTACTGGAAAGAGAATGAACCGAGCGATCAAAACTTTATAGAAGCAATTAAGTATGACTTAGACCCTGAACTTGGATCTCAGGCGAGAAGGTTAAGAGACTTTTAGTAGGAAGAAGTTAGAAGTGTGTAACATAATCCAATCAAAATTAGGAAGAACAGAAAAAATTAACCCAACCTTGCACTTTTCCCAATACTTAACAAAAAATGAAAATAGTTAGAAAGGTGAGAACTGAATTACAAGATACCCAAAACCAATCTTCGAAACGTTGCCGAAATTGAGAATAAGAGGTAAAGATATTTTTATGAGATATGCAGATAGATGTTTGAATAGAGATGTGATCGAGGAGGACTAGGTTTTGGCTGAGACACGCGTTTTTTCGACTTCATGTTCTGCTATTTGTAATGAGACTTCATTCACTATTTCATTCAACTTTTTTATCAGTGGATGCTCTGTATTTATCCTATACATCGTTGCTCTCCCTATGTTCCTAGAAGGTTTGACTATTTCCAACTCTCCCAAATCTTTGAAGTTCTTGTAGAAGGTCTGCTTGCTCATCCCAAGCTCTCTTACAACTTCGCTCTTGCTGAAGTCGAAGTATGGGTTATCTAGGAAGATGTCTAATATATTCTTAGCTTAGGCGAGTAGCCGAACATCTTTATGAAAAGGGTTTCCCCAAGATCCCTGTACCTGACCTCCGACATCCCAAGCACCGTAGTCTCATGTTCTCCCTCAGAATTGATTAGAAAGAGAAGTACTTAAATCTTAACCGCTAATGGTATCATAAGTGTACCATGTTTCCTCTAAGCATAGAGAAAGAAATTAAAGCAATGATTCTGAGTAAATCAAGGAACAGAGGCTGTTGGGGTGCTAGATACACGCCTCTCGACACTCTTGTTCGATGGCTAAGCTGGAAGATAAAGAGAAATGGAAAAAGAGTTCAAAAAGCAATAAGACAACTTGTTAACGAGAGATATCTTATACTCCATAAAGATGTTCGGCTACT
>JAGTQU010000075.1 GCA_018396695.1 Candidatus Bathyarchaeota archaeon | reverse complement strand
AGGTAGCTGCAGCAACGATCAACATTATAAATCACATTATAGGCTTAGGCATCGCATCATTTGCCATAGTTGAAGATGGGAAATTAAAATTTTTAAGGATAGAAGGATATGAAAATTTTGAACCTGAGCTTCTTCTTAATGGTCCCGGAGTAACTGTGAGAGCGGTGAGAACGGGAGAGACTCAGGTAGTTAAAAATACTAGAGAAGACGAAGATTATGTTAGTGACCTTCAGGGAAAAGCGGTTTATCTTTCTGAGTTGGCTGTTCCAGTTAAAATATGTTCTGAAGTCGTAGCTGTTATAAATGTTGAGAGCGAAAAGTTAAACGCGTTTTCAGAAGAAGACCGAAGTACTCTAGAGATCCTATCCATGCACATCAGCTCGACACTGCAACGTATTAAAAACCTTGATGAACTGAAAAAATCTGAGAAGAAGTATAGGACTCTTCTCGAATCTTCACTCAATGCAGTTTTCGTAATACGGGATAATAAATACGTATACGTCAATAAGCGTGCAGCTGAACTCCTTGGTTTCAACAGCCCCTCAGAGTTAATAGGATTAAGTGGTTTGAGATTTTTCCCTGAAGAATACCGTAAAGTCATCGAATCTAGAGTGGAAAGGTTACTGAAGGGGGAGATTCTGCCGAAATATGATGCGAAACTATTGAGGAGAGACGGGACTGAAGTATACGTAGAGCTAAATTCAACAATGATCGAATATGAGGGGAAGCCTGCAATTTTATGCTTCGTCAATGATGTCTCGGACAGAAAAAGCCTTGAAGAGAAACTGAGCTACCAAAACGCGCAGCTTAAACGGATCGTTGAAGAAAAAACCAATGAGCTTCTAGATGCAGAAAAAATGGCGGCTGTTGGGAAAATCACATCCATGATCACACACGACCTTAGAAGCCCCCTTCAGACGATTAAAAACTCGATATATCTACTCCAAAAAAAACCAGAAAATCAGAATGAGCTACTGTCAATGATAGAAAAGGCTACCGATAACGCAATAAAGATGTTAGAAGAAGTCAGAGACAAGATTAAGGAGACTCCTCCGCGAAGGATGAAGACAAATCTTATAGAAATATTGAACGAGGCGATTAAATCCTCGTTCATACCAGCCAACATTAATGTAATACTAACGATAAGTGATAATATAGAGTTCGTCGTAATAGATGAAACTCAGATTCGAAGAGTCATCGACAACCTTATACAAAACGCCATTGAAGCAATGAAAGGGTATGGGCAACTCAAGATCAATGCGAGAAAAGAGTCTGATAAAGTAATATTAGAAGTTGCAGATAGTGGTCCAGGATTATCTGAGGAGGCAAAACTAAATCTCTTCAGACCCTTCTTTACGACTAAGAAAAATGGTACTGGCCTTGGGCTCTACTATTGTAAAAGAGTAATCGAAGCGAATAAAGGAACTATCAGCGTCGAATCCAGAGCAGGTGAAGGAACCATCTTTAGAATCGAACTCCCTCTCTCGTAAAACCATCCAAACTGGGAAAATATTGGTAGACTAGATTTTTAACCTACGTATACGGTCTGATCAGGGAGAAATAGCATAGGAAGATAAGGATCTTGGACAGCTTTCTAAACACTTGTCATAAGACTTGAGTATGGTAGTAGAGAAAAATCGGAAGAGTATGATGAGCCTAAATATTTTTCATGGTTAGAGAAGATCTTTTAATGTTTAAACAGTCTCTTCAGTAGGAGTTTTCAGGGAACCAAAGGGCTAGCTCTCTTTTAGCCTCCTCTTCGTTTCCAGACGCATGGACAAGGTTTTCACAAGCCCTCCCCTCCTCCGTGCTCTTCTTCAGTGAGTCGATCCCAAAGTCTCCTCTAATAGTGCCTTTCTCAGCTAGAAGGGGATCGGTGTAGCCTACGATCCTCCTGACAGTTCTTATAGCATCCTCTCCTCCGATTTTGAGGGCTATAACCGGGCCCCTCATAACGTATCTTCGAAGCCGCTCTAGTACAAGCATTCCATGAGCCTCGATGTCTAGTATGTTTTTCATAGCGTTATGCGCTTTGACACCTAGATCCCGAGCCATGGAGTCCGGGTAATGTTTCCTTATAAGATTAGAATCGACTCGGCTAAAGTATCGAATATCAAGGATATCTAAACCAGACTCCTCGAAGCGCTGGATTATCTTCCCTACTAGTCTCCGCTCAAGAGCATCAGGCTTCAAAAGAACGAAAGTCTCTTCGTACATCTCTAAACAACGGCTCAAATACCAAGGACGCTTCAACGTTTCATATAGACTTTAGTCCATTTAAACTTTCTAGGATCCCGGTTAAGCTTGAGCATACTCTTCCTGCATTTGCTTGAACAGAATTTGAGGGTTCTGCCATCTCGCCTGACGAAGATGATACCCGTCCCAGGAGGTATTGGACGCTTACAGAAACTACAATCTTGGATTTGGGGCAAGCTCATCACCTTATCTTCCTGGCTTCTCTCTCCGTCTCCCTGAGCATGAGTATATCGTCGATCCTTACCGGACCCTTAACATTTCTTGAAATTATCCGCCCCTTATCCCTACCCTCCAATATCCGGACTCTCACCTGCACTATCTCTCCAGTAAGGCCAGTCCTCTCCAAGATCTGGATCACCTGTGCGGGGGTGAGAACCTCGGACTCAGACATCCTACTTTACTATCCCCTTCAACTTAGAGACTATCTCGTTTATTAACCCTTCAGCGTCTCCAGGCTCCTCAATTGAGGCAGCCGACGCAGCCACGTTTAGCCCGATGGATTCCCCGATGCGTCTTTTATCTGGCACGTATACATACGGCGCCTTCCTTTCCTCGCAAAGTAGTGGGATGTGGGCTACGACTTCTGGCGGTTCAACATTCTCTGCTAGAACTACTAGCTTCGACCTCCCACGTTCAATAGATTTTGTAGTCTCATTCGACCCCCTACGCGTTTTCCCTGTCTCAGTAGCTATTTTAAGGGCCTCATAAGCCGCCTCGGCAACTTCTTTTGGAACCTCGAATTTCACATAGAATGGCTTCGAAGGATCCACATCTCTCTTAGACATATCATATCCTTCCAGTGTGCATAAAGTTAACCTAGCTATCGATTTTTAAACATTATGCTTAAGCGTCGAATATTAACCTATTCTTCGACTAAAAATTATTGGTGAGCGAAATAGGCTATGAACGGTGAAACGCTATCCACCCTAACGAAGCCGAATCTTTCGAACTGGATCACATCATCTACTCTAAGTTGGAGGCAGTCTGGCTCAGCCTTTCCTCTTGATACGGATGCGTCAGGCATGACAACGCTCGCCTCGACACTGGAAGAGTCCACCCAATGAAGGAACGGAGCCTCTAATGCCCTGGCTTCCTGGAGACTCCTTGAATAGTATTGAGCAGCCGCTCTGTTCTCATCTATCCGTATAATCTTCACATTGAACAACCCCATCAGTCGAACAACACCTCCAGTCTGAATATTTCCTAGATCTTTTTTTGGGATTAGAAGCACGACTTTACTGTCATCAGGTTTTACAACATGCTCTCTGAAGCCGCGTTCAATGTGATCTGGATGGAGGGGGAGCTTAACAGTGGAAGTTTCGTTTACTCCAGTGACCAGAAGCTCGACAGGGTCTTCAACGTAGAAATACCTGTTAGCTTTCGGTTCTATGAATTTACGGT
>JAGTQU010000073.1:288-3681 GCA_018396695.1 Candidatus Bathyarchaeota archaeon | reverse complement strand
TACCAGGAAGGGGCAGACGACCATTCCAGCGGAGCTAAGGAGGAAATACAATATCGTTGAAGGCACAAGGATGGTGGTAATGGATACGGAACAAGGAATCCTCTTTAAACTCGCTCAGAACACCTTGGGTCTTGCAGGCTCAGGCTCCAAACGTGCGACGCCGAGGGAGATGAAAAGGTTGCTTGACAGGCTCAGGGAGGAGGATCTTTGAGCGTTTACGACACAAGGTTCTTCATTGAGCACTACTATTCCGGCGATGATGAAATCCTGAAAAGGACGACCAGCATGCTAAGGACAGATAGGAACAGGATTATTTCCACAATAGTTGTCCACGAGGTCTTCAGGTTGACGCTGGAAAAAGAGGAGAGGGTGCAGGCCGAGCTGAGGATAAGGCTTCTCGAAAAGGATTTCAAAGTGGTGGGCGTGGATGTGCAAATAGCCAAAGCTTCCGCCGAGCTCAGACACAAGTACAGGGTGCCAATGGCGGACAGCATTATAGCGGCGACAGCTAAGATTTTAAATTTAACGTGCATAACTGACGATAAGCATTTGACGCAGATGGACGAGATAAAGACGAAATGGATTTGACGAGTTCTGTTATTAGGCTGTTCGCCATCAGCAAACATTAATATTATTAACCCAGTGAGCACAGACCTTTATTTTTTCAGAAAGCTGTTTACCCACGGATAGAATTCAGAAGGGTTTGCCGTTCGGATGATTTTTATGCTAATTTATTTACTCTAAAAAAGCTCGTTGCAAGCATTAGAACAGAGGATAATGTTTAAGCCATGTTAAGGTTGATTTTAGAGGGGATCGTTTGACAAGATTGTCCATCTTAAAAATTAGTTGGATTTTTCTACTTCTTTTTTCTGGCAACACTTCCCCGTAATTTCCTCTTTCACTTGATAAAAATTTACACCAACCATTAACGCAGATAAGTGCACGCCTCGCCTTTCCATAGCCATTCCCTCCATGAACTAAAGGGATTATTAGAGTCCAGCAGCTGGGTTTATCAAACTTGCTATGGTAGTCTCAACCTAGAACCCTTGACGATGGATTCAAACAGGATCGTAATAGTTGTTAAGAAGGCCTCAACTCCTATCTAAAAGTTCTCGTTTCTTCCTAGTACTTTACCTAAGAATCCGTGAATGAATTACACATACTAGTCCTTTCGAAAAACAACAATAAGCGTGAACATCATCAACGTTGTAGTGCGCGCCATATTTCAGCAATGTTCGAAACTATGCCGGTCATTCCATAGTTCTTGCCCAACGATAGCTTTATTAGAGTTAAAAGGTGTTCATGTGTTTCGTGAATAGCACATGGTAAGTAGAGAGAATTATGAAGATTCTGTCAATGAATTCGTGAGTATTATTGAAAGGGAATTGGCCGATAAACTTGTGGCAGTCTACGCAGCTGGGAGTTTCGCAAGAGGTGACTACAAGCCTGGGAGGAGCGATATTGACTTGTACGTCGTGATGAAGCAAGAGGATGAAGGTCTTAAGAGAAAACTTCATGAGATTGCCAGGAGGATAGAAGATAAGAATTTAAAAGAAGTTAAAAACTATCATCCGGAGCCCCTCAGCTTGGCTATTACGACACTGGATGAGGTTAAAAGCGGTAAGTCGTGGTTGGGTCTAGGCTGGGAGTATCACGTTTTCCTTCGTGAAGGCAAATTGCTCCACGGTACAGACGTTAAAGAGTTTATTCAAAAACCAGCCCGGGAAAATGAAATACTCTTAGCAAGAGAATTCTTAGGAAGTTTAAAGAGGGGCCATGAGATCTACAGGTTGTTCTCAGTGGTTTTTAGAGCAACATCCATCTTCCTCAGCCTAAGCGGGGTTTATGTCGCAGCTAAGGAGAACGTGGTAAAAGAGTTCAAAACAGCATATCCCAACGAAAAAGACAGTATTAAAGCTCTGGAAAGAAGCTACGAATTATGGAACCTCTGGGCGGAAAGAGAGCTGGCGGACGAGGAGGTTCTAGAAGTGTTTAATGCAGCCCTTAAGATAGTCGATGCTATATCAAGGTTGTTGAAAACAGGAGAAATAGTGGTGTGCACTTGAGAAGGTTGGTGCACGCTACTTATTGTTTAATAGTTTAGGGAAGGCGTATAAATAGAAAGCAGTATAGAATATCTGTAAAGGTTTAAAATGATCTTCAGCACTGGGAGATAGCTAAAGCATAGTAGATGGAAATACTGCTTACAAAATGCTTGAAGTTGAGAAAAATAAAAGGGTTTTTAAATTTTCCTTCTCTTTCTACCTGTAGTACCATTTTATATTACGGTATTGCATGGGAACCCTGTCTGCTCGAAGGTCCCTTGCAATCTCCTTCCAATCAATCTTCCTGGAAGACTTCTTCCAGCTGATCATCTTTCACCTCACCTCTAGCCAACAAGAATTAATCAATTTTATATAAGACTTATGCAATTTTTTACTCAATTTTTTACTCACACTTGAAAATAAATCACTAGAGTTGCTCCAATAAGTTCTCATCGTGCCCATATTGAGAAGATGGTTTACAATCCTGCGGAGAAGTGATGAACGAGTTAATACAGAAAGGATTATTGATTAGATGGTTGAATGGATTGTCTGTTAACCGTGCTTCACGACATTTATTCATTCTTACTCTTTAGCAGAGGCACAAAACAAGACACAATGAGGCCATTTGTATTTCAACTTGCCCATCCACTTTTCCACCAGCACTGGGCGATTCTCGTTTTTAATCCGTATTAAGCCTTCCTTTATCCTCGGATGAGTTTTCTCTAGTTGCTCGAAATTTGTACATCTTATAAGCTGTTCACATAAGCTGCAATCAGTTACACCCCTATCTAATGCACAGATTCTAACTTTACACGTTGAAGACCCGCCACCTTTTCTACAACCTGGACATAAAGGCATTTTTTGTATGGCAGCAAGCCCTTTCGAAAATTCTTTAAAATCAAATTCTTTAGGAACATATTTCTCAAGGTTTTGGTTTTAACAATGTCTTCAAATCTCCTTGCCAACTCTTGTATAGATCCATTACCTCCACTACAGCTCCCACACCAAATTCCGCAGTAGCCAATTTGATTCTTTACATTTTCGAACGCCTTAATGTTAAACATGATCAATGATGTCACCGGCTGTTTTTAAATTTTGTGCTTGTAACAGTTAAATGATAGTCCAGTATTTAACCATATAATCATATTGTACTCTAATTAAACTGAGAGCTCAAAGAACGTCGAATTGAAACAAGTAGTTAGGCTACCTTTATCATTTATTAAAAAGATAGGATAATGTTAGAGCGTAAGATTCGTATTGGTTTTTGAGACCTTTACAAATGATGCTCCAAGCTCAAAAGCCTTACTAAGTAACTCAACACGGTTTCTAGCACCTTCTCCACGGTCAG
>JAGTQU010000073.1:0-221 GCA_018396695.1 Candidatus Bathyarchaeota archaeon | reverse complement strand
TGGAAAAGTGGATGGGCAAGTTGAAAAATCAGAAACTCAAATGAAAATGCCCTCCTTCTTTTTTGCGATTCTAGGTTTGAACTCTACTTTTCCATCAGGAAGCGTAATCATCTCCACCAAGCAGTTAGAGCGATCTATAACCAATTTGAGTTGGGCGCTAATAGAATCATAGTAGGCAGGGGTTCCAATAACCATAACGTCTGCAGTTTCAAGCGCCCTGT